>JAKSUY010000018.1 GCA_024408495.1 Bacilli bacterium
TAAATATAAAAATTTATTAACTTTCTAGAATTTAATGAAAATAGAGAAAATTACGTACAATCATCACGATGATTAATCGAGGGTGAGGTAATTCACTTACTATCTTCAAGATTATTAGCTTTAACAATGTAATCAAGACGAATGTTAATATCTTTTACATCTTTTTCTAAGTTATCAAAACGATCATTAACTTCTTGCTTAAAAGATGTGAAAGACTTGGCAAGTTCCATAATTGCGTTACCGATTTCATTTAATGTGTATTTACTCTTATGTTTCTTCACGCCCGACTCCTTGATAACCTTTACATCTTCATTATACACATCAACTGAAAGATTGTGTGATGGATTTTCTAACAATTTAGCGAATTCATCTAATGGGGTTTTATTCTTTATCATGAAAAATGTCCTCCTATATAGTAATACACAAAAAAAGAGGACTAATTTTCCTAAAAATAGAAGTATATTTATATATAAATATAAAAAATTATTAAATGCCACGTTTGGTTAACATAACATGACGTGTTATACTCATGATGATGAAAGTGATGAGACTATGAAAAGCATTTATATTGTTTATTTCGGTTTTAGTAGTAAACTAATTGTTTATGGATAATAAAACTTATTTTAAAAAGGCTCAATACGGAATGATGATCCACTTTGGTCTTTATTCTATTCTAGCTGGAGAATATCGCGGCAAAAGAATGGGTTCAACGATCGGAGAATGGATTCAAGCCTATTTTCAAATCCCTATTAAAGAATATGAGCAATTAGCGAAAGTATTTAATCCAATCTATTTTAACGCAGATGAATGGGTAGATTTAGCTAAGAAAGCGGGAATGAAATATATGGTAGTGACTACTAAACATCATGAAGGTTTTGCCTTATTCCATAGCAAAGTTGATAAATTTAATGTCGTAGACGCTACACCATTTAAAAGAGATATTATTAAGGAATTAAGTGATGCGTGCCATAAGAAAGGTTTAAAGTTTGGCATTTATTACTCCCAAGCGCTTGATTGGCACGAAAAGAATGGTGCAGGTTATGATAAAGTTGAAAATATTCGTTGGTGCAATTGTTGGGATTTTAAAGATAAGAAAAGCAAAAATTATCACGAAATGTTTGAAAGAAAAATCAAACCACAAGTAAAAGAATTATTAACTAAATATGGCGAACTATTTACGATTTGGTTTGATACGCCTAGAACCATCAGCGAAAAAGAATCAATCGAACTTTATCAACTAGTGAAGAAGTATCAACCTAATGCTTTAGTGAATTCTCGAATTGGTAGTTACCCAGGTATGAAATATGACTATATTTCTTTAGGGGATAATGAAATCCCAAAAGAATATAAAAACAAAGATTTGTTATTTGAGTCTCCTTGTACACTTAACGATACTTGGGGTTATAAATCCTATGATCAAAACTGGAAGAGTCCAGAAAAGATATTAGAAATTAAAAAACATTTAAATGAACGTAATATTAATTATTTACTTAATGTTGGCCCTGATTATTTAGGAAGAATACCTAAACCATCAGTTGATGTCCTATTAGCGGTTAAGAAGTTAATGGATAAGGAAAAACGTAAATAAAAATTATTACTAATTAATAAATAAGATTATTTATTAGTTGCTTATGTTAATGATAAGCATTATTATTTCATTTGAACGATGAATGCATTAAAGAAAAACCGAGACTTAAAAAGTAATTAAGCGAGGATTAAAATATGAAAAAAATTAAAGTTGCAATAGTAGGATTTGGAAATCGTGGGCAAGTATATGCTGATTATTCTTTACTTGCAAAAGATGAAGTTATTATTTCTGCGATTATTGATCCTAATAAAACTAAATTAGCGAACGCGAAAGCAAGATACCATCTAACCGATAAGCAATTATTCACTAATTGGAATGAATTCCTTAAATCTAAGACGAAGGTGGATATTGTTGTTAACGCCACTATGGATCAACTTCACTTTAAAGTAGCGATGGATATTCTTAAAGCTAAATTTAATATGCTTATCGAAAAGCCGATTGTTAATAATAAGAACGATTTATTAAAGATTCGCGATTTAGCAAAGAAGAATAAATGCCAAGTTTTTGTGTGCCACGTTCTTCGTTACACTCCTTTTTATACCGCTATTAAGCGTTTAATTAATAATGATGAAATTGGTAATATCGTTTCTATGGAAATGAACGAACACGTTTGCATTCCTCATTATTTAACAAGCTATGACCGTGGTAAATGGGCTAAAACTAAAGAATGTGGAAGCGGGATGCTTCTAGCGAAGTGTTGTCACGACCTTGATTTAGTTGCTTGGCTTAATAATAAAACTACGCCTACTAGAGTGTCTTCATTTGGTTCGCGTAATTTATTTGTGCCTTCTAATAAGCCTAAAGGCGCTACTAAATTTTGTTATAACTGTCCACATGAGAAGAAATGTATTTATTCGGCTTTATCTTTATATTATGAACGCGATACAATGCCTTTCTTAGTGTTAGATTCATTTAATAAACCATATGATCAAATAACTAAAAAAGAAAAATATGAATATTTAAAGAAGAGTAATTTTGGTTTATGCGCTTATGACACTGGAGGAGATATTGTTGACCGTCAAAATGTAATTATTGAATTTAAAAACGGTTCAATTGTTAATTTTGCGATGATTGGTGGTACAACTAAAGCGGATCGCTATATTCATATTGTGGGTTCTAAAGGTGAAATTGAAGGTAAAATCGAAGAAAACAAAATTATTTTAAGAAAATATGAACGCGGTTTCATCATTAAGAATAAAGAAATCGATGTTTCTAAGAATATCGTGAATAAAGTTCAATATGGTGGACATAGCGGTGGTGATTTCATGATTATGCACGATTTAGTTAGATATTTAAATAAAGATCGTTCTTCAATTTCAATTACTTCAATCGATGATTCAATTAATGGTCATTTATTAGTGTATGCTGCGGAAGAAAGTCGATTAAAGAAGAAAATTGTCAATTTATGAAGATTAAATATTTAGGAACATCAGCCGCTGAAGGTATTCCTGCGCTCTTTTGTGAATGTGAAGTATGCCAGAAAGCGCGGTTAACCGGTGGGAAGAACATTCGTTCACGTTGCCAATTACTGGTTAATGATGATCTTTTAATTGATTATCCACCGGATTCTTTTTATCATTTCACGCTTCATCATGTTGATTTGTCAAAAATTCATCATCTTTTAATCACTCACGTTCACGAAGACCATTTCTATTCACCTGATTTTGAATATTTCTTAAGAGGTTATTCTCATCCTAAAGCAGGACTTCCTTTTACTATTTATGGGAGTATTGATTTAAAGAGTGATTTAGAAAAATACGTTAATCATCCTAATAATCAAGGTCTACGTTATGTTGAAATCGTTCCTTATAAGACCGTTTCTATTGGTAAATACTTAGTAACGCCTTTATGTGCATCACACGCCACTAATCATCCTTATATATATATAATTAGTGATGGTAAGAAAGAATTCTTATTCTGCCATGATAGCGGTTTATTAAAAGAAGAAGTCTTTGTTTATTTAAAGAATAACAAGCATTATTTTAATTTAGTTTCTATTGATTGTAATAATGGAGATAGTAATGAAGTCGAGCCGATTCACCATATGAATTTAGATGCGAATATTGAAACGATTGAAAAATTAAAACAAATTGGAGCGGCTGACACTAATACAAAGGTCATTCTTAATCATTTTTCCCATAATGGTTGGCACATTTTACATGATGATATAAAAGAAAAAGTTAGCAAGTATGGATTTGATGTCTCCTATGATGGAGCCGAGTTTGAATTTTGATTAATCTTTTAGGCAACCGATAGGAATTACATATATCCCATCATCTCGACAATAGCCATATTTTGTTGCAGTCATAATTATTTTTAAATCCGGAAGACGTAGAGGAGTTTTCTTTTTATCGTTGTTCCTTTCTTTTATAAGATTTTCTAATTTTAAAAGATGTTTAGCGCCTTCCTCAATTTCGAACGACCCGAGTTTAAATTCTATCAAAGCATATCTACCATCATCTAAGTGGAGAACGCAATCAGCCTCAAGGCCGGTTTTGTCATGATAATAAGAAATTTCTCCATCATGACTTTGTGAATAGATTCTTAGATCGCGTATGCATAATGTCTCGAATATAAAGCCGAAGGTCTTTAAATCAGTCTTATATATTTCAGGTGATCCACCTAAAGCCGCGACTGCAATTGAAGGATCAACAAATTCTCTTTTTCTTCCACTTCTCATCGATGCTTTTGATCTTATGTCTGGGCACCACCCATATAAATCTTCAATAACGTATAATTTTTCAAGAACTGAAATATAATCATCTAAGGTTACAATGCTTATATTGTTTGTCGCCTGGATGTCGCTTAATAAAGTAGTAGTTTTACTCAATGTGGAAATGTTTCTTGCATAACTTTTCAATAAAGCCTTCATTATTTGTGGATTTCTTTTTACTTTATCTATTGAAAATAAATCCTTTTTATAAATTTGATTAAAGTAATCTTTGGCTATGGCTAATTGAGCAGAAGAATCATTAAATAATAAGCTTTCTGGCCACCCACCTCGGCATGCTGCAAATATGAGATTTTCTATCGTAAGATCGGAGATACATCCGTTTTCTAATTTTTCTTTTTTATCAAACAATTCTATTAGCGAAACCTTCCCGTTCGATTCTTTCGATTCATAAAGGCTCATTGGATACATTTTTAATTCAGAGATTCTACCAGTTCCTGTATGTTTAACTTCAACATTTTTTGATGTCGAACCAGTCAAAATAAAATGACCTTTTCCTTCGTTCTCATCACAATAAAATCTAATTGCATCCCAAATTAAAGGAGCATCTTGCCATTCATCAATTAAGCGAGGCTTCTCTCCGCTTAATATGAGATTAGGATTGACTTTAATTGAATATATTAAATCATCTTTTTCTAATTCTTTTTGAAGAAAAATTTTGCTTTTACACTTTTGCAATGCGGTTTCGGTCTTACCACAGCATTTAGGACCGACAATATTTGTTGCTCCAAAAGCCCTTAGTTTCAAGTCTAATATTTTATCGGCGATTCTTTTAAAATAAATTTTCTTATTCATTCGTAATATTATTTTAGATTAAGCAATAATAATTATCAAGTGTTACTTTATGTTTTTTCCGAAAATCACTTTATGTTTTTTCCGAAAATCACTTTATGTTTTTTCATTCTTTTAAAATTAGCAGATTTTGTAAATAACTTCATAGTAGATATTTATTAATAGATATAAATTTAGATTTTTTCTTTTTGCTACATTACGCTATATGTTTCTTTAATTTAAATATCAGATTTATTTTGTTGATTATTTTTATAGAAGCTGATTGATTATATAACTTGTTTTGTACATTGATATGAGAAATTAAGCGGCAAATTTGGATTTGATGAATTTTTATACTTACTATAAAAATAATAATTTGAAATTTTAGTATTAATTAATGATACATTCATGATAAAATAATTAAGATTATTTTCTTAAGGAGGATTCTATCATGAAGAAATCACTATTAACTTTAGCGGTTGGTATTTTGACTTTGGGTCTTACAAGCTGTGGTCCTGGCGGAGGCGGAGGCCAACAAGGCACCATCGCTCAAGATTTTAAAGAAGAATATCGTGACCGTATTAAAGAAGGATATTTTCCTGATAAGGCACATACTCCTCAATTTGAAGGTACGATTAATGTCCATATGGACTTTGAAGGTAGAGTGCAAGTTGGTTGGCAAGCGGTTGCGGATGAATACATGCGCTTACAATCAAATAAAGTCAAAGTAGAGATCCATACTGATTTATCAGGTTCACAATATTCAGAACGTTTAATTTCTGAACTTCAAAACCCCGATACTACTTGGGATTTAGTAGAAGGAAACCTCGGTTTAAATCACACAAGAGAGAATTGTATCGATTTAGGCGCTTACCTTAATGATGATAATTCTTATTGTGGATATGATTCTGAAGATAAAATAGTTAATCCATGGATTAGCACACTTAAATCTGAAGCGTACAGGGATTATGAATCAGATACAAGTGATGAAGCTTATATTTTTAACTCGGAAAATATGCAATCTTGCTGGTTTGTCAATAAAGTAGCGCTAGATGCTGCGGTCAAACAAGGATATAAAAATAAGGATGGCAAAGGAGAAAATCCAATTACTTGGGATGATTTGATTTCATTATGCACATATATGGAACATGCTGGATACACTAATCCGTTAGGAATTACTTTATCCACTAACTCGATTAAATCTACCCAATTTACTTGGTTACTTCGTATTTATGGCGATTATTATTATCGTGGTTTATATAAATATATAATGAAAGGAATCGATGAAGAGACTGGCTGGATAAATTATGATCCATCTGCCACTAGCCCAGAAACGAAGGGCGGTTTCTCAATTGCTGAACCAAAAGTTCTTCAATTCTTGTTTCCTAGTAATGAGGTTGTTGACCGGTGGCCTTTTAAAGACGTTAGTACCGATTTTAACGGTGATTTATATCGTGATTTTGTCACTAATTTAGCTAAAATGGATAGCCACTTGATGAAAGATGCTACTGCAACTGAATTTAGCGCTCTTCGTGATAAATTTGAAGCCCAATCTGATAAAGGTGCTCCACAAATAATACTAGATTATGAAGGCATGGGCATTCGTTATGAAAAGAAAGAAAATGATAATTTTAAATTAGGCTATTTTGATTATCCTCAAATGATTGCTGGAAAATACGAAAATGGTATGTGGAAAGAACAAGATATGGTTAATAATGATAAAACTATAACTAGAGATATCGGTGGTAATGGTGGATTTATTTCGGTTATTAAACACAAAACCGAAGAAAATCAAATGAACGTCGATTTTGTTAAGTTCTTTATGTCTCCTTATGGCCAATTAGTGTATCTTGATGCATTGGTGGCTGATGGTAATGCTTTCCCTAAAGGGGTTACTACTATTAAAGATGATTTTATTGATACGCCATCTCAATTTACCGAATTCTTTAAGAAAACTAAAGCAGCAGGCGTTAAATTTAATGGTAACATCGACGTTAATCCATTCATTTCTTGGGGCGTCCGTTATTTAGGCGGCCGTACTGAAACAGATAAAATTATTGAAGGAAATTGGAGAGGATTACTCTTGCCCGAAGGACAAGTTGGAAAAAAGGTGACGATTGATCAACATGTTGCTACATGGGGTCAAGCATGCAAGAAAGATGCAAAAGCGGCTGCTAAAGAAATGCAATGGCCGGATGAAGTCTGGACCAATCCATATCGCGAACTATAATTTATGAATTTGACTGCAAAATCAAATTTACGAGTTACTGAACGCGAAAAGAAATTAGCCAAAAAGACTGGTCTTGTTTTCTCGATACTAACTGGTGTTTTCGCCATCTTAGTAATTGTGTTGGCGTGCCTTTATCCTCGTAGCTCTTCTATATATAATGTTGGAGATTCAGGTGAACCATTGACTGCCATAACGACTGGTAAAGATGGAGAAACCTATTTTGTTAATAGTGACAATTATATCGCTCGATATAATTCCTCTAATAATGAATTAATTAGTACTATCCCTTTTCATAAAATAATTGAAGAAAAAGTTAAGAAAGATGGTAGCGAGAGCAAATTATTAGATAATTCATTAAAACAGTTTGCAATCGAAGTATTAACTGATGCTAAAGAAACCGATTATTTAGTATTTACCGATTCTAACGGAAATATGTTTAAGTTTATTGATGACGGGGTCAATTTAACGATATGTGATGATTATTATATTTCTAATACCGCTCAAAAGATTAGAGGTACATATTGTGAAGGAGATAACCTTTATAGCATATTTGCAACCGGCGATACCTTTAACTTTTATACCTTTGATGTTAGCGATTTAACTAAAGGAATACTTAAAAATAAGCCAATTTGGGCTTTCTCAGCAGAAGATGGTAATTTATCTCGAGTAGGAGATACTGAAGCTTTATATGATTTATTTGCGATTACAAAAGATAGTGGGGAGACTATCTTTTATGTTATTTATCAAAATCGTATTATTCGTTTCTCTGATCAATTCTACGATATTGACGTTAATGGAAAGAAGATCGATATTTTCAATTCTATTGAAACTGGATATGGTGAATATTTAATCACTAGATTAAAAGAAATCGGTGTTCCTGAAGAGGAATATGAAGGATTAACTAATGCAAAACTTGAATTACTATATGTTAATAAATATTACGAAAAATATAAAGATGATCCCACTAGTGATATTTATCAAAAAAGTTTTGATGATGCTTTAGTCATTATTCTTAATAAAACTAAAAACGGATTCTCTACTAAGTTCGCGACTGATAATGAAGAATGGGTAGAAAATTTCAGTTATGGTGATAAAGCGCCAATTAAAGTTAAACAACAATACTATGCGCTCAATGCTTATTCAGAACTTACTAAAGGCCAAGAACTTACCGTTGGAGGTATGGCCTATTCAAGAAAGAACAAAATTCTTTATTTAGCGGATAGTTCGGCTAATAAATTTTATTCTATTACTCCATCGGCGATTGATGAAAGAACGCAAAGAGAAGAATATAACAAACGTTGTTTTACTTATATTAAAGAAGAAATACCCACTCTTAATTTTTCTGGAGGTACTAAATTCTCTTCTACGTATCAATGTATTAAATATAACCGTCATGCTAATTCATTGTTCTTAATTTATTCATTTACTGATGATGTTTCTTTAATCGATTTAAATTTAGAAAAGCCACAAGTATCTTATTCGTTTAAATTAGGCTATGACATTAATCAATTTGCTCACGATAAGACTAACGCGCAAGTGCATTGTCTTCGCAAGGATAGCCGCACAATGTGGGGTGGTGAAACTTCTACTTATTATCTAGTTAATAATATTGATCCAGTCTACGCTTCAAAAGCGCCAATCTTTAAGACTATGCTTATTATTTTTGGCGTTTTATGTGGCGTTTGCTTAATTGTTGCCATCGTGGCCTTTGTGTGTTCTAAGCATGAACGTTCTGCTTTCAAATTACGCATTGCACGTAACGATGTAGTTAAACATCGTTTCACCTATATTGCGTTAATTCCGTTTGTAGCATTATTATTCTTATTCTGTTATTACGAAGCCATTGGTTCACTATCAATGTCCTTCTTCTCATATACAATCTCTCGACCAACGTGGCAATTTAATAATTTCGCTAACTTTATTACGATTTTTAGCGCGAATGATTTCTGGTTATCGGTTGGCAATATGATATTCTTCTTAATTAGCGATCTAATTATTTGCCTTGGCCCGCCTCTGATTTTCGCATTCTGTCTAACCATCATTAGGAATAAAAAATATTCTGGTTTAATGCGAGCATTGATGTTTATTCCTGGAATTGTTCCAGGTATTGCCACTATGCTTTTATGGAGAACGGGCATTTATGGCGACGATGGTATTTTAAATTCGATTTATCGAATGGTAACAGGTAATACCGATTCCATCGGATTCTTAACCAATGTTAACACTTCTCGTTGGTGGTTGATTTTAATGGGATTCCCGTTTGTGGGTAGTTATCTTATCTTCTATGGTGGATTAATGAACGTCCCACGCGAATATTATGAAGCATGTGATCTAGAAGGATTGCCGGTTCTTAAACGTTTTGTAAAGATTGATATTCCTTTAATATCTCCACAAATTAAATATATCTTAATTATGACAATTATTTCATCGGTGCAGAACTATGGACGAACGTACATCTTAGGTAGCGCGGGTACTATTACCCCAGCTCAAAATATGTACACCGCGATGAAACTTACTGGTGATTATGGCTTAGCAGGTGCTTATGCTGTATTAATATTCTTGTTCCTCTTTGGAGCGGTGTTTGCGAACTTTAAGTCGCAAAAGAAAAATAATTTGGGGGATTCGCTATAATATGAAAACACGTTATGCTTTAAGTCCCGAATTAATTGGTTTAAGAAAGAATAAACCATTAGTTCGCTCTCACGAAAGAGCTTGGATTCAAACTTTAATTATTATCTTTGTTACCTTCTGTACTTTATTCTCATTACTTCCGCTTGCGATTACGATTATTAACTCTCTACGTACTTATACTTCTGTTCAAGCTTCTGCTTTCGGATTCCCAACCGCTGATACATTTGTACAAGCGGTTAGTGAAAACTATTCAGCAGCATGGTACGCAGTTAAAGATTCTTTTGGTAGAACCATCTTAGCCGCAATTATTGGCTCGTTCTTTACTACCGCATTAAGTGCAGTTCTAGCCTATATCATTTGCTTTAAAGAATTCTATTTCAAGAATTTTGTCTTTATGCTATTTATTACCGTATTATTGGTGCCTTCAATTATTGGTTATCCAATATTGACTCCTTTAGTACGTAACACATTTAAGCTAAATGATAATCTAGCTGGATTACTTATTCCGATTATTGGTGGTAACCAAGTTGGCGGTATGTTCTTAATGCGTACTTTCTTCTCGCAACAGCCTAAATCTATTTATGAATCAGCGAGAATGGAAGGCGCTAACGATTTCCACATCTTCTTTAAAGTTACTATTCCTTTAGCTTTACCAATCATTTTATATTACGCGGTTGGTGTGTTCTCTGGTGTCTATAACGAATTCTTATGGGCTAGCTTAATTCTTGATAGCAATATGACTATTGTTAACAAGATGTACGCTTTAGTTAATAGTGGTGAAATTGGTTATTCCAATATGTATGCAATGTATATCATTGCTTCATTACCACTTGTGGTTACAACCTTTATCTCACTCCGCTACTTTAGAGGTGGAGAGTTCGCTTCAGGACTTAAATTATAAGGAGTAAACAATGAAAACATTTAAGAAATTATTGATTGGTGCAATCTCACTCTTTGCACTTATTAGTTGTAGTAGCGGTTCAGGTGATGGTAAATACACCGTTCACTTTGACACGAATACTACAATGAGCGTTTCCATTCCTAAAGATCAATCGATTGCGGCTAATAAAAGATGCCGGAAACCAACGATATTTGTTAGACAAGATAATCCAGATAATTATCAAGTCTCTGGTTGGTTTAAAGAAAAAGATTTAACGAATGAATGGAACTTTAAAACGGATTTAGTGACTAAGAACATGACCTTATACGCGAAATGGTCAAAAGAATTTAAAGTTACTTATAACATGGGATATGAAGGAAATATTCAAAAGAATATTAATTCAGCCAAAGTGTTTGATGGTTTTACCTTAACCGAAGATAAAACTGTTGCGCAAGGTTATCAATATTTAGGTACGTTTACCGATGAAGAGTTTACTCAACCATTTGATTATTCTAAACCCGTAACATCTAATCTTGAATTATACATTAAGCGTAGTCCAACTATTTATCTAAGTGATGACCAAAGCTTATCCAATGGCACTGGTTATTTATACGAGAACCTTGAACCAGCTCTAGGCTCACCAGATGATAATGCAGTATTAGGGGATGTTGATACTTATACAACCTCTAGTGGAGAAGTGTGCACAAAAGTTAATTTTGGCTATGCACCGAAATATGGAGATCCTTTTGTAGAATTAATCCTTAATTTAGATATTACTAAATCTCAAGAATTAAAAATAACATTCAAAAATCTTGGTAAGGCTAGTAGAATAGTCGTTTATTTCACAGCCATTAACGATTTAGAGAATTCGATTTATAGTGAAACGGGTCAAAATTACCATGAAGATTTCTCGGTTCCTGCAGATGATATTAAAACTCAAATGAAAGAGGACGACCCATGGGAAACTGTTGCTTTTGATTTATCAAGTAAAATGAAATATGGTTATTCAATTTGGGGTACTGCTAAATATTTAGGTAAAATCCGTATCCAAGCAACCTATAAGAACACTAGCCCGGATGATTTAAGTAACGTCATGCTCTTTAAATCAATTGAAGGTGTTTCTAAAGACATCGAAATTAAAGATTCCGAAAGCATTACTGAAGAATGGGAGAAAACATATACAGATCAGGAACTTCAAGAAAAGAGTGAAACCCAAACCCAAAATAATGGTTTTATTTTCCCGAAGAACTTCCTCAAAGTAACTACTCCTGGCGAGCACGATAATGCTGAAATTAAAAATAGCATTAATGGATTATTAATTCACACCGATAATTCAATTGCGATTAAAGAAAGAGTAGATAGGTTAAACAAAGAAGCAGGTGAAACCTTATATTCCACTAATTCGGTTATCACTATGACTTGCGATGGCGATAACGAAGTAGATCTTAATACATATTCTACTTTTAACATTAAGATTAAGAATTACGGTTATGCCCAAAAATTAAACGTATATGTTGAGAATGATTTAGGCGGTGCTTATACATTTGATATAAGCATGTCTTCTCGTTCACCGGGCTTTATGACTTATACCACTAACCTATATGGTTTAAGTGGTATTAAATCTAAATTGAAATTAATTACCTT
Source organism: Bacilli bacterium (assembly GCA_024408495.1). GTDB lineage: Bacteria > Bacillota_I > Bacilli_A > RFN20 > CAG-826 > UB1719. The sequence continues at coordinate 12,476 of JAKSUY010000018.1, forward strand.
AACTTATAATGCGATTGGAGTTGATAACCTCCTTTGCATTGAAGATATCACTTTTGGTGAATTTAAACGTTATGATGTAGTTGGCTTAAATTTCTATGATAAATATTGTTTAGGCTTTGCGCCAGATACAAAAATAGATGTAGCATTTGATAAATCTAGTAGTGCAACGACATTTACAATGAAAGGTGAACAAACAGATACAGAAATCGTTAGCAATAATGCATTCAATATTACTACTGATGGATTTGTAGGATTAGATTTAACCTACATCTTACCACCAGGCGCTGATGATTTAGTAAATACACTTAAAGTCTCGTTCTATATTGGTAGTAATTGGACTACACCGCTTGTTTTCAATATTAATACAAGTGAAAAGAGCTGGGCTCCTAAAACTATGACTGCATTGTTCCCGCTTAATTATGTAACTGGTACTGTTACTAAAGTAAAACTCTCTTTCACGGGTACTGGTCGTTTCTTAATTAAAGAGATTGCCTTTAAATCTGGGGAAAATACTTTGCCATACTCTAAGAGTTATGAAAGCATTTATTCAAACGATAAAGATTGGATTGATCAACAAACAACTCAATATCGGTATGACTTTGTTAATGCATGTTCGACTTTTGTAAAGACTCAAGGCACCTATGGTGGATTTAGAATGTATATTGGCTATTCAGTTGCGCATGGTAAGAATCCACCTCATACTTGTTTAAATATCCCTGTCGATGGTAAGAAAGCAATCAAAGTAGTGTATCAAAACAAGACTGATAGTGATAAGCTTGATTTAGGAATCGGATTAGATAAAACCACCACTGGTGAGCACGATGGTAGAGGATCTCCTTATCAAGAATACTCAAACACCATTAAAACGAATATGCAAGACTACGAATGGGCGACTTTAACTATTAACATCGCTGATGATGTAAAAATAGTTGAATGGTTAGGGTTATATATCGCGAAGATTTATTGCAAGTTCTATGGCTCTTCCATTAATATCCGTTCAATCACGATTATGTAAAGGAGAAAAGTTATGAAGAAAATATTAGCATTACTACTTCCAATGTTCCTTCTACCTATCGCTTCATGTGGTGGAAATAAAAAAGAAGAAGGCAATCCAGATTACACTCTTGATGAATATACTTTTAATACTATTTATTCTTCGGGAGATATTGTTACGCTTGACAAATATAATCCGCTTATCCCACAAGCAAATGGATGTCACGAATATATTGTTAATAAAGATGTTGGAAATAAAAATTACTTCCGTATCTCATTAACCACTAATGTTAATTTAGTGGGATATATCTATTATCACGATTCCACTAATCCAGAAACAAAAGATAGCGAGAAATTTTATATTGAAAAAGAAGACACCGAATTTACGATGTTTTTAGATGCTTATCGCGTTGGTGCCTTCGCTACTTATCCTAAATTCATTGAAAAGGTTACATTACAAAACGTTTCTGATACTGAAGTTGGTTCTGTTTGTCTTAAGAGTTTAGGCTTCTCGGATCGTAGTATGGATGGCAAAGCGGAATTATTCATTAATAATGACACGATTCGCTTTGGTACTTCCTTTGTCCATGGTGGTTGTATTAAGCACTTAGAAAGAACGGATATGGAAATTAGAGAATATATCAACCGTGGTGGTGATATGGTTATTGATAAGGATGTTGACCCAGAAAGCACGGATATTAGAACTTTAGTAAGCGAGAATGTTAACTTAGTTAATATCTTTGACTTAGGTCGAGAAATTCAACCTTCTTACTATCTTGAAGTTGATCAAGATAACGGACATTGTCCTAAGACCGAAAACATTTATGGTAAATCAGCGATTGGTGCATCGGAAAGATATAACCCAATTCAATGTGGTAGTGCGGGTTATAAATCACCTCAAATCGTTGAATACATTTATAAACCTGATCACATCTACATCAAATGTTTAGCGCAAGACTGGTTCTACGAAAACGATCAATGTGATGGTTATATTGTTTCCGATTATTCTTTTGGGGATGACGGAGTGTTAATTGTTAGAAATAGTTTCACGAATTTCTCTCAATACTATAATCTTGAAGATGTTCCAGTAAGCGGTCAAGAATGTCCTGCGACTTATTTCACTTATCCACTTAATTACTTCTATGCTGAAACTAAACAAGGAGTAATTTTTGATAGTAAAGTATCCGAAGTTCCAGGCAACGAAGCTAAGATGAGTAAGAACGCTTCTGTAAGCGGTGATTATTATTACGCGCTTAAAGGATCTTCAATTAAGAATTCTTGGGTAGCCTACACTAACGAGAATAAGTTTGGTGTTGGTATTTTTATGCCAAATTGCGATAACTTTATCGCTAGCCGTGGTGCGCATAGTAATAACTATCGTGGTGATCCACAAAATTGCTCTTATAGCGCTACGATGTTCCCGGAATTTAATAAGAGCGATACCGTACCAAGCTTTATGGCATCTAACTACGATTATGTCAATCCACAAGTGATTCGTAAGATGATTGACTTTGTTCCATTAAAATATGACTATGCCTTATATGTCGGAGACGTAGAGGATATGCGTGATACCTTCCAAACCATTCGTGATGAAGGAATTATCACTAATGATGCTCTTCTTGACGAGAACGGCTGGCCAAAAAAATAAAAGGATGATTAGTTATGGCAAATTTATTATTAAAAAACATTAACAAGATTTATCCAAATAACGTGCAAGCGGTATTTGACTTTAATCTTGAAATTAAAGACAAAGAGTTCATTGTCTTTGTCGGTCCTTCTGGTTGTGGTAAGTCCACTACTCTTAGAATGGTTGCGGGTCTAGAAGATATTACTTTTGGTGATTTATACATCAATGGTGAATTAGTAAACGAAGTATTACCGAAAGATAGAGATGTCGCGATGGTGTTCCAAAACTATGCGCTTTTCCCACATCTAACGGTTTATGAAAACATCGCCTTTGGTTTAAAAATCCATAAGCAACTTCATCCAATTATTGAACAAACACCTGAACTTCAAGCGCTTGATGATAAAATAGCGTTACTTTGGAAAGACATGAAGCGGGTGAATAAATTCTTTAAAAAGCACCAAAACGATGATGAAAAATTATTAGAAAGAAGTGATTTGTATTCACAATTCTATCTTTTATGTGACCAAAGAGAAAAATTAGTTAAACAAAAAGTCGGTCATTATGCTTTAGGCATTAAATTAGAAAAGAAGAATATTGCACGCTTAAAGAATGATATAAGCGGTCTAAATAAGAAGATTACTAAATTAGAAGCGGAATTAAAATTAATTGCGGATCCATCCGTTTTAACTGCAATTGAGCAAGAAATTAAAGATTCGACTAAAGCTTTAGACGATTTAAAGAAATCACTTGAAGGCGCTGATCCGACTAACGTTGCGAAGATTAAGAAATCAATTCGTGAACAAGAAGATAAGATTAAAGATGCTAATGACCGCGCTAGTCAATTAAGGCAATCGTTAACATCAGGTCCATCTTATATTGAAGTTTATAAAACAGCCGTAAGTAAGAAAGAAGCCGAAATTAAGAAATGCGAAGATAAGATTGCTCATCTTAATCAAAATGAAGTTCCTTTATTTAAGATTAGAAAAGATAATAAACGCGAAATTGAATTAATGGTTAACCGCGTTGCGGATGTTCTAGACTTAACTCGTTATTTATATCGTAAACCAGCTGCCTTATCCGGCGGTCAAAGACAGCGTGTGGCTTTAGGTAGAGCGATTGTTCGTAATCCGAAAGTCTTCTTAATGGATGAACCATTATCTAACTTAGATGCGAAACTTAGAGTAGCGATGAGAAGCGAGATTACTAAAATCCATGAACGTGTTGGCGCGACGACTATTTATGTTACCCATGACCAAACCGAAGCAATGACGATGGCGGATCGGGTTGTATGTATGAAGGCTGGTTATGTCCAACAAATTGGTACGCCAGATGATTTATACAATAATCCTAGTAACGTCTTCGTTGCAGGCTTTATTGGTTCACCAGCTATGAACTTTATTCACTGCACAGTCAAGAAAGACACAGTAGTGTTTAAAGGCGATCCATCGATTGCTATTAAATTAAATAAAGTACAAAGCGCCACTTTAAAGCCATATGAAGGTAAAGAAATTATCTTAGGCGTTAGACCAGAAGATATGTTTACTGAGAATGATGCTACTAATAAGAGATTAACTAATTCATTAAAAACCCATTGCGATGTTAGTGAACTTCTTGGTAATGAAATCATTATCTATACCACCATTGGTCAAGATAAGATTTCAATGAAAGTTGATGCTATTAACAATATCAAAGAAGGCGATACGGTTATGATGAAACTTAACCAAGATAAGCTATATTTCTTTGATGCTAAAACCGAAAAACGTATTTACGAAGTAGCGGCTACACCTGAAGTAAAATCCGTTAATAAAGTCAAAGCAAAACCAACTAAAAAGGCTAAGGCAAAAGCAATAAAACCTAAAGCCAAGAAAAAAACTAAAAAATAGTTAGTTTTTATGCTATAATGTAAACGCTTACATAATTATGTATACAATTATTAAAAGGAGATCATTATGAAATTTAGTAAATCTTTTTCTTTTGTCATTTTAAGTATGACATTAGCAACTTTAGCAAGTTGTGCAGGTTCTGGGAGAAAGTTCTATAAACTTATAGAAGAAGTACCTGCTACTTGTACTCGTGGTGGTATGTTAGCCCACTATGAATCTCAGCCTGATGGCGATAAAGAAACGATTTATCTCGATGTAGATAAAAAACAGGTTCAGCTAGAAGATTTAATTATTCCTGCTTTAGGACATACGATGACTTATGTACCTGAACAATTCGCTACTTGTGATCAAGAAGGCGTGATTGCTCATTATCATTGCGCAACTTGTAATTTAGATTATGAAGACGAAGCCGGTAAAATTTTAGCGGATGATCTTCATACTAGTACTAAAGGTCATGTAATGGATCAAGAATGGACACAATCAGAAACCGAGGATAAGCATTATCATAAATGCGCTCGTGAAGGTTGTAACCATATTGAAGATGAAGAAGATTGTGTATTTGACCAAGAAGTTGTAAAAGAAGAATATGCTGTCGATGATCAACCCAATACATACTATAAGTCTTGTGTGTGCGGTCGTGCAGGTACGGAAGAGACCTTTGATGTTACACCTAAATTAGTTATTGATACTGACCAAGAAGACTATGAAGCTAAAATACGTGAAGCCGCTAGCTTAGAGGATTATGATCCTTCAGGTGATACCCAAATTACATTAGAAGATATCGGTGTTAGCGCTCCTGACTATATTGAAGTCCCTGACCAATCGGCTGGACACATTTTTGGAACTTATGATGCATCTAAGGGTATCGATTTAACTTATAATTTCAAATTTACGAAAGCAGATAATTCATACCATTCTATCTATATCGGAAACAAGGTTGACGAATTCGGGCTCATAATTAAATTTATGCTTGACCGCGATGATAAATATGTAAGAGGTTTTTTCTATTCTACAAAGGGCGAACTTGTAAAAAGTGATGGTGAACCGTTTTATAATGCTACAGACAACGACTCTATATTTTGGGTTAAGGGAGAAACATCTAGTGCAGAACGTACACTCGAAATTAAATTAGAACCAGTTGATACCCCTGTAGTTGCCGGACACGATATGTATAAGGTTTCTGTTTTCGTTGATGGTATTCAATTCCATAAAGAGGCAGAAGTTCCAACTCCAATTAATGATTTATATGTTGGATACCCAAAAGGTTATTTTGACGATGATGCACATGATAAAGTTCGCTTATCTTATGAAGATTCCAATAGCGGAAATAAAGCTTATATCAAAAATACAGTATTTCCACCTCGCTTTATCTTAATGGATGAATATGGTGATTGTATTGGTTCAAAACTATTTAGCGATACTAACACTAATACAGTCAATTTACCTGATTTAAGTAGCGAAGGACGTAAGTTTGTGGGCTATTATGATACCAAAGGTGCACAATTCACTTCTTCAACCGATGTCAATACAAGAACGGTTGTCTATCCTCGCTTTATCTATGATGTTGAAAATCCTCTTACTGATAAGGCAGTCACTTTAAGTGATTTAGGATTATTAGCACCAGGATTAGAAGAATCTACTACTAATAATGAAATAGCGGGTGGTTTTGAAGAAGGATTTAGAAGAATCCCGGTTGGTGGTAAGACCACTTCTGTTTCAATTTCATTTGTTGCGCAATTTGAATTCGCTAAAGCGCGTGGTGGTAAAGTCGTTGATGACTTTTTCCAATTTGGTTTACCATATGATTATAAAGACAATCAAACTAGATTCATCTTTAGCATTAATGCGAATAGTGGTGCCTCATCTCTAAAAGGTTATGTGGGCGGTCCTGCTACTTCACTTGGTGAACACGGCACTGAAGGAACATGTTTCGAGGAAAGGGATTTCACAATGACCGAAGGTGCCTCATATCTAATTACTTTGAAATACGAAGCATCCATTTATGGCGCTGGCTTAGATTTCACTTTTGAAATCACAGATTTAGGAAGAAATATTTACTGGGATAAGACTTTCCCTGGTATCACATTCATTAATTCAGATGACTTCAGTTTCAGTAACCCATATCGCAATTACTTCTCAGTAATTAGAAGTAGAGCGGATGCGGTGTTAACCATGAAGAACGCTTGGTAATAATTAAGGAGGAAATTATTGTTATGAAAAACTCTAAAATTAATGTAGGTCTTGTGGCATTATTAATGTCCACAGGTCTATTAGTAGGTTGTAATTCTGGACCAAACATCGGACCAGAAGAGAAGCCACATGAGCATGCTTTAGTGTCCATTGATGCTAAAGATCCTACTTATTATAAAGAAGGTAATATTAAATATTATTATTGCCCAGATTGTAATAAGAAATTCTCTGATTCTACTGGTACAACTGAAATCAGTGATGCGGATATCATCTTAAAAAAGAAAACGATCTTAGAAGAAACAACTGAGGCACAAGAAGAAGATGTTGAGTATGTTCTTCAAACAGCCGTAGTCGCGCCTAACACAGCAACAAAGAAATTTGTTTCATTAGAAGGCGATGTGACTACTGGTTTATATGTTAGTAACAATAAGCAAGGTGATTATACTACGATAACACTTGGCTTATCAGAAGCAACTGACGATATAGTCGCATTCGAATTTGATTATCGCTATTTAGATAATTGTAATGACCGCAAATACGATATGCTTGGTCATAACTATATTTCAACAAAAGTTGGTGGTGAATCAAGTTTTGTGCCACACACGAATGGTAAATTAAATAAGGATTGCGCATGGCATACATTCTCTTATCACGAAGATAATAACCTAGAAGATGGTATTACAGCATTCGAAATTAACATTTACCATTTTGATGGTGAATTAGTTATTAATAATGTGTACGTTATCCATGAAGTTGCTGGCTCAACTGCTACTGCTACTGATCCTGCAACAGTTGATCACTATGAAGACTTAGAAAGTGGAGTCTATTGGTATGATTACGATAATGATGAATATATCCCTGTTGCTAAAGAAGATATAGAAATCGCTAAACAACCTGGACTTAAGCCTACTTGTGATAATGCAGGTTATAAAGAATATTATTTCTGTGGATACACAAGAGAATATTATGAAGATAAAAACGGCGAAACTGTTATCGAAGACATTGATGCATGGAAAGCGGAAGGTGGTGCTGGCTATTTAGCACCTGCTCATGAGTTAGAACCGGTTTCTGGTCTATCTGCAACTTGTACTGCAGCTGGGTATAAAGATTGCTATAAATGTAAAGCATGCGGTAAATATTTTGAAGATAGTGAAGCTAAAAAAATAATCGGTACTGAAGGTACTCAAGCTGAATACGAAGTTTGGAAAACTGGTGACGGTAAGATTGAAGCTTTAGGTCACGCTTTTGGCGAAGATGGTAATTGTACTAGAACTGGATGCACTGAGACCATCAAAAATTATTTAAGTCTTGAAGATGCTTCTCGTAGCGATCTTATGACTAAAATCTCTTTATCTGGAATTGGTATTAACGCTCCTGATTGGACTTCTTTAAGTGATGATCATACTTGGGGTTCTTATGATTTAGTAGCTGACGGAGGAATTGATTTAACATTTGATGTTCAACTTGACAGTGCAGCGACTTCTGAATCTTTAGTTGTTTATGTTGGTTCTAAAGGACATGATGAAACCGGAATGAAATTTAGATTCGATTATAACTCAGAAAATCAAGCATATGGCGGATATATTTATGGTAGTTCCGATAACGATTTACCGGGTGCGGGCGAACAAAACGGTACAAAATATACGATTCCTGATTTTACTACAACTGAAAAGACGATTACCGCTAGAATTACTTTGACTCAGGATACTTCAAATCCTTATAAATTTGCGTTTGCCTTATACGTTAATGGTCATAAAGCAAAAGAGCCAGATGGCAGACCTTCCTTATTAGATTCCGTAACGTTTAATGGCACTGATGCGCGTAATACCATTCGTTTCTCGCAAACAACAAAAGCAAAAATTAAGGAATCTACGGTAGAGAATCCTGTTGAATTAATTCTTATGAGCGGAAATACAATCTATGGAAAAAAGACTGACTTTACTTCTCCTATAACTATGCCTAATCTGGTTAAAGAGGGTTATAAATTTTTAGGCTGGTTTGATAATGAAAGCAATAAAGTAGCTAGTACCATTTCTTCTATCACAAAGAAAACAATCGTAAAGCCTTTATTTGTAGAAGATGAGGCAAATATGTATGTGCCATCTGATTTTGGTTATACAACAGAAGGAACTACATTTACTCCTACATTTGGTACTGAATATTATCAACCAAATAATAATTTGCCAGAAGGCGCTGATAGAATAGATGCTTATTTCATCATTAAACCAAGTCTTGTCACTGCTGACGAATTTTTCTATTTTGGTATTCCTTTTGATTCTACGGATGCAAAGACTCGTGTTTCTGTTCGTGTTTCTTTAGCTCATAATAACTGGTATTGGCATTCTCAAAGTACCTCTATTGGTGGAGCTGGAGCTACAGGTACATCGTTTTTGCCAAATGGTTTGACATGGTCAAGCGGAGTTAATTATTTATTCCATTGTTATATCGAAAATACCAATAATCAAGATACTCCATTTAGATTTGGTTTTGATGTAACTAACTTAGCTGATTTTACAACATTTGCTTCTTCTAAGGATTTTAAATTTAATGAAGACCCGGGGTATACAATCGGAAATAAAGAAAGAAGTAAATTATATTTCTATATGCCTGCCGAGTTTGGGGATCCTCCAGTTCCTGCAACCTCAACATTTACAATTACCGATGCTTGGTAATAAGTAAGGTTCAGTAAACTATTTAGGGCGCCATAATAACGGTTCTGTAAACAAGTTTAGGGAATTTTAGGGAATAATTATTAAACACCCAAAATCTGTAAACTAAATTAGGGAATCTAAAAACAAGGGACTAGAAACCAAATTCTAGTCCTTTTTATATAGATTTATTTCAAATTGATGCTATTGGTATAACATAACAATTTTTATCTATCGTATATATTTTGTCGGTCGTGCAAATAACTGCGTTACATTTATTTTTGTATTTGCTTTCTTTTATAAAACTAAATGCTGATATGTCACCTTTATTAAAGCGTGTGCCACTTTTGCACTCTAATAGAGTTATTTCCCCGTTCTTTAAAATAATAAAATCTACTTCTTTTTTGTCGTATGTACGATAAAAATAAAATGATGCGGATTTATCGTTATTATTTTTATAACTTTTAATTATTTCATTAATTATAAATGTTTCAACCATAGGTCCTTTTAGATAGGAATTGATTAATGTATCTTTTGAATTGACTCTTGCTAGGTAACAGGCTAATCCGGTATCAGAAAAGTATATTTTATTCTTTTTAATAACTGACTTAGTAATACTATGCTCGTGATAAGGATTTAATAGATGAATAATATTACCAGCTTGTAACACGCTGACCCATGATTCGATTGTTTTTATTTTTTAGCGAAATTGTCATAAATTAACTCCTGATCAGTCAAGGAAGCTAATATTGTCATTAAATTTTAGGAGTTCAACTCCCGTTTTTTTAGAATAAGGTAATATTTTTACACTGTATTAGATAATAAAATACACCTTTTCAGATATGTTTTTAGATATTTTTCTCACTTTTTCGGAGATTTGTATACGTTTATTAACTTATAAAGTAAGTGGCAAAGATGATTTATAACACATTAGATAACAATTTATTTAATGATTAGTAACAAAATTATAATTTTTCCAATTAGGATCATTCTTATATTGCTTTAATAAATCATTATTCTTAACTTTAATTGTTAGATTAGAGCATCCAGTAAACATATCTACTCCACCTGTGATGAAGTGATCAACGTTTGACATATCTACTAATGTTAGATTAGTGCACTCATAGAAAGCAGCGTCTTTAATTTCCTTAACGCTATTAGGGATCACTATAGTTTCTAGAGCACGACATTTCTCAAATACGCTTTCATTAATGACTTCTATTTTGTTAGGGATATTAATACTCGCTAATTCGTAACAATTCTGAAAAGCGTAATTACCAATATTAGTAACATTCTCTGGGATGACAATGTTTTTGATCGATTCGCAATTCTTTAAAGCATCATCGCCAATAATTTTAAGACTACTGGGTAATGTTAAGGATATAGTCATATCAGAGCGCGCAAAGGAGCTATTAGTGAGTACTTCGCATCCTTCGGCTATGTTTATTTCTTCTTCGTTAGTAGTACCAAAACAATATAGATGGTCATTACTTTCATTGCCTAAATAATAAACATGATTAATTTCTTTATAAAAACTAACCGTTACATCATTAGAAAAGGTGTAGGCTTTTAAATTAGTGAGACCACTAGGTAAACGTACACTTTTTAAGTTTTCTAAGTCTTTGAACCCATTTTCACTTATTTTATTAACCATGTCCGCAAAATATAGACTAGTTACACCCGCTCGTCCACTAGCGACATCAAATTGCGCTACTGAATCAGCATAAAAACGAATAATATAATCTCCA
>JAKSUY010000019.1 GCA_024408495.1 Bacilli bacterium
GCTGGTTTCTTTACTGCGAAATTTAAGATGCACCCATTCATTTCAACCTTAGCAGTTCAACTCATCTCATATGGTTTCTTCCAAATCTTCTGGAGCGCCACTAGTAGCTTTACTCCTGATTCTGGTATTTTGGAAATTTTAAGAGGGGGTACTTCTAGCTTCTTGCTAATTGTGTATGCTGCGATTGCCATATTGATAGTTTGGTTTATTTGGAACAAAACAAAGTTTGGTAAACATATGTACGCGGTTGGTGGCAATCAAGAAGCCGCAACGGTTTCTGGTATTTCGCCATTTAAGATTACAATGCTTGCCTTCGTAATGGCTGGTATTCTTTATGGTATCGGTGGTTTCGTCCAAGCAATTCAAACTGGTACAGGTAACTTTAACTCAGGTTATGGTACCGAAACCGATGCGATTGCAGCCTGCGTTATTGGCGGAATTTCCTTCAGTGGTGGTGTTGGTAAAGTTGGCGGTGCGGTTATTGGTGCAATTATCTTAGGTTTCTTAACCTACGCTTTCGCCTATATAGGTGTTAACTCGAACTTACAATTACTTATTAAAGGTGTAATTATCTTAGTCGCAGTTGCGCTTGACTGTGTGAAATATCTCCGTAAGAAGTAATTAATAAAAAAAAGAAAGAGGTGGGTTTAAGATAAACTCGCCTCTTTTTATTTATAACGTTTCTAGTTTATTTGCTAAATCTAAACTTACTTTAACGCCTTGCTTAATCGTATTAGGATCTACAACCACAATGTTCTTCTTGTAGCCTAAAAGAATATTGCCTCCACTCGTAAGCTTTTGATCTATTTCCATATGAAAGTTTGTAATTACGCTTTTAAACATCGGATACACGAAATAACGAATACCTACGTTTTTGTGAACCTCATCTTTCATAAATTCGTCATAAATAGAAATACCATGGTCGATACCAGAAATGATGCCCAAGAATTCTTTAGGATGCCCAATGATTATATCGGTATCGCATTTAAGAATGCCTCTACCTTCGATTTGACCCTTATAGCCTTCTTTATCCTTAAAGATGTCTATTAATGGATTTGGGTAATCTTTATTGAAGGTTAATAGTTTAAATTCAATTTTATCCTTCTTAAATGCGTGTTTCATATAACGCGACATTAAATCTAAATAATGTACATAATCTTTAGTAGTTGGATTATCTTTATAGCCTAAATCACCGATACAAGTAACACGATGAGTCTTATAGTTAGCAAAAGTCGCAACGAATAATGGCGAAGATTCTACTTTATGTAAAAATTCATCAGCCGCTTTTGCGACCTCGTTTTTCTTACTATAAGTAACAAATCCAACAATATCTTCATCAGGACTAGTAAGTAATGACATTGCTAATTTTAATGAAGAGTCAGCAATCTTATTAAACCGTGCATCAACTTTTTCTATATTTTCTTTAGGAGAAATTATTTTGACTCTCTTGTTATCTTTGATTGTTAAAAGATTATCTAGTTCTCCTAGAACAATCATTTCACTATCCTTATTTTTATTTAAAAATATTTTAATTCCTTGAATAGCGGTTTTGTTTTCACTGCCTAAATGCGATAAATCAATTAGTATTTTACCCATGTGTTTATTATATAATTAAAGTATGCTAAAGCATAAAAAGTTTTTATTACCTTTATTAGCCGTACCGCTTTTTAGTGTGTTTTCTTGTACGAAAGTGACTGAAACTTACCAAGTAATTAAATATGAAGAAGAAGGCAATCTTTTGAATTGTGTATCACTTCCTAATCAATGGAAAAATCCAATTGAAGCGCCTTTTGAATTATCGTTTGATGGTTTAGTGGTTAAATTTAAGGAAACTGAATTAACTAAGCAAGCCAAGAACATTGAAGAAGCCAAAGATGAATTGTCTTATTTTATTTGCACAAGCGATTCACTCCCTAGCAAATCAATTATCAACAACTATCAAGTTGCTTGGTCAAATACTCAAGTTAATACCGAGTTGAACTTTTATATCGCTCATCTTGAAAATAATGAAACTATTCATTTAAGCAATCGCGTAACCGTTAAAGTAGTTAATAATGGAGCATTTGTTGGTCCGTGGGTCATCCCTGTTGTTTCTATTGGAGTAGCGTTAATAGTTCTATTAATGGTTTTCTTTACTAGGAGATATAAAGCTAAAAAAGAAGGCAAGATATAATAATAAATTGCATTAAAAGTAACTATGTTATATATTTATTAAGCACGTTTTAAACGTTTAAGACGTCATGTGGGCCGTTAGCTCAGTTGGTTAGAGCGCACCCCTGATAAGGGTGAGGTCGATAGTTCAAGTCTATTACGGCCCACCACACAAGCCGGGCACATAGTTCAGCTGGGAGAACGTTTCCTTCACACGGAAGAGGTCACAGGTTCGAGCCCTGTTGCGCCCACCATGAGCCGACTTAGCTCAATTGGTAGAGCAACTGATTTGTAATCAGTAGGTTGGCGGTTCGAGTCCGTTAGTCGGCACCAAGAAAACTCTTAGTATTTATATATAGTTATGTCTCCACAAAGTGGAGATTTTTTTCTAAAGTGCAATTTGCACTTTGGAATTGCACTTTGGATATTTTATATTATAATATAACTATGAAAAATAATAAGTATAATTCATATATAATTAACACTGGTATAGGACTACAAGATGTTGATAAATTAAAAAATTCTCAATATTTTCTTAATGAAGCGAATAGATATATTAAAGGCGAAATTTCTCTTAAAGAATTAGATGAAACAATTAATTCTTACTATAAAATTCGATCTAATCGAGGCGACAGAACTGAAGAAGCAGATAAAATTTCAATTCGGATTGCGAAGATTATTTCTGAAGATTCCTTTACCTTTAGCGTTGGACAACTCTTAACTATCCATCAAACTTTGTTTGAAGGTATATTAAAAAAGCCTGGTCAATTTAGAACTTATAATTTTAAAAAGAAAGAATGGGTTCTTGATGGAGATTCTGTGACTTATGGTGATTATCGAGATCTTGAAAGAGCGCTTCAGTACGATTTTGAGCAAGAAAAGAAATTTAAATATCAAGGTTTATCAAAAGATGAAATAGTTGAGCATCTTGCGATTTTTATTTCTAACCTGTGGCAAAATCATGTTTTTACTGAAGGAAACACAAGAACAACTGCAACATTCTTTATTAAATATCTAAGAAGTTTAGGATTTGATGTTACTAATGATACTTTTGCTAAAAATGCCTGGTATTTTAGAAACGCTTTAGTAAGAGCTAATTATAATAAAGCTTCAAAATGGATTTTTGAGGATCGCTCATATCTAATAAAATTTTTAAGAAATCTTCTTCTAGGTGAACATAATGTTTTAAAAAATCGGGAGCTACACATTAGCGTGGCAGTTTCTGATCCTACTAACATTACTAGAGAAGATAAAATTATCGAATTAATTAAAACGAATCCTAGCATTAAAACTACACAATTAGCTGAAGCGTTAGGTGTTTCACTTAGAACCATTAAAAGTTTAATTAAAGCATTAGAACAAAACAAACGAATTGAAAGAATAAACGGAAAACGATACGGATATTGGAAAATATTATAAGATTTTTGATTATTTAAGAAAATTCTAAATATTTATTAATTATTATTAAAAATTCTATTTTTTATAAATGTTGTGCCTTTCTGTTAGTTAGCGTCAGCTTGTATATTATTCCCCGCGTAAATGAGATTTATAAATAAGTAAATTAAAAGTAGTGCTTCTATGTCTATAGTCCTTTTATATAAAAAATTATAAAGTTTCTAAATAAGGTAGGAAGTCTTTAACTAATTCGGTTTTATCAACGATTACTTCAGCTTTTCTATCTTTACTTATAACAAACTCGGATAGTCCGTATCGATCTTTACCTGGGTAATAATCATAGGTATAACCTAAACGTGTCCAAGGCACTTTATTATCGCTATAGTAAGCATATCCGCATTGGTTATAGAACCAAGTTTTATAATCATCGCTAATTTCTTCATCAAATGTTATTTTCATAGGTTTAGTGGTATCGATTACATATGCCGGGCGAATAAGATCATCAGGATTCACCCAATACGAAGTGATATGAGTATTCGCGCTATTGTAGTCTAATCCCAATAATTGTTTAACTCTTAAATCAGGATTATCGCTAAACGAACTTTTATACTTTTTATAAACGTTACTAAATTCTTTTGTAGACGTTACCCAAGATTCCCAATTAAGAGTAATTATTTCGCCCTCTATATACGAACTTGGATAATGATGGAATGTTGTCATTAATACCATACCATCTTCATTCCATAAAGTATTGGGATCATCATTTGTTATATTAACTAAATCTCTAATATTTTCTTTTTTAGTTTCCATCGCATTGCTTATGGCAATGTCAAAATGTATCTGAACATCATATCCACTGCTACATCCAATCGCAGCAAACGAAACAAAGAATATTGCTAATTTTGCTTTTTTCATACTCGTTTATTATTAAATATTTTATATAAAAAAACAATGCCATAATGTTAACTTAGCCGAGAATATCCAAATGAGTTTTATTAATATCACATAGATTATTTGCGAAAATTTAGATTTTTATTAACATCATCAAAATCATATTTTTTGTTGATACACACTCATTACGCGGTTATGATAAGTATTTTTACTGGCGGGCGTTTGTTTGATCACGAAAAAACCGGTGAAGATGGATACGATATTCAGAAACATTTAAAACCGCTAAGTTATTAGGTTTATATGTAAACGATGTTAATCAATTGTCAAAGAAATAATTAAAACAAACTTATTTTGTTTTCGGTTTATAACGAATCATCAACATTGTAATATCATCGGCTTGCTCAGCATCCTTTTGGAATTCATCAAGTTGTCCCATAATTCCGTTAATCATTTCTTTAGAAGTATAAGGTTTATGTTTATTCATATAGTTAAGTAAACGATTGGTTCCGTATAATTTCTTTGCTTTGCTAGTAGCTTCAGTCACTCCATCGGTATAAATAAACACTTCATCGCCATCCTTTAAATCGAATGATTCTAGACAATATGGAATCCCTTCTAATCCGGCCAGAACGAAGTTCTTCGCCACATTGATTTCTTCAAATCCTTTTCCTTTGCGTTTAATAATTGGTTTGTTATGCCCAGCATTTACAAAATCTACGTGGCCGGTCTTAACATCTAAGATTGCGCACCAGCAAGTAACAAACATTTGCGCTTCGTTATTTTTACAAAGTTCATTGTTGACCGTGGTCATAATCTTATCAAGCGGCATTTCATCGTTCTGCACTAAAGATTTAATTAAAGCCTCTGCTCTCATCATAAACATCGCAGCTGGGACGCCTTTACCACTAACGTCTGCAATTAGGAAGAATAATCTATTATTATTAAGCGGGAAGAAATCATAGAAGTCTCCGCCAACGTGTTTAGCGGTCTTCATATCCGCAAATAAATCATAATTTCGATTCTTAGGGAAGGTATAAGGTAGGGTGCCAGTTTGAATTGATTTCGCGAATTCTAAATCTTTATTAATTCGATTCTTCTCTTCCTCAATGTAACCTTTTAATCTACTAACAGTGAGATTAATACCATCACTTAATTTATTGAATTCTTCAAAGCCATATACATCAACTTTAGTATTTAATTTGTCACCTGTAATTTTATCTAGTGCATCGCCTACTTTTTCCATCTTGCGAACAATCATTCGGTCAATTAATGCATTCGCGACTAAGAAGATTAATCCAACGGTAAAAGTAAATAAGAAGCTGCTAGAATACATACTTACTCTAGCAGGCAGTTCAGCCTTATCAATCGTTACTATCGAATATGCGTATATAAGCTCACCTTCGGTTGCGACTGAATACCATTCATCGTTATTGAATTTAATTTGATTTAATGTTCTATAACCTTGCAATTCTAATAATTTAACCGCTTCGTCTTCTTCAATTAATCCATCAGTCGAACCAATAAAATTACGATTTTTATCAAACGTGACAGTAATACCAGAATCATAAGTTTGATTACCTAAAATATAATATCGATTACGAAAGACACATGAATTAATCATATCGGAGTTCATACTTAAAACGACAAATTTATCTGTTTCGGTTCCGTAATATGCAATTGAATACAAAACTTTTTCTTTTACACCATCTTTATTTGGACAGTAGCTTTCTTTTAAACCTTCTAAAACATTAAATGAAGTAGGAGAGGCGTCAAGCGCTTCTCTAAGGTCAATGAATAATTGGTCATCAGACACTTTTGTATTTACTTTCCACTTAGAATTATCATTTGATGTTTGCTCTACTACCATATCTTCGCCGTTAAATTTTATAAAATACCCTTCGTAGCAACCTTCATAAGCATCAGGTTCGCCAGTGATTGGATCTTTCTTTAAAAATTCAAAAATATCTTTAAATGTTTTCTTCTCTGTTTCTTCTGGTTCTTCTACATACTTTTTGTATAAGTTATGTAAGTCATTAGCGTATTCGCCTAGAGCATAATTTACGATGGTTGTGCCTTTAGATATCACAGTATCTGAAGTCGCGGTTAATGTATTTTCAATATTTTCTCTACTAATTCCGGTTTGGATTATGTTGATTGAAGCAAAACCTACCACGAAAGTTAATACCGCTACTAAAAGAGTAGCTTGTTGAATTGCGCCGGATAATTGAGTATCACGTACTTTCTTAAATAATTTCTCGTTAGCGAAATGTCGATCAATTAATAAATCAGACCACGCCGCTAGGAAGGTCGCGACTACATTTCCTAATATCATCGGACCAACTACTTTGCGGTAAACGCCAATGACGAATTCTAAATCATTAGTATTAGTTACATAGACTAATAACATATGGATAACTTCAATTAAGAACGCTAAAGTACAAGCTGTAACCACTTGAATCTTCTTACCTTTTCTAGTAGTGATTCTTAATAAGGCGGAGATAATACCTGCTAAAATCGTAGCAACCGAACAAGCAATTCTAGTAGCGGCTCTACCAGCAATAAAATATCCTGTAATTAATCTTTCAATACCACCAATTAAACCAGCCACAATACCAGCTGGAGCGCCAAAGAATAATCCTGCAATAATTGGAGGAGCATCTCTAACGTTAATAACGCCTTCATTGATTACGACTCCACATTCAGTTCCGAATACGGCTAGACCGCCGAATATAATTGCGTATATTACCTGTTTAACCCAATAAGGTAATTTTTTGAATTTAGTTTTGTAATTTAAAAACTTTAAAGCAATGGTAACCACAACTGGCAGTAATGCTTCAAGAATTAAATACAAATAACTCATATCAACGTTTTAATTATAGCAAAAAGATAAATTATAAGGATAAATCGTTTAGATTTTATTGATAATAATAGCGTTTCATACTAAAATAAATCAAACCGGCATATTAATATGCCGATATGTTACTATGGTCGAAATAAGTGCGCAAAATGTAATGATTTTAATTGCAACGGCTATATCGCCTGCAATTATGGCATTTCTTTTTCATATTATTATCAAGAAATCGAAACGCTGGGCAAATCTTAATTTTTGGATTCAACAAATATTAATTAGTTTGTTTTTTCTTGGTTTAACAATTTGTTCAATTCACTTTGGCGTTAAGTTCCTGCCGATGGAAGAAACCGGTGAACTTGTCATTGGCGAAGAGGCGATTGTTAAAACGTTTGGTAGCGCGAATGCCGCTCCGATGATCGCTGGTCTAGTCTTTGGTTGGCCAGCGGGGTTAATAACCGGCTTCTTGGGTGGTTTATATCGTTGTTTTATTAATCCATTTGGTATTGGTGACTTTATCCGTGCAGCGGAATCAGTCACTATTTTCCTTTCGGGTGCAATTGCTGCGCTATTAAGAAAAGGCTTATTTGATAATAAAAAGCCTAAATGGGGTTATGGAATTATTATTGGTATCTTAATCGAAACTATTCATATGTTAACGATTTTTATTACTGGTATGGTTCAAACCAATGTGAATTTTGCCTATGCGGTCATTCGTCAATGTGATATTGCTTGTGCCTTAGTAGTAACATTCGCTATTGTTCTTGCATTACTATCAATATCAATCGCTGAACGTGAAAGCATTGGTCTTCATCTACACGATAATAAGATATCCGCTAAAGTCCAAAGATGGATGATGGCATCGTTTATTATTGCGATGTTAGGGGCTTCTTTATTAACTTATTTTGTAGTTTCAACGCAATCATCAATTGAAACTCATCAAACTTTAGAGAATGCTGCACGAGATGTAGTCATTGAACTTGAAACCTCACCCTGGGGAAGCTTACACGGATGGAAAACTAACACTAGCAGAGATAACCCCGATCCTGAATGCGAATTAAAACCAATCGCTTACACTCGTCGTATAAGAATGAATGGTTATATTTGTATTGTTGGTAGTAATGAAAGTGAAATTAGCGACGAAGATAGACAAAAAGTTGGGCTCAATCCAATTGAAGATAATATCATTTATAGTGTTTCGGCAGATATATCAGGCTATATTGGTAAAGAATTTAAATTTAATAAACCAAATTCTAAGAAGGAATATAGTGTCAATAATCTTTTAACCACAACCATAAAAATTAATACACATATATTAGTCGACGATATACCAGATAGACTTCTTGAACATAGGTGCTCACCGATGTCAGAAATCTTGGTTAATGATGGCGCGGGTAAGGTATATAACTACGCAGTCGTTGTTATTGAGGCTAAGGTAACTGGCGAGAAGGACGATGCTCGTGGCATAGATTTATCTCAACAAGTAACTCAGACTTTTGAAGTTATGGCCATTATGAGTGTTTACGAGGCGCGTGCTTCAATGGGCATGTCGCTTCGTATTTCTATTTACATTGAAATATTAATCTTTATTGCGGTTTATGGCGTTATTTATACTTTCATTAAGCGTGCAGTAGTTAGCAATATCCAAAAAATTAATAATTCACTAGAGAAGATTACTGAGGGCGATTTAAGTATTAAGGTTAATGTTAGATCGAATGCTGAATTTGCGTCTTTATCTGATGATATTAACCATACGGTTGATACTTTAAAGCATTATATTGATGAAGCGCAAAAACGGATGGAACAAGAATTAGTATTCGCTAAATCAATTCAGCAAGGTACTTTACCTTATATTTTCCCAACTACGATTAACTTTGATTTATATGCAGATATGAAGGCTGCGAAACAAGTTGGCGGAGACTTCTACGACTTCTTCCCGTTAACTAATAACCGTTTATTCTTCTTGATTGCGGATGTGAGCGGTAAGGGTGTTCCGGCTGCAATGTTTATGATGAGAGCGGAAACCTTAATTAAGTCACTAGTCCAAACCGATGAAATGTCATTAGAGCAAATTATAGCATCGGTGAATAATGAATTATGTCTTAATAACGAAGCACAAATGTTTGTCACATGTTGGTGTGGTATCTTAGATATTAAAACTGGACACGTAGATTTTGTAAATGCTGGGCATAATGCTCCAATTGTTAAAAGAAAAGGTGGTAAGTTTGAAGAAATTAAAGTTACTAAGAATTTCGTCTTAGCCGGACTAGAAAATATTCCATATCGTTTAGAGTCAATTGACTTACAACCAGGAGACGAAATCTTTATCTACACGGATGGAGTTACGGAAGCAACCGATAAGTCTAAGAGATTATACGGCATTGAGCGTCTGCTTAAGTTTATGAATGAATATTCATACCATACTTCTAATGAGATGCTTAAAGGAATTATGAAACAACTTGATGAATTCCAAAAAGACACTGAACAAGCTGATGATATTACGATGCTGATGATTCGCTTTAAACCGGAATAATAATAATATATAATATTAAAGGAGGTTTATTTATGAATAAATCAAAAAAACTTAGTTTAATTAACATGATTGTAAATCTAGCACTTATTGTGTTAGAAATTATTGGCGTATATTTTTTCACCAAAACAAATACGTTTGATGTGATGGATCTTAAGTATTACACCATTCTAACTGTCTTTGTTACATTCTTAGGTGCAGCCTTAATGATTTGGGCAAACATCGTTAGCCTTGCTAAAGGTAGAGATTGTACGCCTCGCTTATTCTATACGATTAGATTCTTAAGCGCGGTTATGAGTTTAATTACGATAGTAGTAGTTTGCGCTTTCTTAGCTCCTTCACAAGGTGTAGAAGTTATTTTCGCTACTGATGGTGGATTTATCTTTATGCACTTTATTTGCCCGATTATTTCGCTTTTACAATTCATTTTCTTAGAAATTGAACCTAAAGGTAAATTCAAGAAAACGTTTGAGCCATTTATCGCCACTTTAATTTATGGTATCGCAATTCTTATTACGGTCTTTGTGATTAAAGGACAAGATGTTGCTAAGGCAGCTGATTTCGCTCCATATCCATTCTTCTTAGTTACCGATGATTTAATCGCTGCATATCAATCCAGTCATCCTGATGCTAGTGCAATGTCGGCTGGAGTTAATATCGGCATTTTAGTTGGGGTGATTTTCATCTCTTATGCAATGTCGGTGATTCTCTGGGCGCTTAATAGACTTTCTCACAACATCTTTATTGGTGAAGTCTATGAAGTTGAATCTCCAAAATCAGCGAAGAAGAAAAAAGAAACTGAGGTTACTGGTAATGTCTTTGCTAACTTTATGAAAAGCAAAGTGGTTTTCGGAGACAATAAATCAGTTTCTGGTGGTCAAACCTATCACATCTCTTATCATGACCGCAAATTAAAGACTTGGAAAGTTAAAAGCGAAAATGCCGGTCGTGCATTAAAAGTATTCCCGACTCAAAAAGAAGCAATTGATTTTGCGAAAGCCTGCGTGAAGAAGAACGGTGGTTCAATCCGTATTCACTCTATGGTTGGCAAAATTAGAAAAGACTGGTAATTAATTGCTAATCGAGAGAAGGCTCCTAGCGAGCCTTTTCTTTATTGTCTTAGGCAGTATATAATTTAGATAGAGGTTTTCATATATGAAAAAAATTAGTTTATTAGTAATGCCGTTAATGGCAGTCTCTCTTCTAGTGAGTTGCAACAATGGTGGAGGAGATAAACCAGAAGAAGTTAAATTTTCTCTTTCTGGTAATCCAACGCTTGACGGGAAAGTCGCTACCGTAAATATTGATTGGACGCCAAACGACATAATTAAATTCGAGTCTTTTACTTTTACGACTACTACAAGTAAAGAAAATACAGTTACCTTTGACCCAACTGGTGATCCTCGACCTATGCGTGTAACTATTACTTTTACTGAAGATATTACTGAAGATATAAGTGGTACATTAAAATTCTCTTACCAGGATGTGACTGCGAAGTCAAAAGGAGAAAGTAGTCTTACTTTCACGATTCCTAAACCTGAACCAGTTGGACATAGCGTAATTAATAAATTAACCGTGAAAGATGATATAGAAGATTACTATGAAGTTACTTTTGATTATTTCGCTGATAATCAATATGTTGAAAATGAATCCAATGATGACGAGGGTGTTTATCGCAAGATTTATCACATCATTGAAAAAACTGGTGATGGTGGCTATGTCGATTATAGCATCGAAGCTTCTCCTAGTGAGGCGAATGGTG
The DNA here is from genome assembly GCA_024408495.1 of Bacilli bacterium. GTDB lineage: Bacteria > Bacillota_I > Bacilli_A > RFN20 > CAG-826 > UB1719. Next base: position 11,578 of record JAKSUY010000019.1, read on the forward strand.
ACTATATGTTCTATACTGGTGAAATCAATACTTATGATGCAAATGGAAAAGTAGTTAGTTGTATTGGAATAGATCCAGCAGAAAATATAGAATATCAATACCCTGACTATGATTATCATCAACTTAATTGGATAGAATTAAAGTTCGCAGATTTTGAGTTAACAAAATTCTATTATACTGAATCTGTTGAAAGTTCATATAACGATAATTCTGCTTTATTAAAAAAAGTTAATAAGGAACTTTATGAAGATGAAGACAACAAAGTTTTATCACTTGTGACAACATCAGTAAAAGAAAACATTTATAATAGCGAAAGTTTTTTAGTTAAAAATTACACGCATTATACGAATGGATCAATAGTGGGCCGTACGGATTATACATATGATACAAACGATTTACTCACGGACAGTGTTGGTCATATATTAATGCCTAAAGGAGAAGACGGAGAATTCTCTACTTTCATCCAGACATTCGATGTTAATGAATCATCGTTTGAAGATTATGCACAAGAATCTGGATTTGAAGATTTAGGCCCTGCCGCACCAAGAGCATATATGTATAAAGAAACAGCCGTTCCAAATACATTTGAAACTGAATGTTTTGTAGATTCATACGTCCAAGATAAATATTTACTAGAAAATTATGAGGGAAGAGATTACGGATCGTATTATAAGAAAACTTATGGCAAAAACGGAAGCTATAAAAATGAGGTTTACGCCTATACACTAACTAGTCCAGAACCTGCGGGAGGACAAACTAGAGAGGAACTTCAATTCCTTGATCTTACTCCTGGTGATTTAAAAGAAACACATGAAGTGATTTATGATGATTATCAAAATTGTATTAAAGATGTTTATACGACCATCAATGAGGGTGTTACTGTAGTTGACGAATATTCATATGAATACACGATTGTCGAAGGTAAAATAACGCAATATGACAATTACCCTGTTGATGATGCAATCGCTAGTACTGTTGTAGAATACACTACTAACGATAACGATTACGGACAAACCTTTGGTTGGGTTTATAACAACGTGACAAAACATACTCTCATGTAAGTTATCAAAAAAAATAATTAAAGAACTCGCTCACTATTTTGGTGAGCGTTTTCTTTTTAATAATCAATTTTAATATTTTTAATATCTTCAATTGTTCCGCTATCAATTAGGTTTGTGATATTAGAATCAATTGGAAGTCTTGCTAATACTTTTAATTTATATTTATTTACAAGTTCGCCTAAATGAGATTTACCAAACACGGTAATTTGTTTATGACAATCTGGACATTCAATATAAGACATATTTTCAATAACACCAATGATTTTAATGTTCATCTTATTTGCCATTTCAATCGCTTTACTTACAATTTCATTTACTAAGTCTTGTGGAGTAGTAACAATAATAATTCCAGTTAGATTAAGTGATTGAAAAACCGTCAATCCTACATCTGCGGTTCCTGGAGGCATATCAATAAATAAATAATCTAATTCACCATAATTCACATCAGTGTAAAATTGTTTAACCATACCTGCGATTAATGGACCACGCCATAGGATTGGTTGATTGTTGTTATCAAGTAGGCTAGAAGCGGAAACAATCTTAATACCCGTTTTACTCACTAAAGGAATAATCGCATTATTCTCTGCGTATAACGGTCCTTTAACATTAAATGCTTTAGGAATACTAGGACCAGTAACGTCTGCATCTAAAATTGCGACCTTCTTACCTTCGCGGTTCTTCTTAATCGCGAGTAAAGAAGTTACTAATGATTTACCAACGCCGCCTTTCGCGCTTACAATGCCAATCGTATTTTTAACACTTGAACCAGCATGCAAAGAAAACGTTAAAGAACGTTCGTTACAATCTTTTACATTACAATTTTCACAATTATGATTACATTCACTCATAGGCTTATATTATATAGTTTTTATCTTAAAAAGATAATTTAATGTAAAATATTAAATGTATGAATAAAAAAACTTTAAAACAGCAAGATCCAATTTTATCAAAGCAAATTGCATCTGAACTTAATCGCCAGCGCGATAACATTGAACTAATTGCTAGCGAGAACTATGTTTCTTTAGCGGTCTTAGAAGCGCAAGGAAGTGTATTAACTAATAAATACGCAGAAGGCTATCCTGGTAAACGTTACTATGGTGGATGTGAATATATCGATCAAGTAGAACAAACTTGCATTAATCGTGTTTGCAAATTATTTAAATGTAAATACGCAAACGTTCAACCGCATAGTGGTAGCTCCGCTAATTTAGCGGTTTATAAAGCCTTACTTAAAAACGGTGAAACGGTTTTAGGTATGAGTCTTGATGCTGGCGGTCATTTAACGCACGGTTATAAATTATCATTCTCAGGTAAAGATTATCATGCGGAAACTTATGGTGTAGATAAAAATGGTTATATTGATTATAGTGAAGTAAGAAGAATCGCTAAGAAAGTAAAACCAAAGATGATAGTGGCGGGTGCTTCAAGTTATTCTCGTATTATTGATTTTAGGAAATTTAGAAAAATAGCCGATGAAGTAGGAGCATATTTATTTGTCGATATGGCGCATATTGCAGGACTAGTCGCAACCGGATTACATCCTTCACCATTCCCATACGCACATGTGGTGAGTTCTACTACTCATAAAACATTAAGAGGCCCTAGAGGTGGAATTATCCTCACTAATGATGAAGAAATCATTAAAAAGATTAATAGTGCAGTTTTCCCCGGCACTCAAGGCGGACCATTAGAGCACATCATCGCGGCGAAGTCCGCTAGCTTTTATGAAGCACTTCAACCAAGTTTTAAAATTTATCAAAAACAAATATTAAAGAATGTACAAGCGATGGTATCTGAATTTAAGAAATTAGGATATCAAATTGTTAGTGGTGGTTCCGATAATCACTTATTAACGGTAGTAGTCACTAATATGGGTATCAATGGTTTAGAAGCCGAAACTTTACTACATGAAAATAACATTACTTTAAATAAAAACATGATTCCTAATGATCCACTTCCGCCATTTAAATGTAGCGGACTTAGAATTGGAAGCGCAGCGATGACTACTCGTGGATTTAAAGAAAAAGAATTTAAACAAGTAGTGAGATTTATTGATACGATTTTAAGAAATAGAAATAAACCAGCCGTCTTAAAGAAAACAAGATTAGAAATTAAAAAATTATTAGGCAAATTCCCTCTACCATATTAATATGATTAAAAAAGTATATAGTATATCCGGTTTTGATTGTGCAAATTGTGCCGCTAAGGTTGAATCGTTTCTTAACCATGACGAAAATATTGAATATGCGCGTATTGATTTTGCCGCCAATCGTTTATACATTACTTATAAACATCATGAATATAGCATTGATGAAATTAAAAAAATAATTAAACAAGTTGAAAGCAATGACATCTTTCTTAACGATAGTAAGCAAGAAGTTAAACAAGAAAAATTCTTAAACAAGAAAACTGTTATCTTATTAGCGAGAATAGTAGTTACAACCATTCTAATGTTTGTTGCACGTTTTGCAATATCGCAAGATAGTTGGGTTAGTTTATTACTTTATATATTTGCAATTGTTATTATTGGTTATAACATCTTTTATAAAGTTATTTATAAGATTGTTCATCTAAAAAATCCAATTGATGAATTCTTATTAATTACTTTAGCCGTTGTTGGCGTTGCTATTCTAACAGGTGTTTTCCCTGAACCCGATCGCTATGAACAATTTTTTGATGCAACTATGGTAGTTTTGCTTTTCCAGGTCGGCCAATTAGTAGAGCATTATGCATCTAATAAATCACGCAATGCAATATCAACTGCGGTTGATGAAAGAAGTGACACCGCGACTTTATATGATGGAGAAAATACAACGGTAGTTCCAAGTAGAGACTTAAAGGTTAATGATTTAATTATTGTTAAAGTAGGAGAAACGATTCCGGTTGATAGTGAAGTTATTGAAGGAGAAGGCAATTTAGATATCTCATCTTTAACCGGTGAATATGTTCCTAAGTTAGTAAAACCCGGAGACGAAGCATTGAGTGGATGTATTTTAAAGAGCGGAACTCTTACTCTACAAGTAAAGAAAGTTTATCAAGATTCTACGGTTAGTAAAATTCTTGAATTAGTCGCTAGTAGTGGAGAGCATAAAGCTAAAGCAGAAAACTTTATTTCTAAATTTGCCAAGTATTACACCCCAGCGGTATTAATAATTGCTCTAATCTTTATGTTGATTTATGGACCTATTAATAATTGGGAAGACGCTACTATTAGAGCTTTAAAGATTATTATTACAGCTTGTCCTTGCGCCATTGTTATTTCTGTGCCTCTTTCTTATTTTGCAGGTATTGGTCTAGCTAGTAAAAACGGCATTATTGTTAAAGGCGCTAATTATTTAGATGAATTAGTGCACTTAAAGAAATTAGTAAGCGATAAGACCGGAACATTAACGCACGGAGCGTTTATGTTACATAAAGTTAATCCGATTAATATTAGCGAAGAAGAATTTAAAGAATATTTATACGCTGCAGAATGTTTATCGAACCATCCAATTGCTAAAGCGGTTATGCATCATATAAAAGCTAAAGACTATATTAGCCAAGTAAAAGATTATAAAGAAGAAGCAGGCAAAGGAATTACTCTTATATATAAAGATAAAAAGATTATTGCGGGTAATCGTCTTTTCTTAGCGAGTCATAACATTAATGCAACTGAAGCGGGCGAAGTTGGAACAATTGTTTATTTAGGAATTAATCATCAATATGTTGGTTATGCACTTTTAAGTGATGAACTTAAAAAGGACGCTCAACCAATGGTAAATTTACTTCACTATGCGGGTGTAGAAATTGTTTTATTAACTGGTGATAAAGAAGAAATCGCTGCGACTACTTGTAAAGAACTTGGTATTGATCGCTGGCATAGCGAACTTCTTCCAGATGAAAAAACTAAATATCTAGAAATGGAGATGTCTGATCCAAAAAAGAAAGTCGCCTTTATTGGTGATGGTATTAACGATGCACCCAGTATTATTAGAAGTGATATTGGCATTGCGATGGGTGGTATTGGTAGTGATATCGCAGTTAATAACGCCGATGTCGTGATCATGAATGACAATCCTGCCAAAGTTTATGATGCTCATAAGATTGCTAAGATGACACGTAATCGTGCTTATTTCTGTGTAATTTTTTCTTTAGCGGTTAAATTAGGAGTCGCGATTGCTACAATGTGCCCGATTGAAATGCCATGGATTATTCCAGTTCTTGCCGACACCGGTTTAACGGTATTAATGATTGTATGCGCTTTCACTCTTCTTTATCAAAAAGTTCGTAGACCAAAACATATTGTATAAGTTATAATTAACTTATCTTTTTATGAAAGCTTTAGAAGATAAAATATTACAAAGTGGAACAGTTATTGATAATAAAATTTTAAAAGTCGATAACTTTTTTAATTACCAAATAGATACGATTACTTTAAAAGAAGTCGCTAAATATATTGCATCTTATTTTCAAGATGTTGATAAAGTATTAACCGTTGAAGCAAGCGGCATTGCTTTTGCAGTTGCAATAGCTTATGAACTCGGTAATGTTCCAGTTGTATTTGCAAAGAAAAGTAAAACTGCATTAACCACGGATGATCAAAATTATTCAGCGGAAGTCCCTTCTTATACTCATAACACTGTTAATCATATTTACGTGAGACAAAACTTCCTACATGAAGGTGAGAAGATTTTAATCGTTGATGACTTTATGGCAGTTGGTAGTGCCTCAATTGGTCTAGCAAAAATTTGCGAACAAGCTAAAGCAAAAGTAGTTGGCGTGGGCGTGGGAATTGAAAAGGAATTCCAAGGCGGAAGAAAAAGATTAGAAGAACTGAATATTAAAGTGATTAGTGCAGCGCGTATTAAAGAATTTAAAGACAACAAGCCGATATTTAATCAGGAGGAACAATAATATGAAAAACATTATTTTATCATCCAAAGATCTTGATAAGATTTGTCGCAGAATCGCTAAAGATCTTGATAAGGAATTAAAACACGAAGAAAACATTCCAGTAGTGGTTGGAGTTATGAAGGGTTCGCTTAATTTCATGATGGACTTAACTAAATATATGAAGACTGATTTATATACCGACTTTATTCAAATCTCTTCTTATAGTGGAACCGAGACTACTGGCAAAGTAGTATTGAAAAAAGATTTATCTTTTAATATTGAAAATCGTACCGTGATTTTGATTGAAGATATTATTGATACCGGGATTTCAATGCATTTCTTAATTAAATTCTTAAAAGATCATTATCATCCAAAAAGAATTTTACTTGTTACCTTGTTAGATAAAGTTAGCCGTCGTGAGGTTAAGGTTCACATCGATTATGCAGGTATGGTTATGAAAAAAGATGCTTTTGTTTTAGGATATGGACTCGATTATAAAGAATACGGGCGTAACCTTCCTTATGTGTGTGCGTTAACTAAACAAGAAATCAAAATGATTGATAACAAAACGAGTCAAAAAATTACCTCATACGCATCTACAATTAAGAATCCAAGACATAAGTAATTTTTAATAATGTTATTAAAAATATATTATTTTTCTATTTTTGCTATATAATATCTAATTAAGTATGCCGTTGCTAGTCGAGTTTTTAGAGACACCAAGACAAATTGCTGACTTTGTTATTGCGCTAGTTTTAGTAGCGGTTATTATATTTTGTGCAATCCGTTGTAAATTCTCTTTATTCAGTGTTGTTTTGTTGACAATCTTAGGCGGTCTATCAATTACATTTAGTGCACTGGCTATGCCAATGGCGGCTGAATTAATTTCCATTATTACAATTGCAGTATTATTTATATGTTCATTATCCCACATCGGTTCGATTCGTGTTTTCTTTGACAAAACTTTTAAATCCGCTCAAGTTACCAAAAAGACCGGACCCCAAAAATTATTAAATCGTGATGCGGTTTATAACGAAATATATGAAGCGGTTTCGGCTTGCTCAAGACAAAAGATTGGTGCGCTTATTACTTTTGAAAGACATGATGATTTAGAAAAAGTTACTAAAAACGGCACAGTTATTAATGCGCCAGTTACACATGAACTATTAACTACCATCTTCTACCCTGGTACTCGTTTACATGATGGTGCAGTTATTATTAAAGGAAATATGATTTATGCGGCTAGTGTTTATTACACGCCAACTACTAAAGCTTTATCTGGTAAATACGGATCACGCCATAGAGCGGCGATTGGTATTAGTGAAATGAGCGATGCTGTAACCGTAGTTGTTAGCGAAGAAACTGGACGCATCTCAATTGCAAAACGTGGCGAAATTGAACCAGTAACTTTAGATGACTTTGTGGCGACCTTAAGCGAAAAAATCGCCGAAGACGAATAATTATTTTTTAATAATAATTTTGTATTTCTTGAGGGAGTCCTCAAGATTTTTATTTTGCTTAAGTAATTTTTTAATATTAACTTTATTCTCGTAAAGAAATTTTATATCTTCGACATAAAGAGTGATTTTATGGTCTTTATCAATTTTATATTCGCGAGGTTCAAGTGGATAATAACCAACTTTACGAAACACAATCGGAAAATAATAACTAAAAGGACGATCTTCAATCTTGTAAAATTTCTTGCCTTTAACAATAACTGAAACCGAACCTTTTTGGTTATAAACAATTCCGGTTGATAAGAATAAAGTAATCATTAAAACTATACCTAGAATTATTAATAATACAAAATCTAAGAAAGTTAGCATGGTTATATTCTATAATGAATGTATGAAAAATAAAGAATTTTATGATTTCTTAATTAAGGTTCAAGCGATTGCCAAAACTGGCCTAGTTTATTCTAAAGATAATTACGCGATTGATAACTATAAGGAAATCAACGAACTTAGCAAAAAGATGCTTGAACATTTTCAAGATGTAAAGTTTGATCGTAATAATTATTTCACTAAAGAAGTTTATCCTACTCCTAATATTTCAGTTAGAACGGTTATCTTTAATAAGAAAGGTGAAATCCTAATGGTTAAAGAAGCGGTGGATGGCGGATATTCTATTCCGGGTGGATGGTGTGATTTATATGAATCAAGCAGCCAAACCGCAACTAAAGAATGTATGCAAGAAGCCGGGGTTAAAATTAAAAACTTAAAATTAGTTGGATTATTCCATCAAATTCCCTTTAGAGAAAATGTAACGGTTCCAGCATTTGTGGTGGTTTATCGTGCAGATTATGTATGTAAAAAAGCCGACCATTGTTATGAGACTACTGATGTAAAATTCTTTGATATCAATCATTTGCCGCGTTTATCCTTTAAAGGGACTAAACACGAAGTGTTAAAAATGATTAAGGCCGCTAAGAGCGATAAAGTTATCTTTGATTAAAAAAGCGAGTAATATATTAGTGTATGACTGATTCATTATTAATTAGTGCTAAACCAAGCAAACGCATTATGGCATTAATTTTAGATTTATTAATTAATGCAGCAGTTAGTGCGATTCTTTTAATTCCTGGTATTATTGCTTTAACTAACGTTTGGCTTGAAAGAAGTGAAGCTAATATTATTGCGGTATTTATCGCTGCACTTATTAGCGGTGCATTAATTGTTTCATTCGCGATTTTCTATTTCGTTTGTCTTCCATCCATTTGGGAAGGCCAAACTATTGGTAAACGAGTCGCTAAGATTAGAGTGGTGGACATCACTACTAACGAAGGTCCAAATGCTAAAACGATGTTCTTACGTGAATCAACTAGAATATTAATTTTTATTTTAAGTTTTGGCTTAAGCGCTATTACTTCACTATTAACTCTATGTTTAAGTGAGACGCATACTTCATTCCATGAACAAATCTCTTCTACTAGAGTAGTAAACGTTAATATTTATAACGAAAACACTAACAATCCTAATCCACCAGCAGTGGATCAAGAGCAACAATAAAATTAATTAATCTTCAGTGCCAAATATTCTATCGCCCGCATCGCCTAAGCCCGGGAGAATATATTTATTACTATTAAGTTTGCGGTCAAGCGCGCCTATATAAATGGGTACATCTTTATGAACTTTAGAAAACGCGATTACACCTTCAGGGGCTGCGACCATACAAATAAAGCTAATCTTTTTAACGCCTCTTTTCTTTAAACAATTAACCGCGTCAATTGCGCTACCACCTGTCGCGAACATTGGATCAATTAAAAATACTTCCATGTTCTTAATGTTCTTAGGAAGTTTAATAAAATATTCAACTGGCTTCTTAGTTTTAGGATCACGGTATAAACCGATATGGCCTACTTTCGCACCAGGAATTAAATCAGTAAAACCTTCGACCATCCCTAAACCCGCTCTAAGAATCGGTACAAAGCAAAGCTTTGAACCATCAATCGTGGGTTGAATGGTTTCTTCTAATGGAGTTTTAATTTTAATCTTTGTGGTTTTTAAATTACGAAAAGCTTCAAAACCTTCTAGCATCGCAATTTCTTTAGTAATTCTTCTAAATTCCGTCGTCTTGGTTTCCACTTTTCTAATAATCGTCATTTTGTGCGCGATTAAAGGATGATTAATCACGTGCACGTTTGGGTATTTTTTTAAATTCATAATTTAATTCCTCGCTTAACTACTAGATAGTATACTATAAAATAATTAATTATTTTAAGAAAGTAGCAAGAAAATAAATTTGCACTCAATTTTGGATTCGTGTATGATATTACTCGTTACGCTCTTCTTGTGTGCGCATGAGAGAGCGATACATCAAAGCGTGGGAGAATTGATCGTTCGCTATTACCACTGCTTAAGAATCTAGAAAACAAAAAGGAGGATTCATATGGGCAAAAAGATTGCTAAAGTAGTGAAGATGGAACTACCTGGTGGTGCCGCTAAACCTGGACCAAAACTAGCCAGCGCCGGTGTCATCATGCCTAAGTTCTGTACGGACTTTAATGCAAAGACCGCAGATAGAAAAGGTGAAACTGTTCCAGTTATCATCACTGCTTATGAAGACAAATCACATTCATTTGTGATTAAAACTACACCAACTGCTGAATTACTTATGAAAGCAGCGGGTATTAAAAAAGGAACCCCGAACCGTAAGACTACTACAGTCGGTACGATTAAGCGGGATCAAATTAAGAAAATTGCAGAATATAAGATGCCAGATCTTAACTGCAACGATATCGAAGCAGCCATGAAAGTCGTTGAAGGGACTGCTTTTAATATCGGTTTAAAGGTGGTTGACTAATTATGAAACGCGGAAAGAAATACGTTAATGTCGCAAAATTAGTCGACGAAAAGAAGCAATATTCTATTGCTGAAGCTAGCGCACTAGTGAAAAAAACTTCAACGGTCAAATTTGACGCAACAGTTGACTTATCAATTAAGCTCAACGTTGATACCAAGCTCGCGGATCAAATGATTCGTGGCACAATTGTTCTTCCTCATGGCAATGGTAAGAGTAAGAAAGTTCTTGCTTTAACCAATGGCAAACAAGAAGATGCAAAGAGTGCCGGAGCAGACTATGTCGGAGCCAAAGACATGATTGAAAAGATCAGTAAAGAAAATTGGTTTGATTATGATGTCATCGTCGCCACTCCAGATATGATGCCTGAGATTGGTAAAATTGGTCGTCTCTTAGGTCCTAAAGGACTTATGCCAAACCCAAAGTCTGGCACGGTTAGTATGGACATTAAGAAAGCGATTAATGAGATTAAAGCTGGTAAGGTTGAATACCGCGTGGATAAAGATGGTAACATCAACCTCAGCGTCGCTCGTGTAAGTTTCGATGAAAAGAAGATTACCGAGAATCTCCAAGCGTTATGTGACGCCATCGTCCGTAGCCGTCCAGTATCCGTAAAAGGTAAATACATTACGAATGCTGCGATTCATACGACCATGGGTCCATCTATCCACATCACGTTTGAAGGTCGTGACTTATAAAGAACTTCAATAACGATTGTAAAGTGGTAATAGTCTAAGAAAGTAACGGCAATGTAGCTTAATAATGTTACCGAGGCAAGCACTCACTAGAATATTATTTCCTCTACAATTCAATGAGAAAAGGAGGTAAAAGATGAATCAAGAAATTCTCAAACGCAAGCAAGAGACTGTCGCTAAGATTACTGATCTAGCGAAGAAATCTCAAAGTATTGTTATTGCAGAATATCGTGGTTTAACCGTATCTGAACTTACAGAATTACGTCGTGAACTTCGTAAAAGTAAAGCAACACTTAATGTGTATAAAAACACACTTGTGAATCGCGCGTTTAATGAACTTAAGTATGATTTAAACGAGCACCTCACTGGACCAAATGCCTATGTTTTCTCAGAAGAATTAACAGGTGGTCCAAGTGCCTTACTAAAATTTAGTAAGAAACACAAAAAACTAGTCATTAAGGCTGGTTATTTTGACGGTAAGAAAGCAACCGCCGAAGAGATTAAAACTCTCGGTAGCTTACCAAACAAAGAAGGACTTATTTCAATGTTCCTTTGTTGTTTAAATGAACCGGTTGCAAAATTCGCTCGTACGCTTGATGCGTTAGCGAAAAGCAAAAAAGCCTAATTAGGAGGAAATAAGATTATGGCAAAATTAAGCAAAGAAGATATCATATCTTCATTAAAAGAAATGACCCTTTTAGAAATCAATGATTTAGTGAAAGCGGTCGAAACCGAATTCGGTGTTACTGCTGCTGCTCCAGTAGCCGCAGCCGCT
>JAKSUY010000002.1 GCA_024408495.1 Bacilli bacterium
GTATTTGACTTCGCTGATCTTAAGCAGAAAATGGAAGGAATGGATGGTCCAACATCTTTCCTTAGTTACGATAATTTCCCAATTAAGTTATACGCTAGTATAGATAAAATATAATTAAATTATTGTTTTTTATCTCTTTGCGATTATTAGCTCAAGCATAATGGCGTTTAACAACATCAATTTTGTCTTTATTTACATTGTCTTCTTTTCATGCAATAATAACAACAAATGAGGTAAATATGATGAAAAGAAAAATAGTGTTAACTTTTAGTTTATTAACAATTTTGTCTTTAACCGCGTGTAACAATTCACCGAAATACACCGAGGAAGACATAATTAATGCTTTTACGCAAGAAGCGCTAACAAGAATAGATAATCACGGAAAAGTTGGAAATAAGAAAGATGACATACCAATTTCCGCATTAAAAGATTATCCAACCTCTTTTGATTTAAGAAAGGTTGACACTAATAACGATGGGATAGATGAAAATTATGTTACTGGTGTTAAATTCCAAAGACCATTTGGTACTTGCTGGTCATTCGGTTCAACTGCCGCGGCAGAAACTTCAATTCTTTATGACTTGGGACAAGAAGCAATTATCGATGACAAAGACACGATTGATTTGAGCGAACACCATACGGCCTGGTACGCCTATACTCCACTTCCTCAAACCGATGTACAAGGTGGAGAAGGCTTGATATCCATGGTTGATGGAGTAAATGAAAACCCAAGTTTAAGACTTAATTCTGGTTCTACCCAATTTGCAGCCTCTTCTTTGTGGGCAAGTGGAATGGGGGTTGTTCAAGAACCTGAATTTGATGAAACTTCTAAAGAAATAGAAGCTCAATTAACCTACCGTGGTAAAAACGCTATTAAGACCACAACCGAAAAAGGATATGCAGTTTATTCAAAAGAAGATGATTGGTCAGTTGATGAATCTTTAAGATTCAGACAATCCTATATGTTAGAGAATTCGTTCTACCTTCCTCAATCTGTTTATATCAAAGAAGATGGAACGATGGATATTGATTATTGTGACTTAGCCAGTAAAGCGTATAAAGAGCAACTTATGAAAGGTCGAGCATTAGTTTTAGGATTTAAAGCTGATGCTTATTTAGCCGACAAAGTTGAAGGAATACCTAAATATATTAACGGAGAAACGTGGGCACATTATACTTATGAGCCATCAACTCCAAACCATTCTGTTTGCGTGGTTGGTTGGGATGATAATTATTCTCGCACTAATTTCTTAACTAAAGTTCAATGCACTGTTAATGGAGAGCCGGCTTATGATAAAGAAGGTAAACCCATTATGAAGGCCGTTAACCAACCACCTAAAGATGGTGCTTGGATTGTTAAGAATTCTTGGGGCGCGCTTGATACCAATTCCCAAGGATTAACCACTAGTGATTGGGGAATTGATGGAACCGGTTATTTTTACTTATCATATTATGATCTATCTATAGATTCGGTTGAAGCATATGACTTTGATGTTACTAATTCAATTAAAGGAGAATTAGATGAATATATTATTGAGCAACATGATTTAATGCCTAACGAAGCCCCACACAACATTGAAACCAATTTCCCAATCGCAGAAGGTAATGTATTTATTGCAGAAGAAAGTGAAACAATTAAATTTATTAGTTGCATTTCCACAGAATATAAGGAAGAAATGAATATTAGTTTTTATAAGTTTAAAGGCGATGATCTTGATTATAATCACCCAGTTTTAGAATTCAGTAAACAATTTGATAATAAAGGAATTCACGTTATTGAATTACCAAATTCAATCTCTTTAAACAAAGGAGAAAAGATTGCAGTAGCAATCAGTCAGAAAACTGATAACAATTATTTCTTAAGCGTAGGAAGCGAATGGAATAAAAAAGGATACGATAATAATCTATGTGATGACAAATATTACGCGGTTGGCGTGGTTAATAAGGGCGAAAGTTTTGTGATATTAGAAAATCAAGTATTTGATTTCGCTGATCTTAAACAGAAGATGGAAGAAATGGATGGTCCAACATCTTTCCTTAGTTACGATAATTTTCCAATTAAGTTATACGCTAGTATAGATAAAATATAATTAAATTTTGTTTTTTCTTTGCGATTGTCAGTTCAAGCATAACGGTGTTTAACAACATCAAGATGCCTAATGTTGATAATTAACTACTTTTCAAATATAGTGAAGTGTGAAATTATCCTAGGAGGAAAAAAAAAAGAAAAAACTAGGTTTATTTGTCGTACCATTAATGTCTATCGCTCTTTTAGCAAGTTGTGGTGGCACTCCTACTCAACACATTGTTACTTTTGAATCTAATGGCGGTACTCATATTAACACTCAAAAAGTAAATGACAAAAAAACTGCTATAGAACCTAATCCAGCGCCAACTAAAACCGATTACACCTTTGGTGGTTGGTTTGTTACCCCCGAATTCACTGGCGAAGCTTTTAATTTCTCTACACCCATAACTAGTGATATTACTTTATTTGCAAAATGGGATGGGGGACCACAGCCAACTTATACAATTGAATTTCAAGGAGAAAATTGTACATCAACATTAACTCCTGCTGCTCAATATCATACTGGTGATGAGGTTAATTTTAATATCAATGTTTCTGATAAAACAAAATATAAATTACCCGAGAAAATTAATATCGCTGGTGTTAGTAGTTATGATTACTATAACTTAGAAGGAAAAGTAAGTTTCACTATTGAAAGTAATAACGTTTTAGTTGCCATTAATGCAGAGGAAATCGAACCTAGTGTTACTCATACAGTAACATTTGTTCTTAATGGTGCAACTAGTTCGCCGATTGAACCAGTAATAGTTAATGAAGGCAATCCTTTCCCAAGCGATAAGATTCCCGCTAATCCCACTAAGGCAGGTCATGCCTTTGAAGGTTGGTCTTATAATGAGAAAACTAAAACCATTGTTGATTTAACTAAAGCTCCTATTATCAATTATGATCTTATTCTATATGCTTGGTGGAGCGAGGCTCAATCAGTAGATATAACCTTTGACGCGAATGGTGGTTATTTCGATAACAATCCTGAAACAACTAGTAAAACAGTCTCAACCGCTTATGGACAAGTACCGGTCGCGCCTACCCCAACTAATAAAGTTGCTGGACAAACACTAGGATTTAAAGGATGGAGTCCAACTTTAGTGGCTGCTACATCAGAAACTACATATACTGCTCAATGGGATAATACCTATACAATTACAATTTCTGGTGAGAACGTAGAAACAACATCCGTAACCTTTGTTCACAATGATTTTCGTCCTATTTTGCATCAAGTTTTCTCTGTTAGTGGTTATGTTTTAAACGAAAATTACATTGATGTAAATCCTAGCAATGCTGCTAATGTTCGCTACGCTAGTGAAAATGTTTTGGAAATTACACCTAAAGATAACATAGACAATATTACAATTACTCTTAAAGCCGATGAGGAACCTGAAATAAAATATTTTAACGTCACCTCTTCCGGAGTAAATATGGAATATTTCAAAGATGAAGCTATGGAAGTACCTTTAGACTTAGTTAAAGTTAAAAGTGGTGAGGATTTTGTGTTTTATATGTGCGCTACTCAGGAAAGTAATGACGAAGGCAATGTCCCCCCTTCTCTTTTGGATATTAAAAATGATCAGGTAACAATAAAAAAAGGTGATGGTTATAAAATTGAAAATGTTGAAGGAACATTGATTGAGAAAAAGGTAACTATTGATAAAAAATATATTACAGGTGATATTTCGATAAAAGGTGACGCAGTTGAGGTTGATTGTTGTCAAATTACCTTCCCGTTCTTTGTTGGATTAAAAAGAATAGAAGAACCATTTTATTTTGATAAGGCTAACCCAATATCAATAAAATTTGAAGCTACGGATGATTATCATTATACTGGTGAATTATTAACACCAGATAATATTGTTCTTAATTTAACTGGTGAAGGAACAGATTGGAAATATTTAACTGATCCAATATTTAATGATTTATGGTCTTTTGATAGTTCAACATATACTTTAACCATAAATGCTAATGTTGTTGAAACTGATGTTAATGTAATTCAAATGGCAGCGAGAGGAGCTCAAACAAAGTTAGAAGAATACACTTGGGAAGAAATAGACGCTGTCTCAACTTATGGTTTTGCACAAGATGTTTTTGCAATTGGCGATACTAAATCAATATATGTTAATGAAATTATTTATCATTTAAGAATAATTGATTTTGAAGCAGATAAAGATAAAGATGGTAACAATTTAATTACTTTTGAATTTGCTGAAACAATTAGGGATTTTTCGACACCTTGGAATAATAAAGATGGCGGCAGGTATTCTCGAAATCGCAATTTTATCAAACGTTCTAATCTAAACGATGCTCTTCAAAAAGGTGGAGAGGTATATAGAAAAATACCAACTGATTTAAGAGATGTTATTAAAGTTGTTAATAAAATGGTTGAAATTCTTCTTAAATATCCGTTTACACCAGGCTATTACGACACTAAATTATTCCCGTTATCTAAACAAGAAATTGAAGGTGGATATGCATATTATAAAAATGGTGGAAGTCGAGCGAAGGGAGTGAATTATTGGCTCCGTTCACCTAATACAAATACCATAGTTGCCTCGTGGTATGTCGAAAGTGATGGTAGCCTTGATAGCAAACACGTTGATAATTATTTTTTCACTGTTGCCCCTGCTTTTTGTATTTAGCGGCACTATAACTTTGGGGTGTCCAATTTTCAATGTTATAACTTTAGACCCCTAACCCACTTTAATGTTACACTTTTATAACGTTATCATAAGGGTATACCCTAAAGTTATCTCATTGAGGTCTCCCGGCCTATACCTTAAAGTCACACTTACTGAAAATTATGTAGACCAGAGAAATGTTGGTGCTCATAAAGTTTAAGTTTTGATTTTTTCACCGGTAATAAGTCATAAGAGAGTTTGTTAACTCTCCTCTTTCGTGAGTTAAACTATTATCTCTTTAAAAGCTTCTAACCTTAATCGAATTTGCTCAAATTCTTCATAATCATAAAGCGTTTCAATTGCGTTAAAGGGAATGTTATGTTTTATCGCTAGTTCGTTTAAAATCAATTTTTCATAATCATATTGGATTTGTCCGCGTAATAAATAATATATAATCCCGCTTATTTTATCGCCTTTAGTATCTAATAATTTAACAACTTGCGAATTTGTATAAATTGGTGAAATGTCATATTTTAGATAAAAGAACACTAAAGATTTGATATTGATGATTTTGTTAGTCAATAATTTTGATGATTTTATGTGTTCAATATCGGGATGGATCATTTTTTGTACATTTAAGTTAATTTCTTCCGCATTAAATATAAAACCATAATTAGGTGGATAAATTGGAGAACCAACAAGTAAAACATTTGAATTAATGTTTTCTTTTACTAAACAGTTTCGATTTATTTCGTTATTTAATAATTCAAGATGATGAATCCACTCCTTTTTATTTATACTCATATGATAACTATTCGCTAAATATAGAAACGTAGAGGCGCTTAACCTATGGTTATTTTTAAATTGAGATTCTATTTGTTCAAATTGAATAGCGGCGTTTCTTGAAATACGACATTCTTTGTTTAATTTCGTTAATAATAGTTTCTTTCTAAAATGCTTTTCGATTAGTTTTATCACACGCTTAACTTCATTAATGTATCTTCTTTGTTGCGATATATCTTCTTTTTTAAAGGGGACTTCGTAACAAATTATGGTAACTTCATCAGCGAGAATAACGGGTAGTTTTTTATAATTATCATTAATTAACGGGATTAAAAGAACATCTTTTTTGCTTATGTTTAATTCTTTGCTTTTTAAAATACCAAGAATTGATTTAGTTTGATCATCGCTATCTTTTATATAACTTATGTCTTTAAATAAAGTAGATTCATAACTACCGCCAAAAACATAAGTAAAAGGTAGATTCATGGCTCGAATTATTTCTTCAGGAAAAGAGTAGCCTAGCATAATCACTCGCCCGTTTTTATTATTTTGTGCGCAAAAGGAAGGATAATTTTTTCCTATTTCTAGGAAATACTTAAACTCTTTAGTACCTAGATTCGCTTTTTCAAGTTTATCTAGAAATCTTTCCCATTCTAATTTATATTTGCTTTTCTCTTCCATAAATAATTATTCACTACAATGTTCTTTAGCAAAAAAAGCCGCTCCAATCGCACCGTTAAATTGTGAATATTTACCTGATGTATAAACATCTTTTAATAATTCATCTTCAAAAGCTTTCTTTAATCCAATATCAAGTCCGCCCCCACCGCTTAAAAGAACATCTCCATTAATTAATTCATAACGAAGCATTTTCATGATTCGATTTACTAAAGCAATATGAATTCCTGCTAAGATGTCATTCCGATCATATTTTCTTGCGATTAAAGAAATGATTTCTGATTGAGCAAACACAACACAAGTACTATTGATATTACATGGTTGTTTGCTTTTTAACGATAATGGCCCGATTTGGTCAATGGAAGTTTCTAATATTTGAGCACAAGTTTCCATAAATTTGCCCGTTCCAGCTGCGCATTTATCGTTCATCGCAAAATTTTTGATTGAATAATCAGGATTAAGGTATATAACCTTACTATCTTGCCCTCCGATATCAATTATTATTCCAGGCATGTAGCCTTCTGGAGCGGTGTGTTTTGCTCCATAAGCATGAGCGGTAATTTCTGATACATCGCCATCTGCTATATCAATTATCTTTCGACTATAGCCAGTAGAAAATATTGATTTAATGTCATCTTTTTTAATTTTGTTTTTCTTAACAATTTTATCGATTAATTTATTTGCCGCAGCCGAGTTATTAATACCACTATTACAAATAGCGGTATCAACTATTTCATTATCTTTAATTAAAGCGACTTTTATATAGGTTGAACCAGCATCAACGCCAATAAAATAATTCTCATTCATTTTCCCTCATCTCCTTTATTTTTTTATAATTAATCATTTCGATAAACGCTCCAACGCGCGTTCTTATGAGTTCTAAATCTTCATCGTTCATATCGGTTTCTATTTTAATAACGCTTATCCCTTTATCGGTAAGATATTTTTCGATACGCTCACATTCATATTCATTAGTAATGCATCCTTTTAAATTGTGGTAAATAACGCCATCGATATTTTTATCTTTAATGGTTTCCATTATTTTTTTAATTTGCACATCATTATCGATGAAACACGGGCAAACACATGGTTTAATATATCGATTAGCTAGCGCACGATAATAGCCAGATAAAGAATCATTAGATATCGAGACAAAGTCATTCATATATCTATCGCCTAAACAAGATTTATCACTAACAACTATTCCGCCCTGTTCCTCAATAATTAACGGTAATTTAATATTAGGGAAAGATATAGCAGAACCCATTAAAAGAATCCGTGGTAAACGTTTTTTGGTAAGATAATTGTTCTCTTCCTTTTTCTTTAAAAGTGCAGCGTTAAGTTTTTTAAGATGAATATACCAACTATTAATATCATCGTATAAAAGTGCATTCATAATTATTGTAGCGTGAGTGCCGCGAATTAATAGATTCTTATTTGCGCATAATTTAGTAAATAATTGGATTTCTTCTTGAACTTTTTGCTGTAATTCTATTTGTTCTTTAAGCGCCGCTCTTTTTAAAGGGATCCCGGTAATCGATGATATTTGTTTAATCATATTTTTAATTTCTTTTATATATAAACAAATTCCTTCATCATCATAACGGTTATAGGGAATATATAGCGGAATGGTTGGCTTATATAAAGAAAGTGACTTAGCTAGATTTTTCTTACAATCACAAGTAAGTGGCACTACGTACATATCACATGCATTATATATTTGACTAGTTTGGCTATTTACACTAGCAAGTATTGATTTAACAAGTGGACAACTATCTTTTGGTGTATTAGCATCTAACACATTAAATCCGATGACATTATTAGAACATAATAATAAAGGTCTCGCTCCTAATGCCCGAATGATTTCAAAAGGAACCATTACACAATATAAACCAATAAATTTTTCATCCTTTTTATAGATAGGTATTTCATTATCAATAAATATTTTTTTGATAACATTCTTAAAATAATCAAATCCCTCTGGTGCGCCTGGTAGTGCATCTAATCTTTGAAGATATTTAGAAGCATTATTAATGATTTTATTTAAATAACGTTCTTGATATCTTTTAAATCGCTCATTTTCCTTGTTCATTTTCTTTACCTTTCTTATTTGATTGAGTGTTTAAAAAATCTTCAGTTGAAGATTTATAGATTATTTTATTACGAATGGTTATAGATAAAGCGTTGTCTTTAGGACATTTTTTAATACATTCACCACAATATATGCATTTAGAAGTAGATATGTCTATTTTTTCTTTTTCTAGATATATCGATTCAATTCGCATTGGACACGATTCATAGCAAGCACCGCATGAGGTACAAGCATCGTTATCTTTTTTCAATTTTACAAAATTAATTTTTCTAAATAATCCAATAAAAGATCCAAGCGGGCACACGTTACAAAAAAACCTTCTCGCCATTGAATTAAGAGTAATCATAACTATTGGCACAATATATAAAATTAGCATCGGAAATTTGATTTTAGCTAATATATCAGAGAAAAACGCAAGAAGAATGATTAAAGCAATAATAACGCCTAAAAAAACAATTAATAAGAATATATTAAATGCATTAATAACTTTCATAAATTTACTATCACGTGGAAGTTGTGGCAAATGTAATTTGTTAGTTATCTTCCATAAGATATCTTGAAAGAGGCCGAGGGGACATAAAAAACCACAAAATAATCTGCCTAATAAAATATAGAACACTAAACACAAAATTACGTATGAAATGATTATAGGAAGCAAGATATTTCTTAAATGTTCATTTGAGGAATTGATAATAGCAATTACACAACAGGCAATAAACCCAATATTTAAAATCGAGCCAATTATCATAAAGACTAATCTAATATTGTGAAATTTCTTATGATGCATGAACAAACCTTTTCTTAATTTTATATACTAAAATTAACAAACGCAAATGTTATACATTGTAGGCATGCGCTTAATGGCAACAGTCGATATTAAGATAAGGTTACATTATTTACATAATAACAAAGTGAAATTAGTTAAATAAGAATCAAAAAATATTGCTATTTAACCAAAAAATAGTATATTTTAGGTAAATAGGTGTTAATTATGAGAACGTTTGACTATTCATTTTTAGAAAAAGAAATACCCGGGAAAATTGCCTCGTATTTATTTGCAATCGAGAGAAATAAAGGCCTCGCTAAAATGTTTGAGGAAAAATATCCTAAAGTATTTATTAATTTAACTAAGATCGCTAAGGTTCAATCAGTTAAAGCTAGTAACGCTATTGAAGGCATTGTTACGACTGACAAACGAATTGAGAGCATTGTAAATAAAAGTGTAGAACCTCTAAATCACGATGAAAAAGAAATAGCAGGTTATCGCGATGCCTTAAATTTTATCCATCTCAATTACGAAACCTTAGATGTTGATTTACGGCAAATCTTATTACTACATAGAACATTATTAAATTACGCGCAATCACCTACTAGAGGAGAATTAAAGAAAACTAATAACGTAATCATCGAAAAGTCGATAGATGGAACAAGAAAAATTAGATTTATACCAGTAAGCGCGGAAGAAA
This sequence comes from Bacilli bacterium, assembly GCA_024408495.1. GTDB lineage: Bacteria > Bacillota_I > Bacilli_A > RFN20 > CAG-826 > UB1719. Next base: position 9,718 of record JAKSUY010000002.1, read on the forward strand.
CTCCAAAAGCAATGGAACAACTCGAATTAGCGTTTTTCGATGCGCGGAGTAATTCTAATATCAATCCATTATTATTGATACCTTGCTACATCTTAGATTTTCTATGTATCCATCCTTTTGATGATGGCAATGGACGAATTTCGCGACTATTATCTTTATTACTTTTATATAAAAGCGGATATAACGTTGGAAAATACATTTCTTTAGAACTAATAATTAATAAAAATAAGGGATTATATTATGATACTCTTTATTCTTCTTCTAACGGATGGCATGAAAATAAAAATAATTATTGGGTATTTATTGAAAATTTTTTAATGACTTTGCTTTCATCATATAATGAACTTGCTGATCGATATGAAATAATTAAAGATAAAAAGTTATCAAAAGCTGAAAGAGTAGAAGAAACAATTAAACGTTCGTTAGGAAAAATTAGCAAAGAAGAAATTCACAAAATATGGCCCGATATTTCCTATAACACAATTGAATTAGAACTAAGCAAGCTTTTAAAAAACGGACTAATTGATAAGATTGGCGCCACTAATGGAGTTAGTTACATTTGGAAAAAATAATTAAGACTATTTCCTTAATTCCGCTTATGGGTTGAACTATAACTTAAGGTCCATCCTAAAGTGTCATAACAATAGGATTATAAAACCGATTTAAGTTACATTTTTGTACAATATGGCTATACCCTAAAATTATATTGTTATGACTACACGCTGTTATTGGTTATTAGTAGGAATGTTTTTATCTTTGACTTCCGCGTTCATCGCTTCGGCTTTTTTCTTTTCTAATTCTTCTTTCTCTTTAGCGATTTCTTCTGGAGTCTTAATATGGATAATTACGTTAAGTAATTTATGGACAACATTAAGCGAAACATCATCTAACATTTCTCTAAACATTTGGTAACCTTCATTAACATAATCTTGAAGTGGGTTCGTATTCGCGTAGCCTCTTAAATGAATACCCTCACGGAAACTCGCCATCGCATCAATATGTTTCATCCAACCTTGATCAAGCGTTTGTAAAGTAATTTGTCTTTCAACTTGGTCAGCGATTTCTTGGCCCCATTCTTTACGACGTTTTAAATAGCGATCAAATAAGACATCAGTTAAATCAGGCGCGGCTTCTTCAACCGGCGCTTCATTAAACGCGCTGACTTTAATTGCGTTCTCAGGTAAGAATCGTGGCATTAATTCCTTTTCGAGAATGGATGCTTTAATTAATTTTTCGTGGTTATTTGGATCAATTGATTTATTGGCAATTTTACTACCGGCTTTTTGGAAGAATTCCGAGATAATATCTCCAATATCTTTGGCGAATAAAATCTTATCGCGCTTTCCGTATATAATCTCTCTTTGCTTAGCGAGAACATCATCGTAATCAAGCAAATTCTTACGAATATCAAAGTTCTTACCTTCAATTTGCTTTTGTGCGCCGGTAATCACGTTCATAACCATATTTGATTCAAGAGCCTCGGTTCCTAATCCTTCAAAATATTTCACCATTCTTTCATTCGCGAAACGTTTCATTAATTCATCATCAAGCGAAACGTAGAAACGAGAGAAACCTGGATCACCTTGACGTCCGGAACGACCTCTTAATTGATTATCAATACGACGCGATTCATGACGTTCTGTACCAAATACACATAGACCGCCTAATTCTACGACTCCAGGTCCTAACTTAATATCGGTACCACGACCAGCCATATTAGTCGCAACGGTGATTTGCCCTTTTTCACCAGCATGCGAAATAATTTCCGCTTCGCGTGCGTGGTTCTTAGCATTAAGAACTTCGTATTTTAAGCCTTTAGTGTCTAATAATTTAGCAATCTCTTCACTGCTTTCAACCGATACAGTACCAATTAAGATTGGTTGTCCTTTATCGTGTCGTTCGCAAATTTCTTTTAATAAAGCCTCTAGTTTAGGTTGTTTATGTGCATACACATAATCAATCGCATCTTCTCGAATTACGGGTTTATTCGTTGGAATGCAAGTAACCCGCATGTTATAAATCTTTTGGAATTCTTCTTCTTCGGTTTTAGCGGTACCAGTCATACCTGCCATCTTTTTATATAAACGGAAGAAGTTTTGATAAGTAATGGTCGCTAAAGTAATGGTTTCGGTTTTAATATCAACGTTTTCTTTCGCTTGAATTGCTTGATGTAGACCATCACTATATTCTCTTCCTTTAAGAATACGACCGGTAAATTGATCAATTAATTGAATTTGACGCTCGGCATCAACCATATATTCAACATCTCTCATCATAATGAAGTTCGCTTTTAAGGCTTGATGAATCCGGTGCACTAAATCAGCATAATCCGGATTATATAAATTAGGAATGCCAAACATCCTTTCGGCTTTCTTACTTCCTTCATCGGTTAAGTGACAAGTCTTTTCTTTAATATCAATTTCAAAATCTTTATTTTTCTTTAAAGTCTTAACAAAACGATCCGCAACCGTGTATTGACTTGGAGTAGCTTTTTGTCCACCACTGATAATTAATGGAGTTCTACTTTCATCAATTAAAATCGAGTCAGCTTCATCTACTACGGCAAAATTAAGTCCGCGTAACACGCGTTGATTAGCGCTTTGCACCATGTTATCTCTTAAATAGTCAAAGCCTAATTCACTGTTCGTAGTGTAGGTAATATCACATAAATAAGCTTCTTTCTTTTCGCTTCCAGATTTCTCTCTTAAGTTACAGCCAACGGTTAAACCTAAGAAACGATAGATTTGTCCCATCCAATCCGCATCACGACTAGCGAGGTATTCGTTAACAGTTACAACGTGAACACCTTTACCCGCTAATGCATTAAGATAAACCGCCATCGTAGCAGTTAAGGTTTTACCTTCACCAGTTCTCATTTCAGCGACATCGCCATCATGAAGCACTAAAGCGCCCATCACTTGAACTTTAAATGGGAACTGCCCTAAAGTTCTACGAGCGGCTTCACGAGCGACTGCCATTGCTTCGTATTTAATATCTTCCAAGGTTTTACCTTGTTTTAGTTGATCTTTAAAATATTGAGTCTTAGCTCTTAATTCATCATCGCTTAATTTATGCATTGTTTCTTCAAATGCTAAAACTTTCGCGGCTTGTTTTTCGTAATGTTTAGTTACGCGTTGATCAATTCTGAATATTTTTTCAATAAAGTTTGCCATAATAAGTGCTTAATTATATTATCGTATTTGTAATTTTATTACAACATACACGTTTTATTTTTAAAAAGGATTGGTAAAATAATAACATGGAACATTTTTCAAAATATAATAAACCTAATATAAAAATTGTTTATGAATATCTAATACCAATCGCAATTCAAATCGTAATTTTTCTTATCCTAGTTTTTTTGCACCGAGTGGTTAATTTAGGAGGCTATATTCAAAGTCCAGAAGTCGTTAATGGCTCAGTTTCCTCTCCAACAGTCGGACGTTTAGTTTATTTAATTATTAATCCGTTTTTAATTGCTACAGCCATTTTCTTTGCGCTACGTTTTAATAAAAAAGAAAAACATCTTTATACATTTATTTGTGCAAATGTGGCAGGCATTTTACTTTGGCAATTTCTTGGCGAAGATTTTTGGCATTTCTCAGTTGGTGGTATTCATTTCCTAACTTTAGAAACAATTGAAGCATTACCTTTAATATTTGTACTAATTGCTGGTTTAGTATTTTTTGCCTTAAAGAAAGAAAAGAATTGGGCTTTATGGTTAATTTTAGTTGTCTTCTCTTACAATTGGCTAGGGCATTATCTAACTGAAGGTTTTTATCCATTGGTTGCTAATTCTCTTCCTTTTTATATGTGGGCAATTATTATTAGCATAACTGTTTGCGTGCCTTCTAGCCTATTTAGCATTTATCTAGGAGTATACGCGAGCAAAGACACTAAGGGACGCTATCTTTCTTCAATCTTAACTTTCGCAACTATATCTATTTTGGTAATGAGCATTATTCATTCGTAAATAGATTATTTTTACAAAAATTAACTGTTTCTTGAATTTGCTCTATTTGGCTGATACTTGCTAAACCATCACGTTCTTGTTCCCCGTACATCGCAAAGCCTGCATGGTTTCCGCCTTTGATAATGTGCTCTTGATAATTAAACGGCAATTGGGATTTAGCTTTTTGATAAATGCTTTGATTTAAGATTAAATCTTGGTTGCCATAAATTAATGCTACATTTAAATTAGTAGTAGTTAAATTAGCATTTGCATAACTAGCTAACAAAATTAATCCTCTTATAGTACTTAGATGATTAATAGCATACATACTTGATACCAATCCACCTAGAGAGTGACCTGCTACATACCATTGTTTAATATTAGCGTATTTATTAATTGGATTATCGGCGGCATTTACATCTAATAACGCAAAATTATAAGGCATATTAACTAAAACACAAAAAGTATTAGTATCTTTGGCGAAATGATAAAGTAGCGGAGCATAGCTAATGTTTTCTATTTTCGCTCCTTGATAAAAAACTAATCCACGTTGAATCTCGTTATTTTTCGGCGAAAAGGTATAACAATTATCATCAAAATTTACCGCAACAGTATCATCAGAATTTAAATATTTCCTAGCTTCGTTAGTGGCACGATAGCATTTTGACAAGGAGACTAAAGTTGCTATTGCGAGAGCAGAAATAACTAATAAAATAGAACCAATAATGATCAAAATGTTTAATTGTTTTTCGCTTAATTTATGTCCTTTATTATTAGCCATAAGTTTGTTTGCTAGTAATATTATACATAAATTCACTCTTTAGATAAGTCGGGAACCTTTGCAACAATCAAAAAATGCGTTTTTTTCGGCTGACCTTTTTTAATTAACGCTAAGCACGCTTTTAAGGTAGAACCAGTAGTAGAAATATCATCCACAAATAAGACTTTTTTGCTATGAATTTTCTCTAAATTAGTGATTTCTAGTTTATTAATTACTTTATTTCTTTCATCTTTACTTAAATCGGATTGTTTGTAATTAGTTTTCTTTTTGATAAGAGATAAAATCGGAAGATTTAATACCTTAAATATTTCAATCACGTGGTTAAATCCTCGTTCTTGATTATCGATTTCGCTACTAGGAGCAGGGATTAGGATATAACCTCGATATTTTCTTATTAATTCATCCTTAAAATAGTTTAAGAACGCTTTAGCAAGTTCAATATCTCCGCATCCTTTTAAAGTGTAAATCTTTTCTTTCATATAATCGGAATACGTAAATAAATATTCGCCACTTATTCCATCTATCTTTTCGCTTTTTCTAATAGGCGAAAGTAAAGAGAGACAATGTTCACATATATTAATGTCAGGATGAAGTAATGCATGAAGATTATTAATCTTTATTTCATTAAAACACATTAGACAATATGATTTTTTATCTTGTAAGATAGGTGTTATCAAGCTTGATGGCATGGATGGCCTCCTTCATACTTTTACTTACTTTATTGGCTAAAAAGATGACTTCTCCTGTCGGTGCATCAATCTTTCTTCCTACGCGCCCTGAAATTTGAATGAGAACTCCGCTATCGTACATACTATTATCTGCGTTATAGATAATGACTTGTACATCGCGAATCGTGACTCCTCTTTCAAGCACAGAAGTAGTAACTAGGTAATCGTATGTATGTTTTTTAAAATCGGTAATAATTTCTTTACGGTTTAAACATTTTGAATGCACAAAATGACCTTTCTTCACAAATATTTTAAGAATGGAATAGATTTGTTCTGCAAGTGCGATTGTAGGTGCGAATATTAATAATGGTTTTTTATTTCTTCGATATTCTTTAATCTTCTTAATTAAATACGGAATTTTAAAATAACCAATCCGAATTACGTTAATTGGTTCAGGAAGCGCGTGTCGATGATATCTAGTATGAAGTTCTAAGATTGGTAAATTATTTTTCTTAAAATCATCTACTATCTCTTTAGGTGGAGTTGCGCTCATTAAGATATATGAACCTCGAAGCGATTTTTTAAATAGATTAATTAATAAACGATTATCACGAAAAGGGAATGCATCGATTTCATCTAAAATCAATAAATCAAAATAATTACTGTATCGATACAATTGATGCGTAGTAAGAATAATCATATCGCCCGTAAGTTCATCCGTATGCCCTCCGTATACGCAAACGCTTCTACGATTAGGAAATGCAGATATAAAGCGTGGAAACAAATCAATCGCCACTTCTCTTCTAGGAACAGCAAATCCAACATGTAAACCATGAGAAAGAGCATAACTAACGACCCTATACACTAGCTCAGTCTTCCCACTTCCACACACCGCATGCACAAGAGTTGATTTATTTTCTTTAAAATTCTCTAGTAACTTCGCCGAAATTTTTTCCTGCTCAGATGATAGTGGATAAGTTAGACTTGCGCTAGTGTCTTCATCGTCTACTTTGTAGCTATTTACCTCCCTTCCTTGAAACGAGATGCAAAGACGACAATATGTTTCGTTATTTTTCATGCCAAAATAGCGGGGATCACTATTACCGCACCTTGGACAAACATAAATCGCATTACTTCCCATATTATCTAATACGCGAAAAACAGGAAAAATGCCACGCGGAGAGGTGAAATATTTATTTATATAAATAAATATATTTTTTTCGAGTTTTTCAAAATGTTAACCAAATCACTCCTTTGGTTAACTTTTAACAAAAAAGTCTTGTAATAATGCAATCGCAGCAGACAAACCTTTACTTATCTATCTTTTAAATTATTAGCTTTAACAATGTAATCAAGGCGATCATCAATTCGATCAATCCTAGCATTAACATCTTTTTCTAAATTATCAATTCGAGTATTAACGCGTTTAAAACCATCTTCAACGATTCTAGCCAAGTTAGTAATCGACTCTTCTATTCGATCAATTTTTTCTTCAAATCGACCCATTCTTCCTTCGAATTGGTCCATTCTTCCTTCTAGTTTATCTATTCTTGACTTCTTCACCGTCTTTCCTCCAGGATGATGGTCTTTTTTTATATTATCACTAATTACAAAGGATTTGTCACGTAAAGAAGAATAATCTCCGTTATGGATTGCTATTGCAGTTTTAACTGCATCTATTAATTGATTAGGCTTTGACATAATAGTCCTCCTAATTATAGTTATTAGCGAAAACAAACTAAAATGACCCGCGGAAGCCTAAAATATTTATATATATAAATATATTTTTTTCGGACTTTTCAAAATGTTAACCAAATCACTCCTTTAGTTAACTTTTTATTTATTTATCGTTTTATTTGTAAAATAAAAAGGTCTATAATTCTATCTAGTAGAGGTTAAACATGGCAAAGAAAGTTGGTGTACTTACAAGCGGTGGCGACGCCCCGGGTATGAATGCAGCGATTCGTGCGGTTGTTCGTGCGGGTCTTAGAAACGGCTGCGAAATGTATTTTGTTTACGAAGGTTATAAAGGTCTAATCGAAGGTAATATTGAAAAAGTAGATCGTTCAAGTGTTAGTGAAATTATTTCCCATGGTGGAACAATTTTAAAAAGCGCTCGTCTACCTGGTTTTAAAGATGAAGCCGTTAGAAAGAAAGCCGTTGAACAATTAAAGAAACATAAAATCGATGCCTTAGTGTGCATCGGTGGCGATGGTACCTATATGGGCGCTAAAAAATTAACCGAGATGGGAATTAACTGTATCGGAGTACCTGGCACAATTGATAATGATATTGCCTCAACTGACTACACCATCGGCTTTGATACTTGCTTAAATACCATTGTTGAATGTACCGATAAAATTAGAGACACTACTGAATCACATTCCCGTTGTTCCATTATTGAAGTTATGGGCCGTCATTGTGGTGACCTTGCGCTTTTTTCAGGAATTGCTGAAGGTGTTGATATGATTATCACTCCTGATCATCCAATTAGTGATGAAGATATCATTGAAAACTTAAAAGAGTGGAAGAAAGCGGGTAAACAACACATTATGATTATCATTAGTGAAAATATTTATCCGGATACTCGTGTGTTAAGCGAAAGAATTCAAAAGGAAACAGGGTATGAAAGTAGAGTCGAAGTATTAGGAAGAATCCAAAGAGGTGGATCTCCAAGCGCTCAAGATCGTGTATTAGCGGCTCGACTTGGCGCACATGCCATTGACCTAATCATGGAAGGCAAAGGTGGACTTTGTGTTGGACTAGTAAACAATAAAGTTGTCCATTATGATATTTATGAAGCGTTACATCTTCCTCGTGATAAGCATATGAATTTACTTCGCTTAATTGATTTGTTAAAATAAAGTTATTGAAATTACAAGAGACATTCTTAATCATTCATCTGCGCACCTATTAGCGCACGCCATTCATCATCTTTATCCAAAAGCATTATTTGCGATTGGACCAAGCATTGAAGAAGGCTTTTATTATGATATTGATTTTAACGATACTGTTTTAACGGAAAACGATTTCGCTAAAATCGAAGCCGAAATGAAGAAGATTTCTAAAGAAAATATTAAAATCGTTCGTAAGGAAATTTCTAAAGATGAAGCGCTTAATTTATTTAAAGATAATCCATATAAGGTTGAACTCATCAAAGAATTAAAAGATGATGAGAAAATTAGTGTTTATGAACAAGGCGACTTTACCGATTTATGTCGTGGTCCTCATGTTGGATATACGGGTAATCTTAAACACTTTAAACTTCTTAGTTTAGCCGGCGCTTATTGGCGTGGTGATAGCAAAAATAAACAACTCACAAGAATATATGGAACAAGCGCAAAAACGAAAGAAGAATTAGACGCTTATTTAAAACTTCTAGAAGAGCGTAAAGCACGTGATCATAGAAAACTAGGTAAAGAACTTGGATTATTTATGATAAGTGAATACGGCCCAGGTTTCCCGTTCTGGTTACCACGTGGAATGATTCTTAGAAACGAACTTGAAAATTATTGGTATGAAAGGCATACCGAAGAAGGTTACGTCTTTGTTAAGACCCCAATTATGTTAAGTAAAGAGCTTTGGATTACTAGCGGACATTGGGCGAATTATAAAGACAATATGTATACTTCTAAAATCGATGATAAAGAATTCGCGATTAAACCCATGAACTGCCCAGGTGGTATGCTCATTTATAAAAATGTTTTACATTCTTATAAGGATTTACCAATTCGCATGGGCGAACTTGGTTTAGTCCATCGAAACGAAGCTAGCGGCGCGCTCGCTGGTTTATTCCGCGTGAGAACTTTCACGCAAGATGATGCCCATATCTTCTGCCGGAAAGATCAACTTCAAGATGAAATTAAGAAGATGCTTAAACTTTACGATGAGATGTATTCACTTTTCAATCTTAATTATTCAATTGAATTGTCCACTCGTCCAGAGAATAAATATATTGGTGATATTAAGATTTGGGATGAGTCCGAAAAGATTCTAGAAGAAGTATGTAAAGCTAGCGGGAAAGAATTTAAGATTAATAAAGGCGACGGGGCTTTCTATGGTCCTAAACTTGATTTTAAGATTCGAGATTCGATGAATCGAATCTGGCAATGCGGTACGATTCAACTTGATATGAATCTTCCCGAAAGATTCGATTTAACTTATGTCGATGAAAATAACAATAAGGTAAGACCGATTATGCTCCACAGAGCATTATTTGGAAGCATTGAAAGATTTATTGGCATTTTAATCGAACATTATGGCGGAGCCTTCCCGGTTTGGTTATCTCCCGAACAAGTAAGAGTATTACCCGTTAATAACGAGTTCCATTTAGAACACGCTAAAAAAGTAGTGGAAGAAATGAAAAAACTTCATATCCGCGCTAGATTAGATGATAGTAACGAAAAACTTGGATATCGTTTAAGAAACGCTCAAATAATGAAAATTCCTTACACCATTGTAATTGGCGATAAAGAAAGAGATAACGCTACTCTTACCTATCGTAAGTTTGGTGAACAAGCACAAACCACCGTTAAACAAGACGAATTTATTAAATTAGTATTAGATACCATTAAGGCTAAGAAAAAGGCTTAATTATTATTTGCTGGTTTAAATTATTGGACCATGTTCAACGTTTTTTGATTTTCTAGAACATTAATAAACAGGTTATATTAAAATGAAATTAGGTATGAAAAAGAAAAAGGTGACTTTAAAAGATCCAAACGCCAAAGCGATGTGGGGGAGAACTAAATCCGTAACTTTTAAAGACAAAACAAAATACACTAGAAAAGTAAAACACAAAAATAATTACAATTAATTATTGTTCAATCATTTGAATGCGAGTTAAATGACGCCCGCCGTCAAATGGAGTATTCAAAAAGATATCTACGCGATGAAGTACATCATCTAATTTCATAAATTTTTGACCAAAGCTAATCGCATTTGCGTTATTATGATGTCTCATCAAGCTTACTACTTCATCATCGTAGCCAACTCCGCATCTAATTCCTTTAAAGCGATTCGCGGTCATACATACGCCTTCTCCAGTTGTGCACACTAGAATTACTCTTTCGACTTTATTGTCCGCTAGCATTTGACACGCTTTCTTGGCAAATTCTGGATAATGACAGGAATCGAGCGAATTCGTGCCACAATCAAAAGTTTCGTGATTATTTTTCTTTAAATGTTCAATAATCTTAGTTTTATACTCAAGACCCCCATGGTCACTTGCTAATGCGATTTTCATAATTTGTTATATACCTCAATTAATTTCTTTGAAGGTATTTTACCTTCACGAATCACTTTTATTTTATCACTAATTAAAATAACCGTAGAGGGTTTATCTTTCTTAATCTTAGCGTTAATAACGGCATCTAACTCACCTTCAAATTCTTTTTTGATTAATTTAATATCACTTAATGGTTCTTCATTACTTCGATTAAGCGAAGGGACTAGTAACGGTCCGCTTAATTTTAAAAGACTAAGCGCTATTTTGTGATCAGGGACTCTAATTCCAATATAACCGTCTTTACTTAAATATTTAGGCATCCCTAATTTAGCGGGAAGAATTAAAGTAACTGATCCAGGTAGTATCTTTTTAATAAATGCTGTTATCTTCTTATTAAGTTTAGCGAATTTCTTAATATCGTTAATATCACCAAGCATTAATGTATATGGTTTATTAGGTGTTCGCCTTTTTAATTTATTTAAGGCTTTATAAGCTTTGTTTGAATTATAAATTGCGCCTACACCATAAACGGTTTCCGTAGGAAACGCTACTAATTTACCTTGTTTTAAAAGTAACGCTGCGCGTTTTATGTTTTGTGAGGAATTAGAAAGAATTAACATTTATAAATATAACTTTTTATAATACATCTTTGCGTAATCAATAATCATATTATTATCAATTAAAGCCTTAACTTGTTTTTTGGCAACTTTTAGAGCTCTATCGTTACTAAATTTACTCGGAACAAAGCAAAAATAATTGATGGATTTTTCTTTATAAAGGTAACTAACTACAATCTCTTTAAAATCTTTATTGTTGTTCGGTGCTTTTTTAAATTTGAAAGTAAAATCGTTTAGAACGTAACTTTTTGCCTTAATTTCTTTATCATTAATCTTTTCTAGTGCTGCTAAAAATGAAGTATTCTCCGCGTTTAATTCTGAGGTAATTCTATTTCTTCTTTTTATAAGGTCTATCTTATAAGCTTCAACTTGGCGTTGTTGGTCTTCCTTAGCTTGGATTAGTTTGGCTTCCGCTTCTTTTTTAAGCGCAATTTCCCTTTCTTTTTCTTGAATACGCTTAGCCTTTTCTTCTTTCTTAAGCGCAAGTTTCTTTTCTTTTTCTTGAATACGTTTGGCTTCCTCTTCTTTCTTTAAAGCCGCAAGTTTTTCTTTTTGCGCTAATTTAGCTACAATTTTTCTTTCTCTTTCGATTTCTTTAGTTTGTCTGTTTTTTTCAGCTTCTAACTTTTTTTGATCCTGTTTAGCTTTTGAATAAGCTAAATTTTCCGCTTTCATAATTTCTTTATTTCGCTGTTCCAACAAAAATTCGGTTTTTTTATCTTGTTTAGCTTTATCCTTTATAGCTTTATGCACTAAAGCATCTTGCTTTTTTTTGGCTTTCACCACTTTTTTTTCTTTAGCGTTTTTAATCTTAATTGATTTCTTATTTTCTTTCATATCAAGTATTATATACAAGTTTCATTAATAATGAAAGTTTTAGATAAGCACGGTTAAAAAACGAACTTTGCCATTAATATCTTTAGAAAAATTGAAACTATATTGGTCGATTTTTCTATTCATTAATTCTTTTAATTCATCTACTATATTTGGTGCAATTTCAAATAACATCAAACACGGAGATTTTACTCTATTGCTTTCAAACACTTTTTGATAAACGTTATTTTGCTTAGAAATAAATAACGCCGAATGAGGCTCATAATCTAAAACACTTTGATCGACATCTTTCTTGAATTTAATGTATGGGGGATTAGATACGATTATATCGTATTTTATCTTATTATTTGGGAAAGTATCCGCATGATATACATTGACTTTAACATGATGATTTTTAATATTGTGTTCGGCAACTTTAATTGCTTTTTCGCTTATTTCAGTTGCATCAACTCTAGCATCGGGGAATTCTTTTTTTAATTTAATCGCAATTACTCCACTTCCAGTACCGATATCAAGAATATTTAAATTCTTTTTATTTGGATAATATTCATTAATTCTTTTAACTGCTAAAGCGAGTAATTCTTCAGTCTCCGCTCGAGGAATTAAAACGTCTTTATTTACATAATAAATATCACCTAAAAAATAAGCTTTATTGCTAATATAAGAAAGAGGGACTCCATCTTTTAACTGTTGAAAGCCTTTTTCAATAACTTTTGTGTCTTTAATTTCTTGATCTAAATTTAAATAAAAAGAAGAAGCGAAATCCATATCTAATAAATCCATAATTAAGAAGCGAATATCTAGTTCATTTATTTGATATTTTTTGCCTTCTTTAATTAATGATAAATAAAGTTCTTTTAATTTCATTTATTTAACATCTTTTGTTCATTGTCAAAATGGATTAAAGCTTCGATGATATCTTCGATATCGCCTTCCATTACTCGATCTAATTCTTGTAAAGTAAAGTTAATTCTGTGATCAGTCACACGGTTCTGCGGATAGTTATAAGTTCTAATCTTTTCACTACGTTCTCCATGCCCAACTTTAAGTTTTCTTTCTTTACCCATTTTTTCTTGTTGCTCATCAAGCGCTTTTTGATACACTTTGGTACGTAACATTTGCATACAAATTTCTCGGTTCTGAATTTGACTCTTTTCGGTTTGACAAGAGACCACAATTCCCGTTGGTTTATGCGTCATTCTAACCGCGGATTCGGTTTTGTTAACATTTTGACCGCCTGCACCTTGACTCCGATAAGTATCAACTTCAATATCACTTGGATTAATGACAATATCGATTTCTTCAGCTTCTGGCATCACTAAAACAGTTGCGGTTGAGGTGTGAATACGCCCGCTTGCTTCCGTCTTAGGCACGCGCTGCACACGATGCGCGCCTGATTCATATTTAAGTTTAGAGTATACTTTCTCACCACTAATCTTAAAGGATATATTAGAAAATCCACCAGCATTTGAATAACTAGCATCTAATAATTGAATACGCCAACTATTCTTTTCCGCGTATTTGGTATACATTCTAAATAAATCGCCCGCGAAGATATTGGCTTCATCTCCACCGACAGCGCCTTTAATCTCAACAATGATGTTTTTATCATCGTTTGGATCTTGGGGAAGTAGTAGAACCGTTAATTTAGCGATTAATTCTTCCATTAGATTGCTTAAACGTTTATGTTCTTCTTTACCAAAATTAGCGATTTCTGTGTCTTTATCGTTAGACATAGTTAAAGCATCTTTAACGTTCTTTTCAGCTTCTAGGTATTGCTTAAAAAGCTCTCCGATTTCATCAAGAAGCGCTCTTTCTTTACTTAAATCACGAAAAAGCTTCTTGTTTTTAATCGTAGATTCAAGAAGAAGCTCGTTATCAATTTCTTTTAGTCTAGTAGCGCTTGCTACAAGACGATTTCGCATATTTTCTTCCATAAACGTTTAGATTATAAAATAAAACATAAAAAACTAGCAATAATTATTATTTTAAGCCTACTTTTTTAAGCATTAAGAAGCATTGTTTCTAGAAGTTATTTCTAGTGATAAATTAAATCTTGATATTTTTACGGTGTACCGTTAAAATTATGATATGACATTTTTAGATTTATTAGCATTTAAGCACTTGAGCATTACCGACTTATCAAAAAAAAGTGGGGTAGCGAATTCTACTGTTAACGACATCGCACATGGTCGTTACGATTTGATCGATTGTAGTGGAAGAATTCTTCAGGCATTTGCTACTGCACTAAAAATAAAGATTGAGGACTTATTAGCGCTAGAGAAAGAAGAGGCTACTACTCTTCTACCATCTTTTTTAAATGACTCCATAACAAAATATCGAAAAGCTATAAAAAACGAAGATTTTTCTGCTGACTGCTATAGCATAGAATTAAATAGTTCTATTAATGTTGCCGAAGTAGAAAATCTGATTAGTAAAGAAACCGCTAATCGTTTAAGAAGGAGGTATTTCTAATATGATTGATTTTACTAATTGCAAACAATTAAAAAAAGCCTATGGTGGAGCTAATGGAAATAAGCTATCGATTGTTAGAAACGGTAAAGTATATATGCTTAAATTCCCTGCTTATGCAAAAAGAAATCCAAACATCACATATACCAATAGTTGCGTTTCGGAATATTTAGGATCTCACATTTTTAATATGCTTGGAGTTAAGGCTCAAAATACAATTTTAGGTAAATATTATTTCAATGGTAAAGAAAAAAACGTAGTCGCCTGTGAAGATTTCACTTCCGATAATTCTTATACTTTCTTAGATTTTGCCTCGATTAAAAACAAAATCATCGACTCGAATTCTAACGGATATGGAACCGAACTTAAAGACGTTCTCCAAGTAATCGAAAGCCAAAACGTTATGGAAAGTAAAATCTTGTTAAACTTTTTTTGGGATATGTTTGTAATTGATGCCTTTGTGGGCAATTGGGATCGTCATAATGGCAACTGGGGTTTTTTATATGATGGTAAAAAAGATACTATGACCATCGCCCCGGTTTTTGATTTAGGTTCCTCATTATTTCCTCAAATCGATGAATCTATCATCGCTACTGTATTAAAATCAAAGGCAGAAATGAACAAAAGAGTTACTGATTTCCCAACATCTGCATTATTGATCGATAACAAAAGAATTAATTATTATTCTTTTATCACTGAACATATGAGTAAAGATTGTGATGCAGCAATCAAGCGAATTGCCAAAAGAATTAATATGGATGAAATAAACAAACTAATTGATAGTATTGAAATTATTGATAATAACCATAAAGCTTTTCTTAAACAAATATTGAAACTACGAAAAACAATGATTATCGATAAGGCTTTAAACGATTTAAAATCCAATTAACTATTAAGGCGATTTCGTATATTTTCACCTATAATTGCTATGACTATGGCATAAAAGATAGCTTTTGATATAAAAATTATTTGCTTTAATGTAATTAAACTTGTAAAATCATAGAGCGTGTTTATTTATAAACAAGGGTTTTAAATTATGAAAAAGTCAAAATTAATCACATGCCTATCCGCCACATTTGTATCGGCGATGGCTCTAATGAGTTGTTCCTCATTAATTAAATCAAGGAGCGGTGTCATCTTAACAGTCGATGGCGTGGAATACACAGCCGAAGAATTGTTTAACGATCAAAAGACACCAGCAGCTGCAGAAGCGAAATTTAACGCAGTCTATAAAGTTGCAGTACGTGCACATTTCACTAAAGATCATCCTGGTTATAGTGATATGGATGAAATTACTCGTAACACTAAGATTAAAATTAATGAACAAAAAGCAACTGCTCAATCTAACGCGGAGAAAAACGGCACTAAATACGATGAAGAATGGGAAAAGATTCTTGATTCTAATAGTGTAGAAGATGAACAAGGCTTATACGATAAATTTGAATACGAACTTCAAAAAGAGAAATTCGAAGATAAATTATACGAGAATAACTACGATGTTTTAAGAAGCGGGGGAGTACTCCACGGAGATACAGAAGATACTCCAACAGGTCAAACTCCTGTTCCTGGTTATCTAAACGAAAAGATGCCATATCACATGAAGCATATCTTAGTTAAAGTTAGTGCTGCTAGTGGTGATAATACAACTGGAACCATTACTGCGGATGAATCTGAAAAACTCTATAACGTTATTAAAAACTTAGCTAGTGGAGCAGATTTCGATGCGGTTTCTAATGACTTTAGTGATGATACTACTGCAGTTGAAAGCCACGCGAGCTTAGGTATTATGAGCCGCGATACTTCATTTGTTGATGATTTTAAATTAGGTACTTATTTCTATGAAGCTGAATACGGAAAGAGTACTAGTGGATTACTTGGCAGTCCATATAATCCACAAAAAGCGCATGATGCATTATTTAAGGACACACCAGTCGCTGAAAGTTGGGAAGAAAAAATTAAAGATTTAGAAGATCCGACTTCTGGCGAAACCTTAGGCGTAATTCCTTACGAAGCAGCTTTAAAATTAGCAAAGAAGAAGGATGGCGGATACGCTGATGTTAATTATGAAGATATTCCAAATCTTACTGCTGCTAAAGTTAGTAAAGATAATTTTAAAGATAAATATCTCCCACGTAACATTATCTTTAATAAATATTTCAATAAGCACAACATAATGGTTATCGCGCCTGCCAAGTTGCCAACATATGATCAAGATAAACTTATCGGAGATACTAAAGATATGTATTATTTCACCGGTGATGGAAAATTACGTAAAAGTAAAGATAATTACGCCCTTACATACGATAGCACCTATGCTAAAGAAAAAGGATTTAGCCATGCCGCTAAAAACGGTGATGATATAATCGCCGGCACAACGTTAAGTAAAATCATTACTGAACTTGAACCCACTAACGCTACAGGCGATCAACACATCTTACGTGATCAAAATGGTAGAACTATTTTTGTTTTCCGCAGCGGAAGCGGTGGTTCTGATGATAGCGGTTATCAAGGCATTCACTTTGTGGTTATCGAAAGAAGTCCATTTATCGGAAAAGAATTCGATGATGGTGATCCTGTTGAAACAAATAAGAAATTCACTACATTAGATGAATACTATACTCATTATTATCCTGGCCAATCAGGTGGTAGCCATCCACAATATGAAGGCACTACAGATGACAAGCACACTTATGTTAACTACATTATGAGTGAAACTGATTCCAAAAAATTAAAAGATAGAGCGGATTCAGTGAAATCTGAATTAAAGAAATGCACTTCTGATTTAAATACTTATATCTATGATTATTTAATTAAGACAAATGCAGTTAAATTTAATCCAGATAGTAAAGAAGCGGAAGCTATCCAAAACTCTATTGAAACATGGATTAAGATTAATCGTGAAGATGCAGCAATCGAAAAGACACGCAGTTGGGATAACAATTGGCAAACTTATTATTACAGTCTTGCCGCAAAGAGCGCTGAGCGTGAAGAAATCGATAACAAGGAAGAAGCCGCTGAAGCCGGATATACGAGTCGTCTTGTTCCTGAAGCGTGTACAGCGGCTTTATTCAGCACAAAAACTAGCATAATTAGTTTCATCACAAGCGCTTTTGATGTAGGAGGTGTGTTCCATGAATAAGAAAATATTAACTCCGCTATTTGTGGCGGCGAGCTTCCTTCTAATTGGTTGCTCCACAAGCGAAATCGTTGGTCGCCCAAGTTGGATAGACGATAAAATTGTAACCGAACCAACTGATTTAAAAGATAACACCATGAAAGAAATTTATGATGCTATTAAAAAGTTAGGCGATACCAACGCTAATGTCTTAAATAAGGTCATGTATGATATTGGAAAGAAACAAGTCGGACCTTTATTTGATGAAGTAGACAAAGATGGCAACAAGGTACTTGGCCTTAAGTCGATTGTTGATGGCACTGCAACTGCTGAAGAAGTTAAAGCATTTGTTGATCAACATCCACTCTATGCTAGTGAAGACCAAGGTTATAAAAAAGGTGATACTGAAGCCACTAATTTTACTCCAGAAGAAAAATTAGAAGTTTCACGCATTAAAATTACGCAACAATATGATTCCATCATTGAAAGAGTCTTTGAAAAGATGTATAACGAAGTAAAGGGTGGCTCTTATACAACTGATTCACTTAAGAAACTTTTTAGTGAAGAAGAATATGTTAGACATTTAAAGAAAGATTTCTATGCACCAGATACAACTGGCATTGCTTTTAATGGTAAACAAGTATTCGCACCAAAACCAATCGGTATAACTTGGAAAAAGTTCGTTAACTCTGCCGGTAATAAAGATGGCTATCTTCACATTATGGATGCCGAAGATAATTTTACTAAACTTTATTATCCTACTGAAAAAGATCCTAAATATCCTGATGATAAGAGTAAAGAAACTCATGGATATATCGGTCGTAAGATTTTACCTGATATTTACCGCGAACTCTTAATCGAAAAATATGTCCAAGAACAAAGATACACCAACTTAGGTCGTGGATATGCTCGTAAAGCACAAATGATTAAAATTAGTCCAAGTAACTCTGCTTACTATGACAAAGTGCGTGAAATGCTCCAATATTACGCTAAACTTCATATTACTGGTGACGGTAGCAAAAAAGCAACATACGCTCCATTAGATGACTTAAATTCTGCAATGATAGGAATTGCTGATGCTGAAAACACAGCAACAAATTATGGCGTAGTTCGTGATTATCTTGAAGCTGGTAAATTCCAAAAAATTAATTTCCCCGGCACTGATACACCAGTTAAATGGGCAATGCATATAGACGAAAACGGTGAACCTTTAACAGAGGGTACTACTACCATAAAATCAACTTATGTATTCCGTGGCACCAAATTAGGCGACCTTGTTGAAAAATATATGGATGCCTTCGATTTAAAAGAAGCTAGTGCAACTGATGGGACTAATTTTACCGCAGTATTAAAATATCCATTCACTGAAACTGCAAAATCAGCCTATAACGATTTAACTAACAGCGGTGCTTATACAGTTGATGTTGGACTTGAATTAAAAGAAAGAGAATTACTTTCTAATGATTTAACTCAAGATGGTTGGTATCTAAAAGAAGGCGGTTTAACCGACTTACACGAAGATTTCCGCAGTCATTTATTTAACATCTCCACTTCTAATATCGTTGATGATTCTGAATATATGAAGACCAATGATAAAGGTTGGGGTTACTATGAATCTGGTGACTATGCCCGTTATTTTGAACAAGATAATGGAACTAAACATGCATATATCGTAGGTGAAGCAATTCAATCTGATGAACCTTGGAAAACTGTTGTTCTTGAAAAAGATCACAATTTCTACATCGTTCAAGTTGATGAAGCGGCTTCGTTATCAAAATTATCTGATGCTGATACTCGTGCGTATATTAGATCAAAGGCAACAGATAATATAATTGATTCTGTTGTAGCGAAGAGTGAAATTGTCCGTGATATCACTAAACAAGTCGCTAGTAGCGATACTTATAAGAAGAACGCGGAACAATATTACTTAATGATTAGTAACATTCTCTTCTACGATGATAGCGTATACGCTTACTTTAAATCACAATTCCCAGATTTATTTAAGTAATAAAGTAAATATAACATTAAGGAGACTATGGTCTCCTTTTTGTTTTATAATATACATATATGGATAATTGTATATTTTGTAAAATCATTAAAGGTGAAATTCCTTCTAGTAAAATCTATGAAGACGATGATGTTCTAGCGATCTTAGATATATCGCAAGCAACGCATGGTCATACGTTAGTAATTTCTAAAGCGCATTACGATAACTTCTTATGTACGCCTAAAGAGATTATGCATAAGGTTATGGATGTTGCGCAGCGTATTGGACAAGTAGAAATTGCTGTGCTTGGCGCTAAGGGAGTTAATATCTTAACTAATGTAGGCGAAGAAGCTGGGCAAACCATTATGCATTATCACGTACATGTAGTGCCTCGTTATACGCGTGATGCTGGTTTCCAAATTACTTTAAAAGAAAACGCGGTCGATAAATCATTACTTCCCGCGCTTGCTAATAAGATTAAAGAAAAACTTTAATTTATTTCTTCTTTTTATATAATCGACGCATATCTAATGTCATTAAACGATTAGTGAACTCTCCAGGGTTAAGTTCTTTAGTGTTGTTATCATACATCATCATCTTTGCATCTAAATCATCAATGAAATTAACCATAATCGCTTCTTTAGTCGCGCCTAAAACCGGTGAACCATATTCGTATTTCCCATGACTCGATAATACACAGTGCTCGATATGAATAATCTTCTCGTTATCTTCTAAATGATGTTTAGTAGCCACATTATTAATTAAATTAGTAGCAATCACTAAATGGCCTAATAAATGTCCTTCGGCGGTATATTCAATTGGAAGTAGTCCGCTTAATTCTTTAATCTTACCTAAATCATGTAGGAAGACACTCGCTAAGACAATATCGCTATCTACATCCGAATAATGCTTAATTAAGAAACTAGCGACGTCTAGCATGCTCACGGTGTGATAAAGTAGCCCGCTAGCAAATGCATGGTGGTTATTACTTGCTGCCGGATAAATTAAAATCTTTTCTTTATAAGTTGAATATAATTCATCAATAATAGTTTTAATATCCTTATCCTTAATATTATTAAGATGAGCCTCTAATTTCTTTTGTAAGGTCTCTTTAGGGATTGGAGAAGTAGGGATATAATCGTCAAGCTTAGTGACTTCGACTGGACGAGCATCTCTAATTCTAAGTTCTAATTTCTCTTTATAAGAAGTAACATCAAATGAAATATTCACGAATTTACCGGGTTTAAAGATTTCTTGATCTTCCGCTGTGGCGTCCCATTTTTTCGCGTTCATAGAACCAGTTTTATCTTGAAGCAAAATCGTTAAAAGCTTCTTGTTATTAACCGTAACACTCATGGTTGCGCTTTTAACTAAATAGATTTCTTGGTAAGCATCGCCTTCTTTAAGCGTATTAAGAAATATCATAATGAATCCTCCATTACACCTTTTATTTTACTATAGCTGTAACCTTTTCGCCTTAAGGCATTTACTATTTTTTGATTATCATCGTATAAACGTTTAAATTTTTGATGATCCCTTTTAATCGCACTTTCATAGTTTATATAAGTAAGTTTAACCTTCTCTAAGGCCTTATTAATCTCACTTAATGAATAACCATTACGAAGTAAATTATTAATAATCTTATTCTTCTTATCGATAATATCTTTCTTAGAATATTGAGTATCTAATTTCTTAATGTATTTAATTAAAGTTTCGCTAATAGCGTTAATATCTAAACCTTGAATCACTTTGATGATGTCTTCTTCACTAATTCCTAATTCATGCAATTTCTCTTTAATAAAGTTTTTTCCTTTATGACGATGGATTAAAGTATCTGCATAACTAACCGCAAAAGCAAAATCGTTTAGAAGTTCATGCTCCGCTAGATAGCGCATAATCATCTTGATATTAGTGTCTTTAATTTTCTTTGCGATTAATTTCTTTTTTAATTTAGAGGATGTATAGGCGTATTTAGAAATTAACCCTAGCGCATAATTTAAATCTTTGGTGTAACTATCAAAAGCGAGTAATTTATCGATATCAACTTTTGATATTAATTTATTTAGATATAAATTAAATTCCGTAAATGTATTTGGATTTATTTCTATCTTCTCATCATCAAAATAAATGACAATCTTCTTTTTTAAAATGTGAATATCGGTAATTCTTTTCTTTTCCATATTATTTAATATTAAAATCTCTCCAGCCTTCATCACGGGAATAACGATTTCTCTTCTTACTTGAACGTGGCAAGATATCTTCATCGACCACAAACGGAGAATTATCATCTAAATCCGTATCATCTAATTGATATTGTTTAACTTCTTCTTTTTTCTTAATTTCCATTCTTTCTTTAATATTTAAAGCGTCTTTAAGACGGTTCTGTAATTCTTTACGAGACATTTGAGATGTTTCATATAAAGTGTCGCTGCTTCTTTTTCTTTCTTCGTAAGTCTCAAGTTGCATTGTTACGAATGTCTTTCTATCCACATTAAGCGTTTCCTCTTTAGGAGATGCTTTATATAAAACCGTTACAATGCCCGCTAAAAGAACCATAATGTAGTAAGTAGCCGAACGCCAAATAAGTAATGCACTGCTCATATACACTCCACTAGCGCCACCTAAATAGAATGTATCAAATAAGGATGAGAAGAATAATTCACTGACACCAGCTCCGCCTGGGATCGGGAATAATCCAGTAATCATTTGGTGATAACTAGACATAAAACATACATCAAAGAAAGAGCGAACGGTAAGTGCGCTAGAAGAGGTTGCGTTAAGTGCCATGCCCGCAAACCAAGGAATCGAGAATTTACATATTAAGCCAATGAATAATAGCACTAGAATTAAAATTGTTACTCTTACATTACTAAGTAATCGTCTAAGTTCAATCTTGAAGTTCTCAACTTGAATTCTTAACGATTCACGAGTTTGATCAGGATGCTTTAAAATATGGAGCTTAGCGAGTAATCCTACTCCATAATGCATGATAAAGTTATGCATCTTGTGGGAATAACTCATTAAAAGAAGAATGCCTATAACCGAAACGTTAAGCGCAAAACCGATAATCGTTAAAGGCGCTAAAGGAATGGTGAATGACCAAGTACCAATATGACCAGTAATTGACATGCTAGTCATTAAATCGGCTTTAAAAATCACGGTTACAATATCAAAAATAATAAGAGCAGAGTGATATAGAATAAAGTACATCACCAATAGACTAGCCGCATTAGATATTTGGGTACCTTGTTTCTTTAAGGTATAAGCTTGCATCACTTGTCCGCCTTTAGCACCAGGAGTAATTCCGCTATAGAAGGTCCCAATCATGCTTACCGCAATCCCTTGGTTAATATAATATTTACGTGTATATAGGCGCATAAAGACCGTAATAACTAGCCCATCAATTAGAATCGAAAATAGCATCACTCCAACAATCGCTCCAATCCAGCGGCCATCACAATTCGAGAATGCTTCAACTATATCTTTAGAGTGGCCTTTAAGTGTTAAAAACAAGGATAAACCGGTCGCAATTAAAACAAGCCCGATATAAACGGCGTAACGACGAATCCCACTTTTTTTCTTATTTGCGGGCGCTTCATTTTTAATTTCGGCTTTGTCCATTATTAAAAGTGTAGCACACCTAAATATGGTTTTGGTGCACCACTTTATTTACTTATAGTAATTTTTACAATTTCAGGGTTACAATTGACGCGAAGCGGGAACATCGCGGAATATCCAAGGCCTCGAGAAATGACTAAATCCGTACTGTTTCTATGGTAAATTCCGCCCATATATTCGCCTTCTTCTAAAGCAATTGATGAAGGCGTCCAATTACCAATTTTAAATTGGCCTCCATGAGTGTGACCACTAACCACTAAATCGAAATTATAATTATCCGCAATCTTTTTGAAATTTTCTGGGCGATGGCTAAGTAAGATATTAAAATCATCTTTATTAAATGCTTTAGTCATTTCATCCAAGGATGCTAAAGTTGCTTCCTCTCTACTTTTAAACGAAGCACCACCTCTAGTTTTAAAACGAGCGTCTTCTAATCCATATATATGAAAATGTTCATTGATATCAATGTGATCATCTTTAATATAGGTAACGCCTTCTTCATGCATTTTATCTTGTAAACCTTGCCAGTTAGGAGCGTACTCTTCATGATTACCAGTTACAAAATAAGAATGCTTGCTAATGCTATTACCAGCTTTAAATATTTCATTGATATCGTCTAGTGAGTTAGTGTAACTATCAATTAAATCACCGGTATAGAAAATATAATCAACTGGATTTTGTTCTTTTAAGATATCAATCATATTGCCATTACTGAAATTTAGTGAGCGGTGATGGTAATCACTAATTACTAAGCAAGTGAATGTATCAATATTCTTACTAGTCTTAAATTCATAAGAAACAATATCAAGCTTATCACTACTAACAGCGCAAAAAATTAAGCCTACTAAACAAAAAGTAAGCACAACATAACTAACGATTCTAATAACACGTTTAAAGATATACATCCTAATTATTATATAAGAACAAATAAACGATAGTTTGAATATTTAGTTGCATTGATAATAATGTGCTATAATGATTGTGCAATCGAAAGGTTGCAACATAAAGGGAATGGGTGAGCCCTACCAAACAGCCTAGATTGTAACATAAAGGGAATGGGTGAGCCCTACCAAACAGCCCGATTTTAACAGATATGGTTCCCAAAACCATATTTTTTTATTGTATAATGGGGTAACTATGTACAAGATTTATGAAATAAACCCTACCTATATTAAGTATCTAAAGCGGTTTTAAAAGCATGTTTATCTACCAGATGAAGATAGTTCTTTTGGGCGAAAATATGTTGGAATAGTATTAGAAATTAATAATTTTAAGTATTTTGCCCCGTTAACTTCTAGCATTTGGAAAAAAAATTAAATGAATCCAATGAATTTATATATGTTTTAGATCAAAATGGATGCAAAAAATTAAAACGAAATTTTACCGATATTATTATCCGTAATAATAACAACCAACCTGTTGCGGCGGTGAAATTAAATGATATGGTTCCTATTCCTAACAACCTTATCGGTTTAATTGCGGTTGCTAACATAAAAGAATTACAGCTATCAAGTGAAAGCAAAGATCGTAAATACGGATCGTTACTAGAATTAGAACTAGAATATATTAATCGTCCAGCGGTTGCGACAAAAATTAAAGAGAAGGCGTTGGATTATTATTCAAATTATAAAATAAATGAAAAATACAAAAGAGTTTGCTTAGATTTTAAACTCCTAGAACAAAAGGCGAATGACTATAAAATAAATTAATTACGTTTATTCGCGAATTGCGAATTATATAAGTCGGCGTATAAGCCGCCCTTAGCGAGTAATTGATCATGATTACCACATTCAAGGACATCGCCATCTTTCATAACGATAATCATATCCGCGTTCTTAATGGTTGATAAACGGTGAGCGATGACAAATGAGGTTCGACCTTTCATTAATTTATCCATCGCATCTTGAATTAATAATTCAGTACGAGTATCAACGCTACTAGTAGCTTCATCCAAGATTAGCATTGGCGCATTTTGTACCATGGCTCTTGCGATGGTAAGTAATTGTTTTTGACCACTAGATAATCCGCTATCTTCTTTAAGCATCTTATCGTAACCACCAGCCTGTTTAATAAATTCATCGCAGTGTGTGGCTTTACACGCTTCATATACTTCTTCATCGGTTGCATCTCGACGAGAGAACTTTAAGTTCTCCATGAAGGTACCTTCAAATAACCAAGTATCTTGTAACACCATGCCGAATAGACTACGAACATAACTACGATTCATAGATGTAGTATCAACGCCTTCAATCGTAATCTTACCACCATTGACCTCGTAGAATCTCATAAGGAGGTTAACCATCGTAGTTTTACCTGCACCAGTAGGACCAACAATCGCAATCTTTTGACCGCTCTTCGCGACTTGTGAGAAGTCATGAATGATGACTCGATCTTTAGTATAACCAAAGCGAATATGATCAAAAGCTACATTACCTTCAACTTTCTCGAGTTTAGTCGTCTTACTAGATTCATCGGGTTGATTATTCTCTTCAAGCATAGAGAAGACACGAGAGGCTGCGGCTAAAGCTTGTTGGAAAGTACCTAATAGTTGAGCAATGTTAGTAAGTGGCGAAATTAATTGTTCACCATAAGTAACCGCTGCAACGATGGTTGCCACTCTTTCAGGATCGCCACCTTGTTGAACCGCCATATAACCACCGATTAAACAAATGAAAGCAAACATTAAGTTAGCAAAGAAGCTAGTAATTGGAATCATTAAACCAGAAAGCGCATCTGCTTTGAAGGTGTACTTTTCAAGTTTTAAGTTAGTGTTAGCGAACTTATCCTTAAAGCGTTTAGTAGCACCAAATGACTTCACAATATAGTAAGCAGTGTAACTTTCTTCAGCTAATGAAGAGAGGTTACCAGTTAATTCTTGACGTTGACCAAAGGCTTTTTGTGATTTCTTACCAACGATAGATAAAACAATTAAGATTACTGGTAAAGTACATAAGACAACTAAGCCTAATTTCCAGTCAAAAACGAATAAGATAATAACTGAACCAACCACTGTAATAGTTGCAGCAATAAAGCTTGATAAGGTTAAGTTAAGAGTTTGACCAATTGTATCAACATCGTTAGTGACATAGCTAAGAACATCACCAATATTACGTGTGTCGAAATAATTAAGCGGTAATTTATTAATCTTGACCGCCATTCTTTGACGTAGTTCACGGCTAGTCTCAGTTGTGACACCGGTAATTACATACACTTGAATATATTCAAAGAGGAACCCACAGAAATATAATGCTAAGGCAATACCTGCGTATTTCCAAATCTCACCATAAGTGAAATCAAGATGTTGGGTTTCGTAACTAGATAGTAAAGTTGAAATCTCTTTAATGACAATTGGGCTGAAGATTCTAAATAATGCACCAATTGCGCCTAAACATAAGGCAATAATAATAGCTACTCTATGAGGAGCTAAGCATTTCGCTAATTTTCTGAACGAGGATTCGCCTTTACGTTCATAAATGTTTTTAATTGTCGTTTCCATTATTCTAACTCCTCCTTACTTAATTGCGATAAGGCAATCTCTTTATAAACTTGGCAGTTTTGTAAGAGCTCCTTATGGGTACCTTTGCCCACCATATTGCCATTATCTAAGACGATGATTTGATCTGCGTCCATAATGGTACCAACACGTTGCGCAACGATAATATTAGTAATACCTTTTAAGCGGCTCTTAATTTCGCCTCTTAAAACTTTATCGGTTTTATAGTCAAGCGCTGAGAAGGAATCATCAAAGATGAAAATCTCAGGTTTAGTAATAAGCGCTCGAGCAATACTTAATCTTTGTCTTTGACCACCCGAAACATTCTTACCACCTTGGGAGATTTCGTATTCAACACCATTTTCGAGTTTACTTACAAATTCCGTTGATTGAGAAATAGAAAGAGCTTCTTCTAAATCTTCTTTAGTGGCATCGGGTTTACCTAAGCACACGTTATTCTTTAAAGTATCGTGGAATAGATATGGCTTTTGTGGAACATAACCGAATTTCTTGAATAAGACATCGAGTTGATATTGTTTAACATTGATTCCATCCACTAAAACTTCACCACTTGAAGTATCATAGAATCTTTGGATTAAGTTTAAGACTGTAGTCTTACCCGCACCGGTTGCACCGATGAAGGCTAAGGTTTGACCTTTATTAACTTTAAAACTAATATTCTTTAAACTTGGAGCGCCACCACCTGGATAGGTGAAAGATACATCTTTAAATTCAATTGTACCAACTTCGGTGAAACGTGGAGTTTCTTTAGCATCTTTAATGCTTGGCTCAGTTTCAATAATTTCGTTAATTCTTTTTGCACAAATGGTAGAACGAGGAATCATAACGAAGATAATAACCATCAATACAAATCCGGTTAATAATAAGCTGGCGAATTGAGTAATAGTTGCAGTTTGAGCAAAATTAATTAAACCATCTTTAATAAGATAAGAGCTAACCACAGAGATCATAACTAACATTAAACCAACGACTAATTGGATACCTGGAGTTAAGAAGCCAAGCGCGCGGTTTGCGAAACGGTCATCTTTAGTTAAACTGTTATTAACATTATTAAATTTCTCTTCTTGGTAACCTTCAGCGTTATAGGCTCTAACTACGCGTAAACCTTCAAGGCTTTCTTTAGTGACTAAGTTAACTTTATCAATCCGACTTTGCATGGATTGGAAACGTGGTTGTGCTAAATGGACCACGAAGTAGATAATAACACTTAAAAGTACAATTGCAGCAATAATGACTACTAAGAATTGCCATCTTGCTCCAATTAATAATAAGAAGACAAATGCTCCAACCGCAAGTAACGGACCATAGAGCATAAATCTAAAGATTAATACGTATGTGTTACTTACGTTAGTGATATCGTTGGTTGTTCTAGTAATTAAGCTAGAAATAGAGAATCCATTCATTTCTGCTGAAGAGAAAGAGGAGATTTTGCTATATAATTCATAGCGAACTCTCGCCATCATCTTAGAAGTGACTTTAGAAGCTAATACGCAAATGCCAACAGAAGTGATACCACTCGCTAACGCTACAAAAATCATCTTAATTGAGGTTAAAATAATATCTTCCATCACAATTGGTGGGGTTTGAATCATGCTGATGATTGAACCCATCATGTAAGGTAGCAAGAAGTCAAAAACAACTTGAACACAAGTTAATACCACTATTAGAGCGACTAACCACCAATAGCTTTTTAAACGTTTTAGGAACTTTAACATAGAACCTCCTTTTTATTTATAAAATAAAAAACTATTAAAACTATACCATAAAATTTAATGAATAACATACATTTATGTTAAATATATCGATTTTCGAATATAATTTAGCTTTTTTTAGCAAATAATAGAATTATAATGATGAATTTTATTTAGGAATCTAATTGGTAGGGAACTCTCTACTCTTTTTGCTAAATATAAAAAACAACTTATACCGAAAAAAGTCTTTTTTTAAAAGTTGAATTTATTTATGTTCTGTATAAGTCGTACGATTATAATTCTGCTATTTCGTAGCAAGTGAATCCAAATGCGGAACGAGCGAGTCTTTGATCAGCAATGTTTTCTGCATCTGCTTTTGATTTGCCTTCTAATACTTCACGAAAACAGACCCTCTTAGTTTTAAGGCATTCTTGGTCAAAGTAATATCTGATTTCGTATTGCATAGTGTAAATATAATAAAGCAAAAAAATAAATTATGTAAACTAATTTTTTAAATTGTGCGATTTTTCGGACAAAATCACTACAATATTTTTTTATTTTCCGCTTTGCGATGGATAAAAAATGCGTGTAAGCGCGTAAAATAAGAAAGAAATGACTACAAACTGATTTAAGAATTGTTAATGAGCGGGTGGGTAAACATATTATGTTATGTTAACCAAACGTGGTATTTTATATTTTTTTATATTTATAAAATAAATATATTCTTCTTTTTAGGAAAATTAATCATCTCTTTTTGTGTATTACTATATAGGAAGACATCTTATGTATACAAGTGAATTTCATAATGCAGAAGAAACTAAAAAGGTTCTAGAAAAAGGTGCACCTGGTACCTTGCATAAGTGGTATCAAAAAAAGGAGAAAGGTCCAGCGCATCATACTGGAGATAATACTATGAAAAAGCCTACATTAAGACAAAAAATGAATCAGTTAGAAGTATCAATTAATGAATTGACTAAAATAGTTAATGATGGATTTAAGCAAGTTAACAATCGAATTGATCGCATTGAAAATCGACTTGACTATAACGGACTTAAAAAATTACCTAATAATAGATAATATTTGATATTGATTGTTCTTTATTACGACAAGCAAAATCTTTAATTTGATATCATTTTTTGTTATTTGATTATATTAGTAGTTCTGATATTCAATAGATACGTTTGGAACAGAAAAGAGTTTCATATATTCTCTTTTACATAATCCACATGGGACCTTGTGGGTTTTGTTTATAGAAAAGATATAATATACATAATGAACGAATTCGATGTAATTAAAGAGAAGGCGAAAATTAACTATCAAAATTACAACACTGAAGATGATTCAAAGTAGTATAAAATAGTCGATACAGTTTTAAACAAGGTGATATATCGAGTTCTAGATAAATATGATTGTAGTGATGCGATTATTTTAAATGCGGGGTCGGGTGGACAGAGCTATAACACTAAAGGTAAATTAATCCATTTAGATTTAGTAGATAATTACATAAACAATTCAAACATTTTCTAGTTGGTTCAGTTGAATCGATGCCGCTTGCTGATAATAGTATCGATATTCTTATTTGCGTTGGTAGCGTATTTAATTACACCAATTATGAAAAAAGCATTAAAGAATTTTATCGCGTTCTTAAGAAGAACGGGGTTCTTATTTTAGAATTCGAACGTAGTAATAGTGGCGACTTTCTCTTTAATAAAAATCATCATAAAAAAGCATTCTTACAAAAATACGAATATAGCGGTCAAGAACATTTATTGATGATGTATAACGAAAAGTTCATTATTAATTGTCTTAAAGATAATGGTTTCAGATTAAATTATAAGAAACGCTTTCATACTTTATCGACCCTTTTATGCCGTTTAGGCATGAAAGAAGAAAGCGCTGCTAAATACGCAAAAGGAGATTGGATACTTAGACCAGCATCTTATCCTTTAGCGCATAATGTAATTATGGTACTTAAGAAGCTTTAATTTTATCTTTTGTAGCAGGGATTTCGTATTCATCGTGCCCGTGTTCGAATTCAATCGATAATTCGAAACCGAATTTAATATCTTCTTCTTCGCTCACCTCAGTTTGATTCATAGTATAAGTTCCCTTACTTACAATTGATATCTTGGCAATCTTATTCTGCGTGTCAGTGGTTATTATATATTCAAAATTCTTTGCGTTAAAATCACCTTTAATGTCATAGACATCAATCCACTTAATTAAATCCTTATCTAATCTAATTGAAGCATTATAAGTGGTAAGCATTTCTTTGATTGCTTCATTTGATAAACCAAGTTTCCATGTAGTAGTGTTATCACTTTCTGTAGTTTTTCTTAAAGCTTTTACATAGGATGAGCTAAACCATTTTTCTTTAGGCAGCATGTAATAATCATCAACCGGTTCATTAGCATAGGGCGAAACCGAATGATACTCATCTGTACCAAGTTGTGCCTTAACATCCCAAACGCTATTGTCATTTGAAACACGAGCACGTGTGTATTTATAGTCGTCTATAATTCCTTTATATTGATCTTTGTTCTTATAATCGCTATCGAGTTCAAGTTCGTTATGAAAATAAAGTGTACCGTTTTGCGATTTTCTCTCTGCAAAACCTTTAGAGGTGGAATTCACCGCTAATCCTAATGGATTCCCTTTAGCCATACCGTGATCGACAGCTGTTTTTAATTTATAGGTATAATAACTATCTTTTGAATTTTCAAAAGAGGTTTTTAATGAAGCGATGTTTGAATCAATCTCTTCGCTTTTAAAATAACAGTCTTTAAGAACAGGAGGAATTGTAACATCGAAGCTCCCGCCGATTTGAGAAAAGTTTTGGTCTAACTTAAAGATAACATTGACTATGTCTTTAAATTCTAGGTTTAAATCAAAATGGAAGTTCTTAACATATTTATCGTTATCATCAAGAATGAAATAGCAATCCGGTTTAAATGCTAGTCCCCATTTATCTTGAGATATCTTGTTTAAGATATTAAACACAATGGTAAGATCAATTACGTTCAGAGCGGATAAGAATTTATTCTTAAATGTGGTGTGACCTAACCCAATTTTAAATTTATGTTTATTGGAAGAATCGTTCTTTATATCTATGATATCTTCACTAGATAATGCTTTAAAGATCTTACCAACACTGCTTGATTCAAAATCGTATCCAAGAGTAAAGTTCTCTTTGTTAACCACTTCAAAGTCATCTTTCTTGGTATTAATTTTAATTAAATCGTTACCTTGATTAAATGTATATGTAGTTGAATCTATCATTAGGATTCCAGAATTTTCTTTTTTATTTAAATATTGATTGCCGTTATATAAAACTTGACCAGTCATTTTCGCAGGCGAAATATTGAATAAAGGGAACTTCACTGACGCACTTAATGAATAGTCATATTTATATGTAGATGCCAATGTGGTTGTTTTAGCACCCATCAAAAGCTTTTTAGCTTCTTCTATATTTCCTCCACCGCAGGAAGATAAAGAGCAAATAGCCATTGAGCATAGGATGATTGGTAAGATTTTTTTCATAATTCATTTTCTCCTTTATATGTTATTTAACATTACCTTATTATTTATTTCAATAGAAATAAAACCTTTTAAATATTCTTTCGCGGATTCTAATACCTCTTCTTTTAATTCTTCAGGAAATAAGAATCCTTCATTTGGATGATTTTTAATATATTGATACGCTCCATAGACACCAGCAGATACTTGGCGAGTCGTGGCAAGTTCATCTAATTCTTTTGAATCTAAATAATTAGCAAAGTATCTACTTTTAAAACGTTTACCTTGAATTAGAACACCTACTTCTTCCCCTCCGTTAACATAATCTTTTTTAGTTAATAATTGAAAGTTAGGTTGTTCGTTATAGAAATTGTCATTAATCGAAGTAAGAGCAAGATTAGATGGATGATATAAGAAAATCACCGTAGGACGATATTTTTTATAAGTTAAATATTCACGCATCGAGAAAATTTCTTCATGGCAAATTAAATTAGCAGTAACTTTCCCTTTTGAATATATTGTTTCTTCTTGATATTTAATTCCCGATGCTCTTAAAGCGATATATTGATCTTTAATATCGATATCATAATACGCATCGTGCTTTAGGCAGTTTTGAACGTTATTATAAGCAATTTCAGGGCTATTAACCGATTCGTAATAGAACGCTTTAACGTTCCATGTGGAATAAATAGTATTAGGATTACGTTCAACCGAGAACTTTTGATTATCCACATCAATTTCTTCGATTAAAGTTATTTTAAGTTTTTTCGCTACTAGATTATATTTATTATCTTCTATTAACTTCTTTAGTTTGTTTCTAAATAAACGAACGTACAAGGAATTATCTTTATTAACGATATCTTTAATCGCTTCTTTCATAAATAAAGACACTAATCCCGGATTCATCCCAAATTCAATAACCGAAGTCGCTCCTTTGTGCCCATATTTTTCTCTAAGCTTCTTATATTCCAAGAAGTGTTGATGAACGCTAATCCAAGACTTATCGTTTACCCAAGATGAATCTGCAGTAAATAAATAATGGATATTATGATTTAAACAATACTCTAAAATCGTTAAACTCTTTACATTGGTGGTAAAGTCAAATAAACAATCACCTTCTTGTAAATCCTTTAAAACGTTTAGCAAATTATCTTGTGTGATTTTGATGTTTTTAAAGTTTGTGGATTTGCCACCTAATTTAATAAAGTAATTAAACTTACTTTTATCTTCTTCGATGCAATAAAAAGTATTAGGATCAAATTCGCCTTTATTTTTTAAAATATTTAAAAACGATAGACCGACTAAGCCTAACCCTAATACATAGTATTTCATTAAATAACCTTAGCGCATTTAAGTAACGCACAGAATAAGCCGATAATTACACCAATTGCCAGTAACACTAAGAAGAACTTAAGTAATCTTTTGCTTCTTCTTTTACTAATTGCTTCTTGGTGCGCTTCTTCTTGACGTTGATACTGAGATAAACGAGCCTCCTTTTCTTCCGGAGTCATTTCGTCTAACTCTTTTTCACTCGGCATGGTTGGCTTACTTGGTATATAGTCGCCACCACCGAAACTTCCACCAC
Organism: Bacilli bacterium; assembly: GCA_024408495.1. Classification (GTDB taxonomy): domain Bacteria; phylum Bacillota_I; class Bacilli_A; order RFN20; family CAG-826; genus UB1719. The sequence continues at coordinate 43,295 of JAKSUY010000002.1, forward strand.
CTGATCCCATAATTTAATCTCCTTATTTAATTCTTCCTATTAGATAAAACGGAAAAGATACGGATGCACATATCATTGATAACGCTAGTGCGAAACCAAAAATAAATACTCCAATCGCTGCGCTAATAATCCCACCAGCAATCTTTAATGGAATTAAAACTACCACATCACCATCAAATAGATGCCCAACAAAGTACACAGGAACTTTTACACTTGTAGTAGCAATATCCACAAACATTTCGGTAATATATGTATCCGAGAAGATACAATAAACAACGGCTAAAACTAAATAGGCAAATAAAAACGCTAATCCTACCCAGCCACCTGGGCTAACCGCTTTACCGAATATAATGCCAAGTACTAAAGTTAAGATAAAGGCAACGACTGCACTAATAATTCCACCAATTAAAGATTTATGGCCTTCAACTCCAGTGATTTTACTTTTAAATTTGCTAGATGAGACTCCACTTTTGCTTCTAGTTGGATGAATCTTTTCAATTTTTTGATCAAGTTCTAATCCTTTTTGATAACAATCATCACAAATGTTAACCTCAACGCGTTCACCATTATCGCGTCTAAATACTTTATGGGTTGTTTCGGTTTCACCAATCTTGCGATGACAATCATGGCACGTCATCGCTCCATAATCAACGCTATCTTGTATATCATTAATGACAATATTGGTTACATCGTCACCTTTACTCTCTTTTTTGTTTTCTTCTTTTTGCCCATAGATTAAGTCATCGAGTTTACAATCAAAAACTTCAGCCATTTTCTCAAGCATATCGAGATTTGGTTCAACTTCATCTTTCTCGTAACGTGAAATCGCTTGGGGCGAAATGAATAGACGCTCCGCTAATTGTTTTTGGGTTAGTCCCATCTTCTCACGATAGGCTTTTATGTTGCTTCCAACTTTCATTCGTTTTGACCTCATGCGTCTATTTAACCGAAATACTTTGTAAAAGTAAATCAACTAAATAGAGAATCGCTCAACAATTTGTAGAATCCTCATGTTATTTTGATTATATCAAATATCAACATATTTATTAAATATGCGTAGAAAAACTAAGTAAACCAGTCTAAACTACTTATTCATAAAATCAATAACTATTTAATATATTTATCTAGTAATCTATCACTTATCTCAACATTCTTAGTTAAGCGTTTATGGGTTGGATGAATGACTTCTCTATTGTTAATCTCTTCGACCGACATGCCTTCTTCCATGTAATTCTCTTCTAAAATAAATATAGCATCATATCTAGCCTTTATTTTATTTAATAAGCAATGAGCGGCTATTGCTTTAGCTTCATTTTTGCTCTTCCCTTTTCCCTTAGAGACAAATAACTTAGATGGCCATTGATAAATGTCGACGAAAGGTTCGGAATAAGTCGGATGCATTGTGCGTTTTAAATCAACCGTAGAGTCTTTGGGGAATTTAGCAAGACAAAGGTGAATAATAGGGTTATCCCCTCCTCTCTCCATCGTGAACTCATAAGTAATCGGAGGAATCTTCTTTCTGTCCGATAAGCGCTTTAAATGTGAGATATCATCAACATTATCAGAGAATAGTTCGTCTCTTTTTAAAACTACTTCAGTTGTGAAATCACTACCTAATTCACTTTCTGTAAATTCGGGTAAATCTAAACTTCTATAAATTAAATCAATATGAGAAGAATAGATATCACTGATCTTCTTTAAATCAGTTGAATATCTTGAATGAAACGATTCAATTGCAATTGCACCTATAATCCGTTCGTATAAGTCGCCTAAGCGATGATTGTTATTACGTAAACCGTTTCTTTCGTCTTCTTCGCTTAAAGGCATATCAGCGACTAAATCTAGTTTACGAATAATTATGGCAAATGTACTATTACTAGTTAGCTTAGATTTAATATCACTTAGTTGTTTAACGTTAAGTGTTTCAATTCCACCATAATCCCACTCTAAGTTATAACGAGATAATTGAGTGTATTTTTTAATCATATACTCACTAGCAGCACCGTATAAGGCAATATCCCCAAAGAATTCATACGAATCACTTAATTTAGTTCGATCGATTGCTTCGTTTAAAATATCCAAGTTTTCAAACTTATAATTAAACTTTTCTTGAATCTTATTAAGATATTGCCGTCTACGTTTATCCATATATACCTCTATTTTATAGTTTTTTAAGCTTCCTTGCAGTTTTAAATGTTTGTGAGATGAAGAAGTCTGCGCCTCCAAAGTTAATGACTGCTTGACCTACTAAGAAGGTATCTCGGTCAATTAAACTCTTAAATTTCTTAAGTTTAAGGAGCAATTCTGGATTAATCTTTAAAACCGGATACTCTTCTTTATCATCCATCAAGGCAAAACTATTAATGATATGTTCATATTCTTGATTATTAATATAACCACAGTCGTGCATTACAATACTCATCATAATGTTATTAAAGCGTTTGGTGAAATTAGTGCGAACACTGATATTTTGGATTTCACCTTGGTTCCCAGATAAACATTGATGATACATCACACATGTAGTAGGAGTAATAAAACGTTTATCTCCATGCGTGAAGATAATGGCATCTGCACTAGCGACCATCCCTAATGCATAGGTATAAACCGGTGCATCAATATGATCCATCGTGTTAAGCACCATCTTACACGCTTCACCATCTCCGCCGGGACCAGAGATATATAAGTGAATTGGTTTTTTAGTATCAAGAGAATTAAGATAAAGTAATTGTTCACAAACAAATGAACACTTAGTCTCATCAACTTCTCCAGTTAAGTAAATGATTCTTTCTTTGAATAGGACTGAATCAAGCTGTAAGGCCGCATTTTCCATTAACACGGCGGGTGAATAAATTCTCTCGTACATATTATCTATCCTCCTTTAAGCCATCAAAGCTTTTGGTGAGTTTAGAGAGTAAATACTTCTTTAAGACATTAGGAATACATCTAGCGCCTACTTCTTTAACGTTTGATTTATCCACTAAGGCCTTTAATTCATCCTCACTCACTTTAAGTGAAGCATAGTTAGAATTACTAGCTTGGAGCTCTTTTAAGCGTAATTTAAGAATATCTAATACATTTTCCTTACTAAGCGCTTTAAAGACGATGAAATGATCAATTCTACCGATAAACTCAGGTTTGAAATAACTTTTAAGTGCTTCCTTGATATTAGCCGCAGCCGTTTCATCGTTAATCGCGGTAGACATTACTAGTGATCCAATATTCTTATTAGAATCATTACATCCTAAGTTAGAAGTAAAGATAATCACTGAGCCTCTAAAGGATAAGGTATTACCTCTTCCGTCATCGGCAATTCCTTCATCAAGCGCGACAAGTAAAGTTTTCATTACATCTGGATCAGCCTTTTCAATTTCATCAAAGACAATTACTCCACATGGATGAGCGGTAATAAACTTAGCAAGAGGAGACGAATAGTTAAATAAAGTAGCACCGCTAAATGGAACAGCATAATCAGCCATATTGACTTTAAGCATTGAGTTTTCGTTTTTAAAACAGATTTTCGCTAACTGTTTAGCGCTTTCGGTCTTTCCTACCCCAGTAGGTCCTACAAAGAATAAGGATAATGGGCGAATAGAACTTTCAAAGTCATACTTGTATTCAGTTAAGTCAGTAGTTAACTGATCAATAGCGGTATCTTGACCAATAATCATTGATTTTAATTCTTTAGATAAATTCTTGAGAGTTTCGTTTGTGACATTGCAATTGAATTTATCCTTAATAAAGTTATTTAATGAATCAACGTTAAAGATATTGTATTTAGGTTGAGTGAAACTTTTAATATTAGCGAATAAATCGTTAATTAAGGATTTAATCGCCGCTGGATTAGCCTTACCAGGATAAAACTTCTTGGTATAGCCTGATAAACGTTCCACTAATAAGTCCTTATCTATGAATTTAATACCATTACCATCTTTAGTTTCGAATTCGGTTAATAAGGATTTCGCTAAATTCTTAGCCTCTTCATCCTTCATCTCAACAAGCGTAACTTCTTTAAATCTACGACAAAGCGCTTTTTCACCAAACATAAATTGGTTATAGCGACTAGTAGTCTCCATTCCAATTACTTGAACTTTACCTTCACTTAATGCGGGTAATATCTTAGAACCTAAGTTATTCGTTTGGTCATATTGATATCCACCATTATTAGCGAATTCAGCAAATTCATCAATTACTAGAATACAATTAGGATTCTCTTCAAAGGTTTTAAAGAGCTTCATCATATTGATTCCGGTTTCTCCAATATGCTTTTGTTCAATATTACTAGCGTTTAATTTATAGAATACTTTATCTTTTAATTCTTTGCATTTGCCTTGTGAAACAAGGTTAATGACATAATTTACTACGCTAGTCTTACCTGAACCAGACGCTCCTAAGACCATACAGTTATTCTCTTTTTTAGGTCCGCTTAAAATACCAATAATTCTTTTAACCGCGCTATCTTGAACAACGTAGGTTTTATTAAAATCATTAGGATTGGCTTTAATTAATTCAATCCATTGTTTTTTAGTTAACATTACTAGTTTCTCTAATGGCGTTAAATCTAAAAAGAATTCTTTATCTTTTTCTTCTCTAGTGTCATAGCTTTCTTCTAGATCATTAAGCTTGTCGTTTAAACTTGCTTTAGCTTCTTCTAATCTATCGTCAAAGTCTTTAGGCTCATTAATACTCTTATAAGTACGGAAGTGATGATCCCAAGCATCTTCAAAGTGTAAAATGTGGGTATCACTAGTAATTACGAATTCAAATTGTGGTGTTCCTACACCATCAATCGTTGCGTCAAAAGAGTCATAAGCGTAATTATAAACATCCCTTTTAGTGTCTACAGATAAACTATCATCATTAAACATATAGCTATGATGCCCATAACGATCAATAACTAAGTCGAACCATTTATTTATGGTTTCTTCTAGATGATTAATAAATTCATCTTTTAATTTAAGGAAGGTTTCATTTTCCTTAGAGAAATCTAGACTCATAAAAGTCTCTTTGAAATCAATAAGATTACGGTAATAGTACTCGTTAACCTCTAAATTATCTAGGTCAAGCGAAGCGCAATGTAGGTATCCTTTAGTTTCATCAATCAAAGTAGAGAGTCTCTTTTCTTCTACTTTAATGTTTTGGGTGTCATTATTAGACACACCATTTAAATTGTTATTTTTCATTTTCTAAATCTCCTTGCTTGAAAAATCTTTAGAAATGAAATACCGCTAATATCAAACAAAAGCATTGCTGATGTTTGTAACAATTTTGTTATGCTAATTAAGTTTAACTTGCTTCTCCCGTAGGATTAGTAGGTCTTGTTAATAATCTAACAATATTGATTAGAAGTTTTTCACTTCTGGTATTATTTTCTCATAATAAAAAAGAATTGCAATACCTATTTTCAGTATGTACGGTTTTTGGGATTTAAGTTATGCTCTTATATTATATTAAAGCCGACTTTATGATATCTAACAATAATTATTTTTTTAACTTAATTAGATAAATAAATGGTATTTATGTACGCAAACAATGGTTTGATAGTGATATAATTAACTTGCTTGATATGTCAATAAATTCTCGTTGTCTTTATAATAGTAGCATTGATGAATTTTTAAATGCCGACGAGAAATCTATTTTCGGGACTCTTTGTTCGAATTATCACGGTGAAGCCCTTACAACAACCAGAGAAGCCTGGAACAACGAAATAACTATCTTAAAACAAGTTTTAGCCAGCTTCGCAGGTTTAAACGGACAAATTATTTTTGAATATGATATACCGCGTCTAGGCAAAAGAATTGATGTTGTTGTTTTATTAAAAGGAATTGTATATTGTCTCGAGTTTAAAGTCGGTGAACATCAAATACACGAAGCCGACATTGATCAAGTATTGGATTATGCGATTGATTTAAAGAATTTTCATAAATTCAGCAAGGATAGAATTATTGTTCCTATCCTCATTGCGACAAATTACAACAATTCTTCTACCAACATTCAAATGTCGATATATGATGACAGGGTCGTTAACCCTCTATTAACTGGAAAAAATGGAATTACTAATTTAATTAGTAATGTAATGAACAAATTTCCCGAAGAAAGTGAAGTTGATTCTAACTGGATTATTAGCCCATACGCTCCTACTCCAACGATAATCGAAGCCGCCAAAACTTTATACGAAAATCATACTGTTGAAAATATTACACGTCACGAGGCTGATAAAGTTTTTACTGATCGAACAATTAATTGCATTATGAATATAATTCAAAAAAGTAAACAAAACCAAGAAAAAAGTATTTGTTTTGTCACCGGAGTTCCAGGAGCTGGAAAGACTCTTGTAGGATTAGATGTTGCTGTTCGCCAAACTTATCAAAGTAAAAATGAAACAATTAACGATGAGGGTGCGGTTTATTTATCAGGCAACGGTCCGCTTGTCGCTGTTTTAATTGAAGCTTTAGCTCAAGATAATTACAAAAAATGTAGAGAAAGGGGTGAAAAAAAGAAAATAACCGATTCACGTCGTGAAGTGAGTAAAACTATTCAAATGATTCACCGTTATCGCGATAATATGTTGGCAAAAATTAAAAACCCAATTGAAAACAATATCGTAGAAATTGACCCAAAAAAAGCTGTAGATCAAGAACAATCTGGATATGGTGAAGTTGAACATGTTGCAATTTTTGATGAAGCACAGCGTTCATGGACACACAAAAGACTTGCTGATTATTTAAAGAAAGGTGGTACATACGGTAATAAATTAAAAGTAAGTGATTTTCCGATGTCTGAACCTTCCTTTTTAATCTGGTCTCTTAATCAGCGCAAAGATTGGGCATGCATTGTTTGTCTTGTCGGCGGTGGCCAAGAAATTAATACAGGCGAAGCTGGAATTTTAGAGTGGATAAGAGCATTAAATGAAAAATTCACTGATTGGAAAATCTATATATCTCCTGAATTGAATGAAGAAGAATACGCTGAGGGAAGAATAAAAGAGATTTTAAAAAATAATATGAATGTTTTTTATGAAAAGGATTTACATCTTAGCGTGTCATTGCGATCATTTAGAGCTGAAAAATTATCAGCGTTTGTTCATGCATTATTATCTTTTGATGATAACGCCTCAAAAATTTATGACGAGATTAGGGATAAATATCCTATAGTTTTAACAAGAAATATGGATAAAGCAAGGGCGTGGCTTCATGATCGTGTTAGAGGCAATGAACGAACTGGCGTATTAATCACAAAAGAATCTGCAAGGTACAAACCGCTGGCTGTTCACGTTCTGCCTTCTGGCGATGATAATGCAGTCCATTGGTTTTTGGATGATAAAGAAGATAGTAGGTCTTCAAATTATCTTGAGGACGCGGCCACTGAAATTCAGGTTCAAGGACTAGAACTTGATTATACGTGCTTATTATGGGACGCAGATATGAGATACGAAAATGGTTCATGGGGATTTTATAACTTTATATACCCAAGAGAAAATCTTAATAGTTCAAACAAAAAATACCCAGAATGGAAAAAATTAGTTCCAAATACCGAAAATAAACAAGATAAGATGAAATATATGTTGAACGCTTATAGAGTATTACTTACTCGAGCGAGATCCGGCATGGTTATCTGCGTGCCTAATGGTAATTCTAATAAAACTAAAAACGGTTATTGGGAAGACAACACAAGATTACCAGAATTTTATGATGCGACCTATAGATATTTAAAAAAGATAGGAATTAAAGAAATATAACTTATATTTATAGCACAAGATATCATGAATAACTAAAAAGAGAATAAAATTTTTTCAACCAATCGAAAGATTTAGGACAGTTATATTCGCGTACGGCTTTTTTTAAATCTATGTAGAAACATTTAATAGTTTCATACTTTTTTTGACTAGATTTCCAGCTTGATGTCGCATCGCCATAATAGGAAAATAATTGGTCCTTCGGCAAAGAAGCCGGGAAAATAAAACAATTGTAAATCTCGTCACGATCGTATAAAAAAGGAGGCGCAGAAAGTCTATCGTGATTGAAATCAATGTTTTCAGCATAGGTTATCTGCTTTTGTATGCTAGAGATTTCTGGTAAACTCCCTTTGGCATAGCATTTAGAATCAATTACATACACCTTATTGTTGGCGATGTGAATAGTATCAGGAATTAATTTGTTTTTTAAAGGAGATGCTTTCCCACCAATTAAATAACTCGCGGAAGGCTCATAAATGGTTTTATTAACAACGTTACCAAGAATACTATCCACTATACTTTCAAAAACCACATCAAAACTTGAAACACCAAACGAGCTGATAACACCATCTTTACCTATTGTTTCGCAAACAATATTTTTCATGTGAGTCAGTAATAATCGATTGTCATCATTAAAAGTGCTATCGAGTTCTTTTTTTATGCAATTCAAATATTTACTTTTGAGATAGGGGGTAATAATTTTCTTTTCCCAAGGGACAGATTTAGGATTCATGCCTTCTAACCAAATTCCTACTTTAGAAACCGCCTCATAGACACAATAATAATAGGCATCGATAATTAAAGAATTTGAAATGCATTTATTTTCGTAAATAGCATTTTTAAAATACACATCATTTCCAATAATGAAAGTCTCACCATGTAAAGTTCTTTTCCAATTGATTCGCCCTGAAGTGTTAACTGAATAGCGCTTTTCATAAGTTAATGGACGACCATAAGTTTTGTAATGGCCAAGAATCCAAACCATTGATGATAGTGGAAAATCATTAATGAATTCTCCTTCAACGCCTTCTATCTTTCTTAGTTCAGAACGACGTGTCCTAGCTTTATGTAGAGCCTTTAAAAAGTATTTAATATCAGCAAAAAAGTTTGGATCATCGTTCGACATAACATAATCATTCGGGACGCTTAATAAAATCTGTCCATTTTTTTCAAAATCGATGCCGACAAAATTTTTAGCCGGCTTGTGAATTATTTTTATCCTTCCTACAGGGTCAATCATTTGTTATTGCCTTTATGAAATAAACCATTGCGAAAAATTAAACCATCTCCATCTGTATATTTCTTTAAGATTTTATCAAACGATTCATCTTCAAATTGGAATAATTGCGTTCTATCAATATTTTTCCCGACATCATTCCAAAGATACTCCAATACTTTATTAGCAAAGAGGAATGGATCACCGTTGATTTCTCTTTTTTTGGCGAACCAATATCCAATTTGTCTATCCTCTTCCAATCCGTTAGCGATAATTACACGATTAACCGCATCTACGAAATCCGCCCAACTAACATTATTCGTCTTGGGGACAATGAAATCGTGTTCAGGCTTTCTAATAACATCCTCTGATTCTTCATTAGTTACACGAATCATTTGCCATCTTCTTTTAAATGCAGCATCTAACTTAAACACATTTTGATCAGATGTATTCATAGTAGCGAAAATGAATAAATTATTTGGAAGTTTAATTTTTTCACTTATATCAATATTTTCTTGTTTAAAGTATTCGGCAATCACGTTATTAAATATACTATACTCGCTAAATCCGTTTTCATCTCTATCTAGGATTTGAAAAATATCTCCAAAAATAGCCGCAGAATTACCGCGATTTATTTCTTCGATAACCAAAGCGACTTTTCGCAGATTACCAGATTTTGAAGATTCAATTGCTAAACGAAGTGCTTTTGTAAAAGGACCTGCTATAACTCGATAGTCTATGCCATCTTTGTTTTTTATAGGCATCAGTTGACCCACAAAATCAGAATTACTGTAATCAGGATGGAAGGTTGTTCTAATTATGAATTCTTCATCTTCCTTGGATTTTTTAAAATTTCTAGATAATAGGTGAGAATTAAGTTTGTAAGATTTTCCGCATCCTGGAATTCCATAATAAATGATGTTTGTACCAACTATTTTTTCTTCGCCAAAATCACTGTTGTTCTCATCATCTTCGTTTTCTAAAGGTTCCGTAATGCTCAAATCATCAATTTCTACTTTATTGACACTTTTATACGGCAAATCGAGCCCAAGTCTCCAAGAAAACCTACCAATAATTGCAGATAGCTCGAAATTTTTCATTGTGCTATTTCTAGTGAATTTATTGACTTCCTTGCAACACTCAAAATAATCTAATTTATAATCTTTAACTTGTAAAAATTTAAATGTTATATCGATAAAATCATCTCCGATACAATCATAGAAAACGTTTGGATATATAAGAAATAAATATTTTTTAAACCATTTACGAATTTTGCTAAAACCAACTTCTTTACAGTTCTTGTTTATCAATTTGACAATATCATCAAAAGAAGAAACTTCGTCTAACTTAGCAAATTGTCTAGGGGTAAAGTTAATTTGTTTAGATTCAATAAAATTGAAAATGTCAATGAATGCTGTTCTTATTTCTTTAGCTTTTTTGATCGCGTCATCTTCAGAGATCTCCTTTTTTTCAAACCACCAAGCAGTTTTATTTTCCTTTTCCTTTCTGCAATAAGCAAAACCCTTGTTGACGCAACTTCCATCTCTGGCCTTTGGGCCGAAATTCGATGCTTCCATTTCCATAATCAAACTTTTAAAGGTTTCGTTTACGCGACGACCGGCGTTAAAAAATTTATTTAAGAATTCTTCATCAGACATTTTATCAATTGCATTTTTTCCAAATAAATCGTTAAAAGAAGTGATGTACATTTTTCTGCCATCTAGTTCGTGCGAAAAACGTATTTCATCAATAATACTGTTTAAATCACAATTTGATTTGTTAGTGTTTAACTTATTAAGATTATTAAGATAATTTTTAAATAATTTAATTATGCTGTTGCAATTCTCTTCTTGTTGTTTATACACTTTTAATTTAGTAATTTCGCTCGGTATATTTTTTGCGTTTGTTGCAACGAATATATTAGGGTTCTCTTTTACAATTAATTCGTATAAATTACTATAACCATCTTTTTCGCATAAACGCAAATAAGTGTAAAAATACATAATGTTTCTCCTTTAAAATCTTAATTTGATTATATCAAATTATTGGGTACAAGTTTTGTTTTTTTCGATAGCATATAAACAAATCACAAATTAACTTTTAAAGTATTTTTATGAGTTTAAAGTATACTACTGAATGTTATAAATATAAGTTTCGCTATCGATATTCATAGTTGTTTTAAGTGCTTCTTGATAAGCTTGTAATTGGTCAGTATGATCAGTAGTGACATCTTTATCCGTCTTATAGTCAATGATAATAGCCTTATCATCTTTAATAATTAATAAGTCAATTACACCATTACTGATTTTACGGTCGTTGTAGATTGCAAATGGTACTTCAGCGTGGCATTCATTACTCTTAATTAATTCATAGATGTTATCATCGATACCACTTATTTGTTTAAATCCGGTTGAATAGATTGTGTTATAAACTTTTTTAAGTTGTTCTAATAAATGCATAGCATCGTATTCTTTAGCAATCGTCTCACAAATGGAGATATCTAACTTATTAGTTTTACTTATAACAATATCTTCCATTAGTTTATGGACAATTGTGCCAAAGAGAAGACTATCTTTATTGCTCTTTTCTAGTGTAATTGGTAATTTAGATTCTTCTACTACTTCCTCATCGTGTTTCATAGCGCTTATAGTGGAAGCGTTGATAATTTCGTAAGTCGAAGCAATTAAATCATTATGGCTAGTAACAGCGATATTAGATTGATTAATGACTTCTAACGCACTTATATAACTAGGAGTATTAATAACATTAATCGCATTAACTTCAAACGCTTTTACTAAAGTATTGTTATTAATTAATGGTGACCACTTGGATGCACCTTTATTCGGTTTATTAACAATCAAGAGTTCTTTTGCTCTAGTTGCAGCAACGTAAAGTAAACGTTCATGCTCGGCTTTAGAATATTGCGCTTCTTTATCTTTATTGCCTTCTTTATCATCATTCGTAGATAATAGGGATTCTTTTCTTCCAGTAAATTCATCACTTTCACCTAAGATATCAAAATAATATATTTGGTTACGATCTAAATCGCAATATTGAGGAACTCGAGTATCAGTATTAATTCCAGCTTTAGTCAAAATCACAACATTTGATTCTAATCCTTTTACTTTGTGTAAATTAGCGATATGAACGGAATCAATTTGATTATCTAATAACGAAACTCGTTCGATTTCGCTTTCTTCTTGTAATCCTCTTAAATATAGAACTGCATCATATAAAGAATTAATCTTCCCGTTCATTTCTTCGTTTCTTAATAAAGAGATAATCGCTACTAAGATATCAAAGCCTTCATAACCTAAACGCTCTAGAATAACTTGTTGATTGATTATTTCCTCTAAGATATATGATCCTGGTTGATCTAAGTCAACACTAATTAAGTTAGCTAATAAATCACTTTCCAGATCAATACTTTTATCTAATGAGAAATTAAATAAAGGCGATGATAATAAAGAAAGTCGGTTAAATAAATTATTCTTATCAATTAAATAATTAAATAAATTAACTACGCTTACTAGCATTGAAGAATAAGAGAAATCAATGCTACCTTCACAGAAACAAGGAATCTTAGCTTTATTAAGTGCGGCTAAATATTTTTTAATTGCATCTTTAGAGGAAGTAATTAGCATAAATTCTTGATATTTAAATCCATTTTCTTTCTTTAATTTCTTAATCATATCAGCAACGCATTCGGGTTCTGCGGGCTGAGTAGCTAAATTATTAGTGTAACTATATACGCCACTTATTCCATTACTAGCCTTTTTACTTGTAGATGGAATATCTGGATGCTCTAAACTATTAAAGCTCTTAAAGGTATTGTTAAAATAATTAACTAGATCATCGTTGCTTCTAAAATTCGAGGATAAATCACAAATCTTACCAAGCGGGTTAGATGAATCTTTAAATATTTCTTCAATAATGTCATAGGCTCTAACATCTGCGCCTCTAAAGTGATAAATAGATTGCTTGCGGTCACCAACGATAAATAAACGTCCACCTTCAATTGGTAATTTCTTCCAATCTTGATTTCGGTTAGAGGAATTTAATCTAAATAATAGTTCATATTGAAGTAAATCTGTATCCTGACATTCATCTAATAAATAGTATTTATATTTCTTTTGCAAATTATTAATTACATCAATCTTACTTTGATCATCGTTTCTTAATAAATTAACCGCATAGATTAACGATTCTTTAAAAGTGATTTTCCCGTTTTCTCTTAAATAATCTACGATGGCATCCTTAGCCTTTAATAAGAACGGCATAATTTCTTGATAAATAATTTTGTTAATTAATACCATTAAACGATCATCAAGCGTATAACGTATGACTTTCTTTACTTCCTTAACATTACATAAACTATATAATGGATTTAATGTTTTTATATCAGCGGGTACAATTAAACCTTTAAGTTTTGATATATAGTAACGTTTACTTCTATATGAATATTTACTACTAGAGATATGACGATAAATATAGGATGCTTGCTGTAATTGCTCATAAGCCTTCGTGCTATCTTTAACGGCATTCATTTCATTTGATACACCGTTTTTCTTAACATAATCAAGTAAAGCGTTTAATCCGGTTTCTAAAACGATTAAACTACTATTAAAAGATTTAATATCGCTCATAAGGCTAGAACCATCATATTGAACATTAAAGTTTCGATTATTAAGAATCGTTTTCATCACGATTGGGAAGTTCTTACCACCTACATAAGAGTTGAACTTAAGCGCTTCGCTTTTAAGAGAGTATAAGTTATCGTGACTCATCTTATGATATAGGTCCACTAAGATGTTTGTAAATTCTTCTTCATCAATAACTTCACTACTAGTTGGAATATTCGCATCAATTGGATGCTCGGTTAAAATCGTTTGAACAAATGAATCGATCGTGCCTAAGAAACACGTATCAATATATTGAAGTGCGATTAAATCACGCTTCTTCATATCTTCGTTTGGATCATCTAATAAGGAATAAGGGTCATCTCGGCTCTTTAAGAAATTCGGTTCGCTTCTTTTTTCTAATTTGCGGTATAAGCGTTCATAAAATTCATTCGCAGCTTTCTTAGTAAAGGTAAGAGCGATAATTTCGTTAATATGAACATCATCACTAGACTCAATAAGCGCGACTACGCGTTCAACTAAAATTGAAGTCTTGCCACTGCCCGCCGAGGCGCGCACTAAAATATTCTCTTTTAATGAATTTTTACTAACGATGTATGCTCTAGTGCTGGTGTCGTCCATAATTATTTACTTTCCTTTATGGCAAATATGCTCATAATTACAATATTTGCAAACATCTTCTTCTAATACTTTTTCGTTAAACACAGGGATTGGGAACGATTTATTCTTAATGGTATCCGTAAATTCAGAGATTAAATCCTTTAGTTTATTTTGAGTATCAACGCTAAATGGATCTTCATAAGTAAAGATTTTATTAAAGCGGGTATAGATGAAGGATACTCTCTTTACTTTGATTCCTTTTTCTTTTTCTAATAGATAAGCGTAGATAATACCTTGAATATCTTGAATAAAATCGTTGTTTGCATGATCAATGCTTTTTGCACTCTTATAATCAAAGATTATATAATCACCGGTATTAGGATCCTTCACTAATAAGTCAATTGAAGAATGAAACTTAATTCCCAAAATATCTTGATCTTTAATTTCAATTTCCGCTCCTACAAATTCATAATCCTTAATTGCATTATAGGCGTGCACACAAGAAAGAATAAAATCATCATATTGATCGTTTGGATTCACTAAAGGAACGTTGAATTTAATATAAGCCTCAAATAATTCATCCGCTAAAGCAATAAAACTTTCTTCTGTAGGATATTTATTTTTATTATTAGCGTAGGTTTCCATTACTAGATGAACTAAATCGCCAAACACTCCACCTTGGAAAATACTAATCGCATCATATTCTCTAGGCTTATCCGCATATAGGACGTTAGTTAAATAAAATCTTAATTTACATTTTAAATAAGTAGATAAAGCGCTAGGAGAATATCCTTTAGTAAGTAAATCGTTTGGATGAAGTGGCTGAGCAATATTAGGCCTAACAATGCTAATTTCTTTATTGTCTTTAAATAATTCACTCATTTTTCTTAAACTAGATATTTGATTATCAAACTGTTTAGCGGATTCTCTAGAATCTTTAATCGAGAAACCGATTTTATGTGCATATTCAAAGACTACACTACTTGGATTAACATCTTTTACTTCTTCTATGTTCTTGCAAGAATAAGTAAGATGAACATTCACGCCCAACGATTTATAAATATTAATTAAACTAATTAAGTATTCTCTTTTTTGAATAATACGTTCATCACTTTTACTATTAGAGCCCGTTAATAAATGATAGGCCTCATTATTCATTAAATAATCTTCGATGGGTTTGCCAGGGAAGTTCGCAGCACTTAATCCAACAATATAAATATGAGGTCTAACGGTAGATAAGGCTCGAGAAATAGTAGTAACGTGAAGCGCACCGCTTTTAAAAGCCTTACCTAATAGATATTTATCCTTCATTTCTTCTAGATAAGTATTAATAAAGCTTTTATTCACTAAGCCGTTAGCCTGATTAATCGTATCTAAGATATAAGTAGAAGCTAATTCATTAAAGTCCTTATAAGAATCGGATGGGATATTCGTATAATTTTTAATGATATAAGGTAAACCATTTGAGAATTCTTCTAAGGCATGGAGCGCTTCTTGTTCAGCTTCTTTTTTAATCCACGAACGATGATCAACCTTATCGATAAAGGACTCTCTATAAATTGGATTAATTGATTGGTAATTCGCTAAGAAAGCATCATTACTATTCTTATCATAACTAACTTTCCATCTACCTAATAGATTAGCGACCGTTTCTAAACTTTGTGGTTTAACTAGTAAATCGCTTTTAAAACAAGAAGCCTTTAATAATCTAAGATAGCCATTTACATCATAGAAATATTGATTCTTTAATAAATCTAATAATTGATATAACGAATACGGCGTACTTAGATGAATCGGTAGGCCACATTCAAACGTCATCGGAATATTATAAATTCGACTATCTTCATTTAATAAATGCACGTATTTATCTTTTTTTGCTAAAACGATTAGACAACTATCTAAAGGATATTTATGTTCTGCAATATCAGATAAGATTCCATCGATTTCGCTTTTCTCACCATAATAGGCCTTGATAGTATCAACCTTTGCATCTTTAATTAAAGTTTTGTGATATAAATCTACTAGAGATACTTTCTTGATGGTTCCTAATGTATTTAACAACAAGATTTCTAATGGTGTTAAGGTTTCTTCTTCCAATATACATATTTCTTCGTATATTTTTTTGTTTTGTTTAATAATCGATTTTGCTAATAAAACATCATCACATAAAGATCTTTTATTAAGTTCTTCTAAATATTTCTGATAAATTTGCGTCAAGATATTAATGTTTTGATTAGCTTTCAATTTAGAAGCGACCTTATCTTGGAACTCTTTAAATTCATCATCGCTAGTGATATTCATTCTTAGGTCATGAATTGTATTAAAAGCATGACGAACGTCCGTAAACGAAGAGAAAGAATAAATATCACGAATAAAGCTTTCGAGTAAAAATAAAGCGTCTTTTTGATTAACCATAGACGCACGATTAAACGCTCCTAATCTTAAAT
Source organism: Bacilli bacterium (assembly GCA_024408495.1). Classification (GTDB taxonomy): domain Bacteria; phylum Bacillota_I; class Bacilli_A; order RFN20; family CAG-826; genus UB1719. The sequence goes on from JAKSUY010000002.1 coordinate 59,930, forward strand.
GCGCGTTCTCTAATAAATCATTAAAACGATACACTCGATAATTAAAACTATTGACTCCATTTAAAGAAAGAGAGCGTAATAATTCCGTTTGATTTAATAAATTAGAGTAGACAATCGTTTCTTTCATCGTGGTTATTATAACATAGTTATAGATATTAATAAGTGGGTGTCCTATTTTTAAGACATCGATTTTCTTATATATAAAGTTATATGAATGATAGCCGTTGGAATCGATTAGCTACTGCAATCTTACTTCAAGCCGTTAGAGATTGGAGAGGACACGCTAAAGAATTAAAGAATATTAAGAAACGTGATATTGCGATGAGAGAACTTAAAAGCATTATTGATTTTATTAATAGTGAGTGGTTCTTATATCTCACAAATGGAGATCGAGCGCAATTAGATTATTGTAAGCGTCTAATCCAAGATATTGAAAACAAGAAAGATCAAAAAGAATTAACTGCTTATATGAATAATAGCCATCAAAGATTTATTGGAGGATTAAAGTATGGACATTAAAGAAGTGTATGATTTATTAGTGAAACAATGGGATAAGATTGAATTCCGTTATCACGAAAACCCTAAAGAACATGAATATTCTTATATTATGTCTTACTTTCAACACAAAAAGACTAATATCGGATTCTATGTAAGAACAAAATTAATTAGCGATAATCTTCTTTTAGATTTTAGCTTTGGAAAAATTAATAATTATAACCAAGCGATTTATTACGTTAATGAATTTAACAAGAATACCGCTTCTTGTTATAAAGCATATATCAACGATAATAAGGATGGAGATTATTTCCATATTACTTACGCAATTGGAGTCAATAGTCTAAGCGATGTGGATTTTCGCTTTAACCAAGCGCTTGAAGAAATAGTTAAAAAACCACTCTATCAATATATTAGCCCGTTATGTGCAATGCTAGAAAATGAAGAGCAATTTAAAACGATGGCTTAAAAAAGTTAACCAAAGGCGTGGTTTAGTTAACTTTTAGAAAAGTTCGAAAAAATTATATTTATTTATATAAATAAATATTACTAGTCTCCGTGAGTCATTTTAGCCTGTTTCTGCGTATTAATATATAGGAGGACTATTTTCAATGTCAAAACCTAATCAATTAATCGATGCAGTTAAAACTGCAACTGATATCCATAATGGAGATTATTCTTCTTTACGTGGAAAATATCTTGTAATCCGTGGTAAGATAAAAAAGACGAGAGACCATCATCCTGGAGATAATACTGTGAAGAAACCTACATTGAGTCAAAGAATGGATCAGTTAGATGGAAGAATTGATCGAATAGAAGTGTCAATTACTAAGTTGGCAGAAGAAATGAGAAATGGTTTTAAGCAAGTTAATACGCGGATTGATAATTTAGAAAAAAGGATTGATGGTATTGACGCTCGTCTTGATTATAACGGCCTTAAGAAATTACCTAAAAGTAGATGACATAATTCAATTCTTTTTTACTTAACAATCCAATATATATTTGTTTATAATTAATATAATTATGAACAAAGCTGAATTAATTAATTTAACGAAGTCTCTTCTAAATGAAGTAGATTTAAGTAAAAGAAAAGATGACTTACTTTATTTAAAGAAACAATATAAGTATTTTTCAAGTAAGGATGAAGATTCTTTTTATGAACAAGAGCAAACAAAGACCTTTATTGATTTATATAAAGAATTAGCGAAGAAAGATCCAAAATTAATCCAATCTCCATACGAAGAAAAGAAAGAAATCATCGAATTAGCGAAATCGCTTCTTTTAGAAAATAATATTCAAAAAGCCTCTAAGGATTTAGATAATTACACTTACGCTTTTAAAAATGCTGGTAAATGCTCTAACGAACAAGATGATGCTTTATGGCAAGAATTTAGAAGCATAAAAGATGAATTCTATAAAAAGAGAAAGACTTACTACGAAACCTTAAATAAGCAAAACGAAGAAAAGAATAAAGCGAAAGAAAATATTATCGCTAAAGCCAAAGAACTTTTAGTCATTAAAAACATTAAAGATGCTAATAAGCAAATGGATGAATTAATGGAAGAGTGGAAAAAGATTGGTTATTCCGGAAAAGATAGAAATGAAGCCTTATGGGAAGAATTTTTAGCCGTTCGAAAAGAATTCCAACTTAAGAAAAAAGAAAAATACGAAGAATTAACTAAAGTCTTTGAAGAACGCGCAAAGAAGAAAGAAGAAATGATAGTAGAAATGAAAAAGCTCTTGCTAGATGCATATTTCACCGAAGAAGAAGTTCAAAAGGTCAAAAAGATGCGGCAAGATTTTAATCGCATTGGTTTTGCGGGAAAAGAAAAAGATGAAGAACTATATCAAAAATTTGACGGAATCATTAAACAATATTTTGATGAAAAGAAGTTCTATACAATCTAGTTCATTACAATAAATCTATTCATTTTTTATTAAAAGTTAACCAAAGGAGTGGTTTGGTTAACATTTTCTAAAACTCAAAAAAATATATTTATTTATAAATAAATATTATTACCCTCCGTGAGTCATTTTAGCCTCTTTTTGTTAAGTATATAGTAGAGGCATTATTGCTTAAAGGAGACGAATAAGATGGCGATAAATTATAAAGATTTACTTCTAAAAGAAGTCAAGGAATTACTTAAAAAATTACCCCCGAATGTAAGAATAAGGGTGTATTATGATGATATGGGTAAGAATAAATACACATTGAATCAGATTGGCGATATGGTTTTATCATTAGGCACTCGTCTTGATAATTTAGAAAAAGATGTTAATTCTTTAAAACAAGATGTAAAAGATGTTAATGCTAGAATTGATCGTATCGATACTCGTCTTGATGGTATTGAAGCTCGTCTTGATTATAACGGTCTTAAGAAATTACCTACTAATAGATAATATTTAAAAATCACTATAATTCATATCAAACACGATTTTAGTCGTGTAGTTAGGATATATTTTGTTTATTTCTTTTTCTGCTAATTTAGTGATTTCATCCTTTTGTTTAACTAAGCTAAAATCAATTCCGATATCTAAAGATACTCTTTTCTCTTTTTGGTGAATAAATACTCCATGAACGCTTAAGACTCCTTCTTTATTCTTTAAAGCATCTTTAACCATTTTCCTAATCTTTTCTGTATTAGCGTTCACTGAATATAATCCAACGGTTAGAAAGATATCGTATTTTTTAAGAATCGTTTGTTGGATTTCTGTAGTTAAGATATGAAATTTATCAATCCCTAATTTATTATCTACTTCAACGTGCACTGATCCAATCGCAAAATCCGGACCATAATTATGAATCACTAAATCAAAGGCGCCTATAACATTTGGGATTTTAGATATTTCTTCTTTAATTTGTTTAGTGATATTCGCATCTGGTCTAATGCCAATTAATTTAGATGCTGAAGTTAAGATAATGGTAATGCCGGTTCTTAACACGAATATTGATATTAATACGCCTACAATACCATCAATTGAATATTTAGTCGTCATCGCTACAATAATTGCAATTAAAGTAGAAGTAGATATAATCGCATCTAATATAGCATCGATTCCTGAACCCATTAATGCATCTGAAGAATATTTTTTGCCTTTAACACGAGTAAAAATTCCTAACGCTAATTTAACAACAATCGCTAAGGATATAACAATAAGCTGAGGCCAACCATACTCTGGCATAGTAGGAGTAATGATCTTTTCAATACTTTCTTTAATAAATAAGATACCAGTCGCTAGAATAATAGCCCCGATAATAAGAGAACTAAAATATTCAATTCTTCCAAAACCATAAGGATGCTTTTTAGTCGGATTCTTTTTTGATAACTTAACTCCAATCAAAGTAACTACTGATGATATTGCATCAGTTAAGTTATTAACTGCATCAAGAATAATCGCAATTGAATTAGCAATAATTCCTACGACTGCTTTAGCCGCTACTAACAATACATTAGTAATAATACCAATCGCGCTAACCTTAACAATGTTCTTTTGACGAACTGTACTATTAATTTTCTTCATAAAAATATTTTATAACATTTCGTCGATATTAAATAAAAAAAGCACAATCGAGATGAAGCGAACACTAAATTGTGTTACATTTCAAACGAGAGTGCTTTTGTTTTACTCAATTATAATTACTTAACAATCGTACCAAACATTTGTCCAATGCATCCAGCAGCGTTACTTTCATCAGTATCAATGTGCATCGCTAAGCGGAAGTTATCACTTACTCTAACAACTGTGTCACCAAAAATTAATGATCTACCATTTGTCTTTAATTCAACTTTAACGATATCACCATTCTTAACTCCAAATTCGGTAGCATCTGCATTAGTCATATGAACATGACGTTTGGCAACAATGCAACCTTCTTTAAGTTCGATTTTACCAACTGGTCCAACAATAGTAACTGGCGCACTTCCCGCAACATCACCAGATTCACGAATAACTGCAGGTACGCCTAAGGTACGCGCATCGGTGGCACTTACTTCTACTTGGTTAACTTTTCTAGTTGGCCCTAGGATACTTACGCCTTTAATCGTGTTCTTTGGTCCAACGATATCTAGACGAGTCTCCGATACGAATTGACCAGGTTGAGAAAGTTCCTTTCTCGCTTTAAGGGTGAAACCCTTACCACATAAAATTTCAAGTGCTTCATCGGTTACATGAATATGACGAGCGCTGGTTTCAACTAATATTTGTTTCATTTATATTTCCTCCGGAAAATATTTTATCATATTTTCTCTTACTTTTTTTATGTATTTAGAGTAATATAATCACTACCGGGCGAATGGCGGAATTGGTAGACGCGTACGTTTGAGGGGCGTATGGTTCTCCGT
>JAKSUY010000020.1 GCA_024408495.1 Bacilli bacterium
AGTGATGTTCATACTCATGATTTAAATTGAGATTATCATCACTATTTTGTGTTAATTAAAAAAGACACCAAGAAAGAAACACTGGTGAAAATTCCTTCTTCTTTAAAGCCTAAGAAGCTTGGAAAATATAAACCACGTAAATACCAAAATTATTTAAACGATGTTTTTAATGATAAAAAAATTAATTCTCAATATAAGGTAAAAGGCAAAGTTTGCATCAAACGTAACCCTTATCAAAAATTAGATGGCTATTTATCACTAAATGATAAAGCATCGCTTCAATATTTATTCAATGGTAGTGACGCGGTTACTGCTAGATTTCAAATAATGGTTAACGAAAAATGTGAATTAGGTTTTATTTTAGCCGATAAATCAAAAATTAATTTAATGGTTAATCACGGTCAGATTACATTATTTAACAAACATGCTTTATTACCAAATAAAATAAACGATTTTGAAATAATCTATCTTGGTTATCAAAAATTAGTCAAAGTATATCTTAACCATCGTTTCTTGCTAGAAGCGCCTATTAAAGAAACTAGTTGCGTTAAAGCGTTTTATTTTAATAACGAAAGCGGCGAGAGTAAGTTAGATAACTTATTAATCAGTGACTATGCCGAAATCACCATTAACGATGACCATCATTGTTTTAAAGATGAATATTTAGTAAATTATCCATTCGCTAATTCAAAAACTTACTTATTGAAGAGTAAAAAAGGATTTACTCCTTACGTATATTCATTTTCTTCGCTTGATAACATAGTTACCGTTGAAACTTCGTTAGCGACTTTATCTAATGATGCTTCCTTGGGTCCAATTCTAGTAGATACGAACGGCAAAGAAGCGATGAAAATTCTTTACTATAAGAATAATATTTATTATTCGTGTGGCAATAAATGGGTTCGTGTTATTGGTAACCCAACAACTGAATTCTGCTATTTCCCATGCCAAAATTTCTTTAATATAATTGTCACAGTTGATTTAAAGAAACAAACCTATCAATTGAATATTGATGGAAGTATTCGCGCTAAAGATGTTCCTTTATCAAATAAAGTAAAAGAAATAAGCGGAGTGAATTTCATCGCTAACACTAAAGGAATGTATGTTCGTAAAATTGATGTTTATGATGCATACAATTTAACGCGCGATGTAATTAGAAAAGGTCCAATCTTTGATGTTAAGAAATTTGGTGCAATTGGCGATGGAAAAACTTTAACAAATAAAGCGATTCAAAAGGCAATTGATAAAGCCGCCTTTACTGGTGGAACCGTTTATTTCCCAAAGGGGACTTATCTTACTGGTGAATTATTGTTAAGAAGTGATATTAATTTATTTATCTCAAAAGATGCAAAAATTCTTGGTAGCCAAGATCATAAATATTATCCTCTACGGGTCCCTAGCGGAAGTTTATGCGCAAATCGTCAACTTGGTCGAGGCTTAATATATGGTCAAAACGTTTCTAATGTTACTATTCATGGTGGTGGCATGATTGACGGTCAAGGATTATATCGTTTTAAAATGAACGATCCGCTTGCCGATAGACGAAACGAAGATGCGCGTCCATGTTTATGCTATATCACTTATAGCAAAGACATCATTATTGAAGGAGTAAATTTTAAAAGTTCGTGCTTCTGGAGTATTGTTCCGTTAAGCAGTCAAGGAATTACTTTCCGACACCTTAATTTAGATTGTCTAAACACACCTAACCGCGATGGCATTGATCCGGTTGATTGTCACGATTTACATATTTATCACTGTAACATTCTAGCGGGTGATGATGGTTTATGTTTTAAGAGTTCTGATAGTTACGGCTGTGAAAATATTGATGTTGAGGATGTCAATATCGAAAGCCTAGCTTCCGCAATTAAATTTGGCACTGATACTTACTATAGCTTAAAGAACGTGCATGTTTATAATTGCTTTACTAAGAATGTCAATCGTTGTGGCATTTCACTAGAAACAGTTGATGGTGCAGTTGTTAAAAATGTAGTATTCGAAAACATTGAGATGAGTGATGTAGGCGCGCCACTCTACGTTGTAGTAGGCGATCGTAAGAGAAAACCACGTGGAGACAATGTACCAGTTAGACACGGATATATTGATGGAGTGATTTTTAAAGATATTCATTTTGCGAATTGCTACCCATTCAGTTTTAAAACTTATCCTGAATTTATCCGCGAATGTATGGTAATCGGTCAAAGTAGGAATCAAATGATTAGCAATGTTAATTTCATTAATTGTCATTTCTCTTTACCTGGCGGAATTAAAACTAATAAGCCTAAGCCAAAAACCATTGATGACCACTATCCGGAATATGATCAACATGGATTATCTAGCGGGCATGCTTTCACCTTAATGTATACGCGAAATGTGAAATTTGAAAACATTAAAATTGATTTGGATAAAAAAGATGTTCGTCCAATGATTAAAGAATTTAACTAATCGTAATAGTATTTACGTTAGCAATCGCTTCATCAATTAAAGATTCGTAATCAAATTTCTTTTCAAAAAATTCAACTTCATGTAGGCGTGGTTTAGTTTTTGGATTTTTTGGCGCGAATATGGTGCAGCAGTCTTCAAACGGACGAATCGAGATCTCATAAGTCTTAATCTGTTTTGCGATTTTAATGATTTCTAATTTATCTAAGACACAAACCGGACGTATCACTGGTATCTTTACCACCTCTTCAATTACACGCATTGAATCAAGCGTTTGGCTAGCGACCTGCCCAATGGATTCACCATTCGCCACGGCTAAACATTTATGTTTATCAGCGAGTTTTTCTGCTAACCTATACATCATGCGGCGCATAATCGTAATCGCGTATGATTCATCACTTACTTCGTAAATCTTCGTTTGAATTTTAGTAAATGGAACAATGTGTAACTTAATTGAATATTGAAATTTATTTAACTGTTTAAGAATATCTTTAAGTTTATCAATTACTGCTTCACTCGTGTATGGAGGTGAAGCGAAATGAATACACTCAAGAATCACTCCACGCTTCATTAATAAATAAGAAGCGACTGGTGAATCAATTCCACCGGATAACATCATCATTACTTTACCCGCAACACCAATTGGGTAACCACCACTTGCTAAAATTGTTTTGGTAAAAACATATGTCCCTTCATCTCTTACTTCAATGGATAATTTGATATCAGGTTGATGAACATCAACTTTTAAATTTGTGTTCTTTAAAATCACAGGCGCAACCATACGAATAATGTCATCACTCACGATTGGGAAGCGTTTATTGCCACGCTTACAAGTAACTTTAAAGGTTCTACCTTTTTCTTGTTTGATTAACTCAAGTGCAGTATTCTTAATCACTTCAATATCAGATGCAATCTTCACTACTAAACTTAGCGCTTGAATCCCGCTTATATCCTTTAAGATATTAACGATTGGCTCATAATCTAAATCATTTAAATTCACATAAATGTGATCATAAAGAACATCATAGGTTAATTCTGGATATTCTTTTAATGCGTGACGAATATTATCCGCGAGCATTCGGATAAAATCTTTTTTGTTTTTACCCTTAGTCGAGAGTTCGCCAAAGCGAACCATGATACTTGTGTATTTCATCGAATCGCTCCTAAGATATTGTTAAGTTCTTTAAGAAATGTTTTGACTTCATCTATAGTGTTAATTTCACTAAAAGAAACGCGAACTGAATTTTCCGCTAATTTCTTATCTAATCCTATGTTCAATAAATTGGATGATACCACATTGCTTTTAGCATGACACGCGCTAAGAGATGAAACATAAATTTCTTTATTAGATAAAGCTTCGATTACAACGCTCGCTTTTTTGCTCTTCAATGAGAAATTTACGATGTAAGGGAAATCATGTTTTGAGTTAATAATTATCTCTGGGTTATTTTTTAATCCTTCGATTAAACAGTCTTTTAATTTTAAAACGTGTTTTAGATTTACATCTAAGTTTTTGACCATCTTATGTAAAGCATAGCTTGTTGAGATCGCTAGAGGCGCTGAAACTGTGCCTGCTCTTAAATTGTTTTCTTGCGCTCCACCATCTATTAGCTTTGCTAAAAGAATTTTCTTCTTTTTAATAAGTGCTCCGCTCCCTATTAAGCCTCCAAATTTATGAGAAGAAAATGTAAACATATCTAGGATATGATAATCGAGATTTATCTTAGCGATACTTTGAGTCACATCCGAGAAGAAAACGCACTTAGGATAACCCTTAGTTATCTCATAAATTTTATTAAGATTATTAGTTGAACCAATTTCGTTATTTACACTCATAGCAACTACCATAATAGTTTGACTATTAATCGCGCTCTTTAATTGCGCGTAATTAAATTCTCCATTCTTATCCGGATCAATGTAGATGATTTTAAAACCTAGTTTACTAAGATTTAGTAAAGTTTCATTGACCGCTGGATGCTCGTTTTTAAAAGCAATGATTTCATTCCCGCGGGTCCTATTTCTTAAAGCGTAACCTTTAAGAGCGTGATTAATACCTTCAGTGGCTCCGCTATTAAAAATTACTTCATAACTATCATCAAGTTTTAAATCTTTAAGAATGCTTAAACGCGCTTTATTTACTTCTTGGTTAACTAGATAGCCTAAACGATGTGAACTATTTGCATTCGCAAAATATTTTTTGTTAGCATCGGTATAAACGAGAAGAACATCTTCGTTATCGTTACGATAAGTCGCTGCATTATCAAAATAAATCATTATTCATCCATCTCCGCATAGCGTTTAATAATTTTGCTCGTATCGTTATAGGCTTTTTCAAATTCGCCTTCAAAGAAGGTTTTTTGATTTTGCTTAACTAAATTATTTAATTCAGGAAAATTCGCTCTATCCTTATTTATATAAATAAGAGAAGACTCCGCTAATTTAAGCATCGTTTCTTCTTGATCAATTTGGTTCAAAATTGATTCACCTTCAAAATTTAGATAATTAACCGCTTCATTAATTTCATGAACTTGGATTGGTAATATCATTGCCGTAGTATTAATTTTTTCTAAGTGTTGATAAATATCATCAACCTTTGCTTTATATTTTTCGCTTACAGTTGGTATTGCAATATCGCGTAAAATCTTTTCTGCACGACGAACGCGGTAGTAATACTTAGAAACTAAATCATAAGCTTTCTCAACATCTTCTTTTAAAGAAGTGAGATAATTTCTAAATTCAAGCATTTCGCTTTCGACTTGATCAACTTCTTTCTTTAATTCCATTGTGCGCTTTAATAAAGCGGAATAAGGTTGCCTTTTGCCAACCGTGTGGACAAACGTTTCAAGTGAACGCTTAGAAACGCCGATTCGATTAATATGATTTTGAATTTTGTTTCTACTAGAAACCTTCTCATCATTAATCGCATATACTTTTTGAATCTTCGGAATTGAATTGCAAAGTTTAATAAAATCTTTTTCGATTTTAGTTACGCGTTGATAGGTCGGAGCCTCTTCTTGCTCAAATGCTTTTCTAGCTTCTTTCTCTTTTAAGAAAGAACGAAGGTATTCATCAATTTTTTCGTTTATGAGCTTTAATTTTTCTTCTTGTCCACGGTAATTAAAATTCTTTAATTCTTTAACAATATTTTTTACTTCTTCACTAAGCTTAGTAATTTGTTTAGGTGTAATAATGTGGTATAGGGGATATGATTCCATATCAAGTCGCTTATATTCACTTTCTAAGTCAGCTAGACGAAGCGGGATTTCGCGTGATGCTAGCACACATAAACGAGGCAGTTCTTTGTTAGCGGTTTTTAATTCATCTAACATTCTATGAATTGAAGGCATTAAATTATTCGCATCTTCATAGTTAGCCTTTTCGACATAGCCTGTAAATTCAATAAATTGCTTTTCAATATACTTAAATACTTCGTTGTAACTTTTCTTGGTTAAAGAAAGATCAGCTAGATGGAGAGTGTATTCTTGTTTAATATTGCTAAGGGTTTCTTTAGCGTTAAATAGCATTTGATTGCATTCTTCTTCTGGACGAATGATTTCTAGTAAATCATTATTGAGACTATTTACTTCTTCTTCGAACTGATTCATGAAATGTTTAAAGCCACCGATTTCTTTCCTAACTGTCTTAAAACGTTTCGTATTTACCGCTTCATTAAATTCATTCATCTTTTCTCGTGCGTAAATGTCCTTGTCATCTTTTAGATGATTAAGGCGAGCGATTTGTTTATCGTAAATCGGGCTATACAAAAGGTTTACCTGACTAATCTCTTCAATGTGTTCCAAGTGTTTGCTGTCTTGATTCACTAATAAAGAATGAAGATAGTCGTATCTTCGACTTAATTCTTTAACTTGATGACCTAACGCGCGATTACGCACAAAAAGGAAATAGAAAACTACTAACAAGATAATAAATAAAACCGCACTAGAAACAATAACTAGCGTCAAAGAAAGTGAATCTAACGCTAACACGATATTCATCGCTATAAGTATAAACCATCTATATATTTATTTTCTAAATTATTTGACTAGTTTCACTAGATGTGTAAAGATATTATTCGCATGTAAAGAGCATGTTAACACTTCTTGTCTAATGATTACGATAGTAAGTAGCCCAAGCTATGACGGTGAAAAGTAATCATCATAGGAGAATGGAGTTAGCACCTTAACTTTATGATGCAAGTCTAAAGGAGGACAAACAAATGAGACACACAGGTAGTGATTGGAAACGTTCCCGCCGTTTAGGTTTTTCAACCTTAGAAACCGGAAAGGAACTTAACAAGCGTGCTTATGGACCAGGCCAACATGGTGCCGATCGCCACAAGAAAGCGAGCGAATACGGTCGTCAATTAATTGAAAAGCAAAAATGCGCTCAATTATACGGGGTAAATGAACGTCAATTCCGTCGTTTATTCTTGATTGCGCGTGCCGATGCTGAAGTTACTGGTCTTGCGTTCTTACGTATCTTAGAAAGTAGATTAGATAATCTAGTCTATCGTATGGGATTTGCTAGAACCCGCAAAGGCGCACGTCAACTTGTTAACCATGGACATATTTTAGTCAATGGTAAGCGCGTTGATATTCCGAGTTACTTATGTTCCGTCAATGACGTTATTAGTGTGCGTGAACAATCTCGTAACTTAAAAGTGATTAAAGAATCACTCGAAAGTATGAAGACTAAGTTCCCAACCGTTAACGTAAACGTTGAAAAACTTGAAGGAACATTCGTTCGCGAAGCGGAAAGAAATGAACTCCCACGCGAAATCGATGAAAGCCAAATCATTGAATGGTATAACCGTCAATTATAATTCTTGGGAAACTAAAAAGGCACCTTCGTGGTGCCTTTTTTTATTTCTTTTCGTTGCTTTTGCTTGCAGTCGATTTTATTGTTGCTTTCGTTTCCAATAATTCTTTTTCTTTCTTGATCATATAAATCATTACCGGAATAGCTAGCAAGAAAACGATTGAAGTAAATAAGAAGATGAATTTATTTGGTAATAAAGTTACTTCGCCACCATAATCAGGGTTTTGATAATATTGAGCATTGATGTTACTCACGCCTTGTCCTATATATGGACCAGTAACCATCGGCACTAACACCGCAAACACCATTCTCACTCCTTGGAGTAATCCAGCTTCATTTTCTGGAGTGTAATCACGAACTTTAGCGCCAAGCACTGCGGTACCAAATAAATAACCACTAATTAAAATGATACCGCCAAAGATTGCACCGACTTGTGTCTTCACGCAGAACATAACAATTCCACCAACAATTCCAACGCAAATGGCGGGGATAACAATTTTATTCTTACCAATTTTATCCATAAATAAACCAAGAACAATCGTTAAGACACAAGCAGTTACTAATACAATTCCTAATGTTAAAGTAAATTGTTCGTTAACGATACCTAAAGTCTGCTGAACGTATACCATAAAGTATGGCATAAAAACTTGAACCGCCATGTTAAAGATTAAGAAACCAGATAGAGCGACATAAAGTATTGGATTCCTTTTTACCACTGATGGCTTGAACCCATGAATTAAATTTTCCGCATAAGATTGATTTTTGTTTGGTTTAATTTGATCATCGGGTAAAAGGAAGATACAACCAACACCAGCGATAATAGTGATACCACCTAAAACAAAGAAAAAGATATCCCAATATGGATGATGATCACTACTTTGAACTAAAATGCCACCAATTAAAACAACCATAATAATACTTGCAAGCGGTAAGATTGATAAGACGCTTTCAACCTTTCCACGAATGTTTTTATTCGTTTTCTCTGTAACATAAGCATTAAAGCAGGCATCGTTTGCCCCACTACCAAAGAAGCTCATTACGCAGTCCATAATCACAATTAAGGTTCCACTAAGAACAAGAACGCTTCCGGTCATCGGAAGACCAATCGGCAACAAAGTTAACTTACCGTTATTTGGCATAATGAATGCAAAAATAATAATTGTTATACCCCAGATGATATAACCAATCGAAATAAACAACTTTCGTTTACCAACTCGATCGCTAAGAACTCCAATAAGAATTGTTGCTAGCGTAGCGACTATCGCACTTGCTGCAGTCATAATCGGAATATATGAGGTGCTACCAGTTGCGCCGAACACATATAAATTAAGAAAGTTATTCTCAACCGCCCAAGCAAGTTGACCTACTAAACCAGCAATAATAAAAGATAACCAATAGCGAATACCTAATTTTTCACTTTGCATAAATACTCCTAAATATTGTATCCAATATACAAATCATACAATTAAATAATACTATGAATATGGCGTTGATTAAATTTTTTATTACTTGTGAGAAAATAATTATAATTATTTTAAGCAATTTTTTTAATAAAATTTGGTAAGATATTATTAATATGAAAAAGTGGTATCAAGGCATTTATCGTCGACACTTATTAGATATGCATATCAATGATGATAAAGAAACTTATTTGTCTAAATTTAACATTGATGATTATCTTAAAAATCTAAAAGAAGCCGACATCCAATGCGCCATGATTTACATTCAAGCTCATACCGGGCTTTGTTATTTTAAAAGTAAAACGGCTCGAACTCATGCACATTTTTTAAAAAACCCTCACGAAATTAGAAACTTAATGACATTATGTCAAAAAGCAGGAATTAAAGTAGTTGGTTATTATTCTTTGATTTTTAATAACTATGCGGTAAAGAAATTCCCTGGCTTTGCGATGAAAGATTTTAAACAAAAAACCTTTCATGAAAACGGCGAACGTTATGAACTATGTTGCCCAAATAATCAAGAGTATCGTAGATTTATTATCGAGCAATTAAAGGAAATCAAAGAAGAAAATTTCCCAATGGATGCTATTTTCTTTGATATGCCTTATTACGAAATGACTTGTGCTTGCAAAAGTTGCAAAGCACGTTTTAAAAAAGAAACCGGATTAAATATTCCTCTTAAAGTCGACTTCAATGATAAAGCGTTTATCACCTATTTGAAAAAGCGTCAGGAATGGATGGGTGAATTTGCCCAATTTGTAAAAAAAGAAACCAATAAAATCCTTCCTAACCTCACGGTAGAATTTAATTATGCAGCAGCAATGAGCGGAAATTGGATACACGGCTCGACCGAAATGATTAATGAAGCTAGCGAGTTTACGGGCGGTGATTTGTATGGTGATTTATATAATCATTCCTTTGCTGCTAAATATTATTATTTAACTAGTAAAAACCAACCATTTGAATATATGACTTGCCGTTGCAATTCTAATTTACGTGAACATTCAATTACTAAACCAGTCGAATTAATCGAAGGCGAAATTATGCTTTCCGCTCTTCATCACGGAGCGAGTTTAATTATTGATGCTATTAATCCAGATGGCACTATGGATAATAATGTTTATAAAAAGATTGGAGCGGCTTTTAAAGATGCGAAAAAAATAACTCCTACTTTGGATAAAGGCGAAATGTATGCTGACGTTGCCATTTATTTTGATAGTTCAGCGCATTATCATACAAGCCTAATGCCAAATAATTATGAATCATCACTACAAGCACAACGGACTTTGATTGAAAATCACATCCCTCATCATATTATTTCTAACCTTCATTTAAACAACTTAAATAAATATCAAATGATTATTGCTTCAAGTTTGTTTGACTATCCAAACAATGAACGACTTAAATTGATTAAATACGTTAAAGAAGGCGGAACTTTATATTTGTCGGGAAAATCGGATTATCGTCTTATAAAAGAATTTTTTAACGCTACCCGAATCGGTGAAACTTATATGAATAGCAAATATCCTCATATCTTAAGAACCTACCAAGAAGTTCAGTGCTATGTTAATCCAAAAAATGAATATAGGGATATTATGAACGAATTTGATTTAGTCTCACCATTACCGTTAACTTATAAATTACCATTAATCAAAATTAAAAAAGGGAAAGTAATGGCTGATATCGTTCTACCATATACCGATCCTGATGATATTGATCATTATGCATCAATTCATTCTAATCCGCCCGCAAAGGAAAGTAATTATCCAGCCATCATTGAAACTAAATACGGAAAAGGGAAAGTAATTTATTCCTTGCCCGTGTTTGAATTTGATAAAAGAAATAAATTTAACTTACCAAATTAAGACTAGCAAATACGTAGAAATGATTGTCTTCAAAGATAAAAAAGATACTTATTTGCATTTATTCGATTTAGATTACGTAAATGAAATAAATCCACGCGAATTCGTTTTGACACTACCTAAAGGAAAATATATTGCCACTAATTTATTTACGGATAAGAAGCATCAATTTACCACCAATTTTAAGCATACCTTTAAAAAATATGATGCTTATAAAATCAATTTAGTTAAATAAAAGGAGATTTTATGAAATTATCAGAGCAACTTTTAAAAGAAGGCGAAGGCATTTTGCGCTTAAAACCTACTTGGGTGCCTAGAAGTTTTTGTCGCCCGGGCAAGCGGATTAAACTTGATCCACGCGACTATTATGTTCTTGGGTTAAATAAGGGCGGAATTGATGAAAGGTGGCTTTCTTCCACTACATGGGCAGAAAACGGACCCGGGACTCCTAAAGACGAAGGCTTAAGTTACATTGTAAGCAGAGATGGAAAAAAGAAAATGCTCCTTCGCGATGCAGTTAGCGAACTTAAAGGTAAATTAATTGGGGAAAATTTATATAAAAAGTATAAAAAATGGCCGATGTTTTCTAAGTTCTTTGATAATGCTGGACCATTACCTCATCACATTCATCACCGTGATCAGCATGCTCGCCGTGTTGGAAGTGCGGGAAAACCTGAAATGTATTTCTTTCCTCGCCAACTAAATAATCACAAAGGCGAATTTGCTTATACTTTTTTTGGCCTAAATCCTGAATGTAGCAAAAAACAAATATTAGAATGCCTAAAGAATTTTACGAAAGGTGATAATCATTTACTCGATTATTCCCAAGCTTATGAAATAGAACTTGATACCGGATGGGATGTGCCTCCAGGAGTTTTACATGCTCCAGCAAGTTTATGCACTTACGAACCACAATTCGCTAGTGATGTATATGCGATGTATCAATCCGTTCTACCCAACGGACAATGTTTAAGCGAAGACTTATTATGGAAAAACTGCCCTAAAGAGGAAAAAGGTAATTATCAATATCTTCTAGATGTTATTGATTGGCCAGCCAATGTAGATAAAGATTTTAAAAAGCACCATTTTATGCGTCCGATTGTAATTCATAGTGATAAAACTTATACCGAGGAATGGATTTGCTATCTATCAAAATTAGTATGCGCAAAACGCTTAATTGTATATCCTAATCAAAAAGTTATTATCAAAGATAATGCAGCCTATGGAATGATTTTAATCCAAGGGCATGGGTCAATGGGCAAATGGGAAATTGAAACTCCTACTTTAATTCGCTATGGTGAACTCACTAATGATGAATTCTTTGTAAGCGAAGAGGCTGCTAAAAAGGGAGTTACTATTGTTAATAAGTCTAGTAACGAACCGCTGGTGATGCTAAAACATTTTGCGGAAAATCCTGATTTAATTAAATTCTTTAAAAAGAAATAGACTATCTCTTCTTATAACATTTATAAATAAATTCAGCGCTTTCGTTAACGTAGTTAGCAACTTCTTTATATTCGATTCTTTCTTTATCGTTAAAGAGCGTATTGCGGTCTGCTACTCCAATAGCGTGACGAGCATGCTTAAAAATATGTGATTGATAAGTAATATGATTTTGCTTAAGAGACTCGATTAAGGCTAAAGCATTCTTTTTACACGGAACTTCAGCATCATCTAATCCAGCAAAAATATAGGTAGGAGGGAAATCTTTGCTAATGTGTTTATGAACTTTAAATTTATCGATTAATTTAGGATTGTTTTGAATTAAATTAAGGCAAGTACTAGCATGCGTAGAAATATCAATAACCGGATAAGTGAGAGAAATAGTATTAGGTTTAATATTTTTTGGATTTAATTTAAGAAATTTTGCATATTCTTTATAGTATAGGCAAAATGAAGCGACTAAATGACCGCCCGCGCTAAATCCAGCTAAAGTAATCTTATTAGGATCAATATAATATTTTTTTGCGTTCTTTTTTAAATAATCAATAGCGGCTGCCAATTCTAGATGTGGAATAGGATAAAGCATTTGATTTTTCTTTATCTTTAAAGAACCGGTGTACATAAGCTTTGCACCTATAAAACCATTTTTCATAAATGCGACTACCGATGGATCGCCTTCAATTAAAGCAGCGCCATAATAGCACCCACCAGCCACAACAAGCGCTACCGGACGAACAGGATTATTTACTTCTAAAAGTTCGGGAGAAGTAATCTCTAAAACCGGATCATACTTAAGTTCTGGATAATATTTATTTAAATGAATTTTCGCAAAAATCATAATTAAAAATCAAAATAAGTGTTTAAAGCTTTTTTCACTGACTCTAATTCTTCAGAAGTAAATCCGATTACGTTTTTCTGACGATTAATTGAATAATTAATTAACTTAAAATGTTCAGGGTTTAATGAATTAATGTTCGCATTAAAAAGTGCTTTAATCGCGCCCAAGGCTACGGGGAAGCATCCCCATTTATCACGCAAATGCACTCCATCAGGCGTGCAAACGAAATCAGCATTAATAAAACGACGAATATAACTAATCACTTCACCACTAGGAATAATCTTCTTAAAATCTTTATCTAGTACAATTCGGTGACGACAAGTATTACGAATGTCAAATTCCATCTTAGTAGAATCTTTATAAAAAGATTTAAAAAGTTTTGAATTAAAACTATCAGGCAAAGGATAATACATAGCGTAGGACCAAGTCATATGCCAAATGAATTTGAAATTCGGAGAATATGGCCGAAGCGCTTTTTCCACCATATCTTTTAATAAAGAAAGATTGCCCCACTCTTTGTCATTATCATAACCAGAAAAAATGCTACATTGCTGAAGAGAAACATAATCCCATTTCATCAATTTGATTACTTCTTTAAAAGATTTCTTTGGGGTATAGGTCCAAGCATTGTTCTTAAAATTATAAGTATCGATTTCATACACCTTCTTATCATTACTAATAAAATCAACATGTTGATTGATTGAACAACCACCAAAATAAACATTACAAATATTTAATTTAATACCGTATTCTTTTGCAATAAGCGGCATAAAAGTTTCTAAGTTTCTTGAATATGAATTACCAATAAATAATAAATTAACGTTTTTCATTTTTCACTCCTAAAACTTAAATCTTTTCTTTAAATATTTAATAATATTATCCGCTACTACACGATGCCCGTGATCATTTGGATGAGCCCCATCAGCAAAATTTAATTTAATATCCGCTAAATCTTTATTCATATTAATAGTCGGAATATGATAAAAGTCGCAACGATTTTTAATTATCTTACGATAATCTTCAAGCGTAGCATGAGTGATGCCGCTTCTTAAAGGCCCTTCATCCATCTTAGGAAGCGGAAGAATGAAGACGAGTTTGTCTTTGCCAAAGCGCTTAAGTAAACGTTCGCATAATAAATTAACTGCACCAGTAAAAGTATCATCTCTTTTATCCGTAGTCTTGCCTAATGGAACTTGTGATAACCAATAGTCATTTACCCCAGCGAGTATAACAACAAAATCAGAATCCTTATATATCTTATCCACTCGATTAACCATTTCAAGCGCTGAACGATCCTCACTTGTAGGCTTGTGGCGAGCAATTTTAGTTCCACTAATACCAAAATTATATGCGACACATGGTAAATCTTTTTCAACTAGCGGGACAAAGGAACGATTATAAAAACTTGCAATTCCCCCTTCCGTAATTGAATCTCCTAAAAAACTAATCTTTAACATTTTTATAAACCTCACTAAGAAATTTAACACTTTCATTAAGCCAAGTTTCAACACCTTTAGCATCCTTAATCATTTTTGGAGAATATAGCCCGTTGGTTGTTACATCCATTGTAGAAAGACCGTGCACTCCATGTGGGAACACTACCATCTTATGTTTAACACCAAACTTCTTCAAAGCCTTAGCCATATTTTTGGTATTTCTTGAAGGCACCGCTTGATCATCGTTAGTGCACCAAATAAATGTAGGTGGGTATTTTTTACTTATATGTAAATTAATAGATAAATGATCAAAAAGTTTTTTATCTTCGTTAATTAAACTCGCGCGCGAACCAGAGGGATACGTAAATTCTATCACTGGATATGCTAACACTAATGCATTTGGATTAACTAATGATGGCTCTAAACCAATTTTCTTAGCATATAAATCGCTATATGCGCCAACTGTGGCTACTAAATGACCGCCTGCGCTAAATCCTACCAAACTTATCTTTTTTGGATTGTAGCGAAGCGTTTTAGCGTGTTTTCTTAAATAATCAATCGCCGCTAAGGTTTCATAAATTGGATGCGGATAAAGCATTTCTTTCGTTTTAATATCAGGCTTGGTTGTATATTTTAAAGAAGCAGTAACAAAACCAGATTTCATATAGGCGATACAAACTGGATCCATTTCTCTTTCTGAAACATATTCGTAACCGCCCCCGCCGATAACTAACATCAAAGGTCTAATCGGCGTTTTACCACCAGGAAGCAAACTTACTTCTGGAGAATGAATCTCTAAAACAGGATCATATTTAAGTTTTGAATAATACTTATTTAAATGAATCTTTTCATATATCATAATTAGGACCTCTTTATTATAGGAATAAAACTATTGATATTTTACGGATAACGGAATTTTTAACTAATTTCATTAGTTATATTATAGGCGCTTCTCATTTAATAACAAAATATTTTTAACTCGATTAATGGTAGAAAGATTAATTTTACAGTGTTTGACTAAATAATTAATTACACTCTTTGAAAAAGGCGCGTTTTTTACACCATAATCCTCAATAAATTTACTGACAAAATAATTAAACCCAATTACATCATTCGCCCCTTTAAATGCAAAAGTTATGTTATCAACAACTACTTTATTATCCTTAATAACGCCTCTATGGCGTTTTGCCTTATAAAAGAAAGAAGTTAATTCGTATTCTTTAATTAAATCATTTAACGGAACACCTAATAAACCAAGAAGTAAAAATGATACCGTACCCGTTCTATCCGCTCCGCCAATACAATGCAAATAAATAGGATAATTTGTTTTATCTGCTAAAATTCTAAAAATTTTTCTTAGGGATTTAGCGGTATCTTTAAAATATAAAGCCTCAGGTACTTTACTATTAGGAAGAATAGAATTATAAGCACAAAATTTAATCTTAAAATAATTAGCATTTAATGGAGTTGTTTTTTGATTATCATCATCTCCACCAGGCCATCTTAAATCAATTTCGGTTTTTATGCCTAAATATTCATTTAATACCCTTAAGCTTTCCTTATCTACACGGAAGCCGCCTTTTATATCACTAAGTTTAGATCCACGATAAAATAACCCATATTTTACTTGATTACCATCGATTGTTTTCCATCCACCTATATCCCGAACGTTATCCAAATGTTTTACATTGATAAAGCGCACGGGTTGATTAAGTGTTTTGATCGTTTTGCTAAATATAATTTTATTTTCTTGTGTAACTTTAATCTTATAGATTTCGCCAGGAATAAACGCTCCAAAACCATCTAAATTTGGTTTATCAGTTTGATAATGATATGTTTTTTTAATAGTTGAAACGCTAACCAAATAAGGAATATTTTTCTTTCCTTTAAAAGTGATATTTAAATGTTGATGATCAAAATGCTTGATGGGTTTATGCGTCAATAAATATACTTCTTGGTATTCATCGTTTAACTCTAAATACTTACGGACAATAGGGTAACACAAATCATATTGCTTGATTGAGTTCATTATTTTCGCCTTCTTCATTTATTTCGTTAAGACGTTTTAATTCGTAGAATAGCCCCTTCTTCGCTAATAACTCTCTATAAGTGCCAACTTCAGCGATATGTCCTTTATCCATTACCACAATCTTATCGGCATGACGAATGGTAGATAAGCGGTGCGCAACAATAATGGTGGTTTTATTTTTTGTTGAATTATCGATAGCTTTTTGAACTTTATATTCCGATATGTTATCTAAAGCGCTAGTAGCTTCATCAAGAATTAAAATTTTTGGTTTGCGGATTAAAGCCCTTGCGATAGAAATTCTCTGCTTTTGCCCACCCGATAACTTATCGCCCTTTTCTCCTACCACCGTATTGAGCCCTTTTGGTAGATCGTTTACTAAATCATCAAGGTTTGCTTCTTTAATTACTTCATTTAGATCTTCTTCACTATAATGGGATAAACCAAAGGTAATATTCTCTTTAATTGAACCGGCAAAAAGAATACTATTTTGTGGTACGACCGAAATATTATGACGATATTCCGTTAAATTAAGTTCGTTTAAATCAATTCCGTCAATATAAACGTGCCCTACGAGTGGTTTAAGTAAACCAATAATTAAATTTACCGTAGTAGATTTGCCACTTCCTGAAGAACCCACGAACGCTACACATTCACCAGCTTTAATTTCAAAATTAAAATTATCAATAACACGCTGCTCCGTTCCTGGATACGCATAAGTCACGTGTTCAAAACGAATATCGCCTTTTACTACTTGCTCGGTGGTTTTGTTTAAATTACTTTCGATGTCTTGATTGTTCATAATTTCGTTTAAAGAATTAACGCCTTCTAAACCAACTGAAATTTGTGGAGCCATATTAATTAAAACGGTTATATAACCAGTAATGGATACAAACATTGATTGAAATAACACTACATCACCAATTTGAATGATTTTAAAAGCCGCTAAGACCGCACAAAAGACTAAACAGCTCATAGAAAGAAGGGCAGAAACTACCCACACCGCTGAACCAAACGCCGCTGACACCTTATCCACCGCTCGTCCACTACCTTCAAGTTCGTTAATACGTTTAGTAACATCATTAATCTCTACTTGTTCTAACCCATGTGCTTTGGATAAAACGAGCATATCAAGCATATTAGTTAAACGAGTTGATACACTTTCATTCGCTAAACGGAAAGCACGATTGGTGGCTCTTATTTTCTTACGAAATACATACACCAGTATTACATTAATCGGAATGACACATACAAAGAATAATGCTACCCAAGCGTTTTTATAAATGGCAATACCGGCTGAAATTATCATAGATACAACGTTAGGAATTACCGTGAAAGTGATTCCGTTTAATAACAAGTCAACCGAATCACAGTCTTTTAAAAATTTAGCCTGAATCTTTCCAGATTCCATATTTTTATAATAAGTAATTGATAAATGTTGAAGTTTACGTACTAACGAACATTTTATTCCAGCCGAGGTTTCTCTTAACATCTTACTTACTAGACGCCATCTAAGTATTGTCATCGGAATATTTAGTAAAATCGAAAACAAAGTAACACCAGCATTAATAGCAATCATTTGCCAAGCATAATCAGTCATGCCTTGAGGAGTGGATAAAGCTTCTTGCACAATGTTAATGATATTAGAAGTACAAATCGGCATAACAAAAGTTGGTAAGGCTTGGAAAATATAAACTAACGTGGACAAAAGTAATGTCCATTTGTTCATAAAAATCAAATTACGAAAAAACTTAGACTTCCTTTTCCCGGACTTAGATATATCTTCATTAAAGAGGTGATCACAATCAGGAATTGCTCGGTCGCTTCTTTTGTATTTTTTATCTGACATAGCCGATTTTGATTATAATATGATACCTAAATAAATAGATAAAGCAATCACAAAATTAAATATATAAATATTTAATGTTCTCGCTTTAGATAATTTTATGAGATAATACATGTATGAATAAGAATAAGAACTATCCGATTACCGGCACATTCATTGATGAGGTTTCTTATGACATCCCATCTAGCAATTGGTCAAAAAAACAATGGCAAGATGACTTCGACAATATGCAAGAAATCGGCATTAATACTTTAGTTATAATACGGAGCAGCCTATATAATCGCTGCTTATATAAATCAAAGCATTTCCCTTCGTTAAAAGGAGAAGGAGAAGACTTTATCGCTTTTGTTCTAAATGAAGCAAAAAAGCGACATATGAAAGTGTTTGTCGGTTTATATATGTCAAATATTGATTGGAATAAAGGCGATTCGGTTAATGAATTAAAATTAAATAAAACATTTATCGACGAAGCTTATGCTCGCTATCATAAGTACTCATCCTTTGTAGGGTGGTATATTTCACACGAAGTAAGTTCAAATGAATTTAATATTATCCCTTTATTTAACGGGTTAACAAAATATATGAAAAAAGTTGATCGCAATAAAAAAATCCTTATTTCGCCGTTTTATAAAGCTAAAGGAGTTTATCCAGATGGTAGCTTTCTTACCCCCAAAGAATTTACTAAAGAGTGGCAAGAAATGTTAAAGAATTGTGGCAAAGATATAGACTATGCAGCGTTTCAAGACGGTTCTGCGCCTTTAGAATACTACGAGGAATATTTAAAAGCCGCTAAAAACATATGCGATAAGTTTAATATCGAATTATGGGCGAATGTTGAAACCTTTGAACGTGATGTTAGACATCTATATTTCCCAATTTCTTTTGAAGTGCTACGCGAGCGGATTAGAATCGCTAATAAATATGTGAAAAAGCTAATTACTTTTGAATTTTCTCATTTTTTAAGCCCTCAATCGATTTTTGTTTCAGCGCATAATCTAAACCATTTGTATAAAAATTATTATGGACATAAAAAAGCTTAAGACCTTCTATCACCATGAATTGATGGACACCATTGATTTTTGGTTAAAATCAGATTTAATCGATAAACAATATGGTGGTTTTATTACGAGCGTTGATCAAAAAGGAAAAAAGTATAACGACGATAAAAGCGTCTGGTTCCAAGGTAGAACTTTATGGAGTTTTGCTAAATTGTGTAATACTTATGGCGTCAATAAAGAATGGGAAAACGCTGCCCATAGCGGTGCTAAATTTATTCAAAAAAAATGTATTGATAAAGATGGACGGATGTTTTTTGTTGTAACACGTGATGGAAAACCGCTACGTAAAAGAAGATATTATTTTAGTGAAAGTTTTCTAGTAGTCGGTTTTGCCGAATACTATTTATTAACTAAAAATCCCCACAATCTTGAACTTGCAGAAAAATATTTTGATTTAATGTATCAAATATATAAAAAACCTGAATCAGACCCTTTTAAAATTACCCCCAAAGAAAACAGTCGAGTAAGAAATATTCATAGTAACGCCAATCCAATGGTTTTAGTCTCCGCTGCTCAAACCTTAAGAAGAATCAGCAAGCGTAAAACGTATTACGATAGAATCATCAAAGATATCGTTAATGATATGATTACGCTTCATTATAAAAAAAGTAATAATTGTGTACTTGAAAATGTATTAATAAATGGAGAAATTATTGATAATCCTACTGGCCGCACTATCAACCCAGGCCATTGTATAGAAAATTCTTGGTTTTTAATGAACTACGCTAATAAAACAAAAGATAAAGCATTATTAAAGAAGGCGCTTAATATATTTAATTGGTCTTTTGAAATAGGTTGGGATAAGGAGTATGGCGGGATCTACTATTTCCGTGATTTATATAATCGCCCGTGTGAACAACTCGAATTCGATATGAAATTATGGTGGGTTCATTGCGAGGCTTTAATTGCTTCATTAGCCGCATATAAATTAACTAACGATAGAAAATATCTATCTCAATTCCAATTAGTGCACAATTACGTTTTTACTCATTTTAAAGATAAAAAATATGGAGAATGGTTTGGATATCTTCACCGGGATGGAACTGTTTCCCATACTCAAAAAGGATCAATGTGGAAAGGTCCGTATCATTTAATTAGATGTTACATATTAATTGAGTCAATATTAGATTCAATTATTAATAAAAAAGAATTGCCAGACTTGTTATAAGTTACGTCCATTATGTTTAATAATATTTTGATAGGTAAAATAGGAGTCTTTTGGGTAACGTTTTAATGTCTTATAATCAACATAGACTATGCCAAATCGTGGTCCATAACCTTTAAACCATTCAAAATTATCAAGCAAAGACCAATAAAAGTATCCCCGAATATCAATATGCTCTTCGCTAGCCTTTTTAAGTTCTCTTAAATATTTACTAATAAAATTAGAACGCTCTTTATCATGAATTTTATTTTTCAATAAATGGTCATCAAGCGAAAAACCATTTTCGCTTATGTAAATCGGTAATTTATATCTTTCACTTAAAAATTTAACTCCCCAATAAAGCGCATCCGGAGTTACTCGATTCCAATCAATATAACCGCTTTTTATTTTTTTGGAATAACCGATATCGATATAACCGCCTTTCCCATCACTTTTAATGTAGCGAGAAACGTATATGTTTTGGCAATAAAAGTCTAATGGTTCAGAAATAACGGATAAATCTTTCTTAGTAAAAACCGGGCGTTCTTTATCAGAATAAACTTCAAAATATCTTTTAGGGAACCTTCCTAAAATAATAGGATCATTAAAAATACTAATAGCATAAACGTCATCTTTAACAATATCAAAATACGCTTTTCTAGCCGCATCAATATCTTTCTTAGATTTACTGACTGGAACACAAGCAACCGAATTAGGAGCAATACCGCCGAAAGCATGGTATTTATGAATAATTTTCATCGCATGCCCATGCGCTAATAAAAGATGCCGCAAAACAATTAAATGAGATTTAGAATTTTTATAACGTTTAATAGGAACGGCATCGGATTGAGTTTCTATATGCCCTAATCCATCAAGAATACAAGGAATTTCATTTATTGTAATAAAATGTTTAACTTTAGGAGCAAATTCCTTCACTACTACATCAACATAGCGGATAAAATGTTTAACAATATCCGCATTAGACCATGCCCCGTCTTTATCTATAAAAAGTGGATGATCCCAATGGTATAAAGTAATAAATGGTTCAATTCCGTGTTTTAGACAATCGTCAATTACCTTGTGATAATGAGCTAACCCTTTTTTATTAACAGAGCCTTTTTTATCTTTAATGATTCTTGGCCATGCAATCGAAAAACGATAGGCGTTCGCTCCTAGTTTCTTTAACAATAAAATGTCCTCATGGTAGCGATGATAGGAATCGCAAGCAATAAAGCAATTATCCTTATTATTAATTAAGCCTTTGCGGCATCTTTCGTCCCAATTCGATAAAACCTTGCCATCTTCTAGATACGCGCCTTCGATTTGGGTGGCTGCCGTGGCGCAACCCCATTTAAAATCTTTTCTAAACATTAATTAAGCAATCGCTAAAGTTGATTTTGGATCAAAGCAATAAGTACGATTCACGTCGTAAGTAAGCTTAATCTTATCGCCAACCTTAATTCCGCTAGTGGCTTTTAATTTAGCGACCAACTTCTTATCACCTACAGTAGAGTAAACTAAAATTTCGGTTCCTAATAATTCAATTTCTTCAACGGTAATAGTAAAGGCTTCACCTGGATGGTGATTAGCCGGATCTTTTACTAAATAGAAATCTTCTGGACGAATACCAACGATTACTTTTTTGTTTTCGTATTTCTTAAGTAATGGTAAAGCTTTTTTATTAATCTTATAGGCTTTCTTAGATATAGCAGAGACAATCTTTCCTTTGCTGACGACACCATCAATGAAGTTCATGGACGGTGAACCAATAAAGCCAGCTACAAATAAATTAGCGGGTTTATTAAACAATTCATCAGGAGTGCCGATTTGTTGGACATAACCATCTTTCATAACAACAATCCGGTCAGCCATGGTCATTGCTTCAGTTTGATCGTGAGTAACGTAAATAGTTGTAGCGCCTACGCGTTCATGAATTTTAATAATCTCACCACGGGTTTGAACACGAAGCTTAGCATCTAAGTTAGATAAAGGTTCGTCCATTAAGAAGGCTTTTGGTTTACGCACAATCGCTCTTCCTAACGCGACACGTTGTCTTTGTCCGCCTGATAACGCGGCTGGTTTACGATATAGATATTTAATTAAATCAATAGTAGCCGCAGTTTTATTTACCTCAATTTCGATTTCTTCAGCGGTTAAATGACGAGCACAAGTAAGAGGAACTTTAGTTTTGGTATAATAAGCTACTTTTTCTTCACAAGCTTTAATTTGTTTGTCTTTTAAAAGTAGGTCATTCTTTAAAATATTATTCGCTCTTTCAATATAAGCATAGCGATCTACAAGTTTTTGTAAACGTTTAACTAATTTTTTATCAACTTCTTTAGCGTTTTTAGCCTTTTCTAAATCAGCTTTGGCCTTGGTTTGCCCATCAGAATCAATTATATAAATCTTTTCTAATTTATATTTATTCCTTGCCTTTTCTTTTTTGAGGGAGTTTAGTTCTTTTTTGTTTAACTTGATTTGATAATTGTTAATACCAATAGCTTGTTTTTTAAGTTTCTTTTCTTCTTCCACTAATTTATAAAGTTCAGCGTATAATTTTTCTCTTTCGGGAACAATTGAGAAATCGTTTTGGTTCTTTTTAAATTTACGATTAATTTTATTGATTTTCTTTCTTAAAATTTTCTTTTCAGTAATGATTTTAGTTAAAGCTGTTTTATCTTTAAGCGGCTCGTATACCGGCATCTCTAGCTTTCTTTGTTTTAAGGCAAAAGCCATATTCTTAAAGACAGTCATATGTGGATAAAGAGCGTAACTTTGGAAAACCATTGCTACATCTCTATCTTTTGGTGCTAATTCGTTTGAATATTTGCCATCAATAAATAACTCACCTGAAGAAATTTCTTCTAAACCGCAGA
>JAKSUY010000021.1 GCA_024408495.1 Bacilli bacterium
TTAAGAAAAATAGTAAAAATTACGTATATGAATTTATTTAAGAAATTTAACGATGCTATTTATGCTCTTTCGGTATTCATTGTAATAGCCAATGTGAGAGGAGTGTTCTAGATACACTAGTTGGCTGTTCTTTATATTTTTATGCATTAGTGCATTCACTTCTTTAGTGGATTGGTCGTATTTACCATATAAAATTAAAGTTGGATTTTTAATCTTTTTTAATTGAGGTGTAACATCCCAGTTTTTAAGTACATCACTAGTAGCAATCGGATCAACCGGGCCCCACATGTATTCATATATTTCTTCGCTTTTTCCTAAATTATGATTGTCTTTCATATAAGGCGAAGTATTCGTTTTAACTCGATAATATTTCCTGATGTATTTTTTGTATATGCGGTTCATAGTATTTTCATCTTTGTCCCTATAGGCTTTTTTAAAGTGACTAGCTAGTTCAGAATCTAAATGTTTTAAAAAATTTTTCATATTAGAATCAGTCCATACTTTCGCGCTAGATAAGGATGAGAAAAGAATTAATTTATCTAATCCCTTAGGATTCTTGTTGATAATATATTCAAGCGCTAACATTCCGCCCCAAGAATGTCCTAATAAATGAAAACGTTTGATCTTTAATTTATTAATTACATTATCTAATTCATTAACGAATGTTGATACTTTAAATAATTCCTTTTTGCCTTTAATGGAAGAAGATTTTAATGAACCAAGTTGGTCATAAGTAATTACAGTAAAACCATGTTTATTTAAGTCAGTTAAAGGTTTAATTAGACGCGTATTTCCACCCGGACCACCGTGTAATAAAATCACAACTGGATGCTTATTATCTAGTTTTCCATATTGATAAATATGCGTATGGTATTTTAAAAACGGAATATTATATTCTTTCATTTAATTAAATTATCTAAATCTTTAATTAAGTCAGGAAGTTCCGCGAGTGAATTAAGCTTCGCTCCAGCGGCGAACTTATGTCCGCCTCCACGCCACTTCGTAGACACATCAATTAAATTAATATTTTCGCTTCTTAATGATACTCTAAAACAATTTTCTTCTTTTTTATCTTCCGCAATTGAGCACCAAATCTTAACGCCTTCAACGTATCTAAATAAATTAACGTGGTCTTTACCTTGAGAGGTGGTGATTTTATATTTATCTAAATCTTTTTTATTAAGTACGTAATAGGCTACACCCTTATCGCTTACTTTATAATGCGTTAAGATATGAGCGATTACGCCTAAATCATTTTGACTATGCAAATACATGCGGTAATAAATATCGTTTAAATCAATACCGGTACTCACTAATATTTTTGCGCATTCATAAGTTCTAGGTAAAAGATAGTTATATTCAAAGCGACCCGTATCGCCTACTATACCAGTATATAAATATTTCGCCGCATTCTTACCTAGCTTCATATCATAACTAAGTAACATATGGACTAATAATTCAGAAACACTAGTCATTGAATCATCAATTAATTCAATATCGCCAATATTTTCAATAAAAGGATGGTGATCAATTTTAATCGTGAATTCGGCTAATGGATAACGAGGATCCGCAATTCTTCTTTTATTAGGAGTATCTAATACAATCGCTAAGAATGGTTCTTTAAACCACTCGTTCGGAGTCTTACTAGTTTTTGGATATAATCTAGGACTTAGTTCATCGTGATTATCGCCTAATACACGGATATCTTTATCCATAAAGTTATCGTGTAAGAATTCTCTTAAACCCCAAGCGCTTCCTAATGCGTCAAAGTCAGGATGAATATGTCTAAAAATCGCAATCTTCTTATATTGACGAATCGCATTTAAGATTGCTTTATATTTATTCGCATTCTTTTTTAAATCCAAATCGATCATTATTTTCCTTTCTTTTTAAGTAAACTATAAGCATCACGCGCAATCATCACTTCTTCATCAGTGGGGATCAAGACAACTTTAATCTTACTTGATTTATCACTAATAACGGCTTCTTTACCTCTTAGACCAGTATTAACTTTTTTATTAATCACTACGCCTAAAGATTCTTTTAAGCCTTCACAAATCTTTTCACGGTACACATCGGAGTTTTCTCCAATGCCAGCGGAGAAGATAATTAAATCGCATCCGCCTAATCTTACATAATATTGTCCAATATAATCTAAGACTCTACGGAAGAAGATTAAGTTCGCTAAATGAGCGCGTTTGTTACCTTTCTTCTCAGCGGCGATAATATCTCTACTATCATTACTTACTCCAGATACGCCTAAGAAACCAGACTTCTTATTCATGATTTGATAAATCTCTTCGGCGGATTTACCAGTACAAGTTACTAAATAATTAAATACACTAGGATCAATATCTCCGGTTCTAGTGCCCATCATAATGCCGCCTAAAGGTGTTAAGCCCATAGAAGTTGCGACGCACTTATAATCTTTGATTGCGGTAATAGAAGCACCACTACCTAAGTGACAAGAAATAATTTTAGGATGTTTAATTCCTTTTAAATATTTCTTAGCTTCTAAGCTTAAATATTGATGAGATGTACCATGCGCACCGTATCTACGGATATCGTATTTTTTACTATATTCATAAGGAATTGGGAAAATATAATCTTCTTCTGCCATACTTTGATGAAAAGCCGTATCAAAGACCGCAACTGCGGGAGTGTGAGGTAATACTTTCTTAAAGGCTCTAAAGCCGACTAAGTGTGCGCCGTTATGTAAAGGTGCTAATGGAATTAATGATTCAATCTTCTTTTCGGTATCTTTATTAAATTCCGCACTTTTTGAGAAATATTTACCGCCTTGAACAATTCGATGCCCGGTTGCTTTAATTTCGTTAAGCGATTTAATGATTCCTTTTTCGATTAAAGCATCAAGAAGAAGCTTAACCGCATAGGAATGATCCATAATCGGTAATACTTTTTCATCTTTATTATCATTATATTTAATGGTAAAAACCGCATCCTTATGACCAATGCGGTCTGCTAAGCCTGAACAAATAACTTTTTCTTCAGGCATTTCAAATAATTTAAATTTAAGGGAACTACTTCCTGCATTTACTGCCATTACTTTTGCCATATCAACTATTCTCCTAATCGGTATAATTTTAGTTATAAACTAAACAATTAGCAATAAAACATTAAATATTCTATAATTTTAGTATGGCATACGGATTACTTTACGACTACCTCATGGGTCAGTGTATTGATGGCTTTAAATATTTCGGCGCACACTTTAGCAAAGAAAAGAATAAAAAAGGTGTGATGTTTAGACTATATGCACCAGGCGCAAGCGATGTCTCTATTATTGGAGAATGGAATGGCTGGGATCCAGGCAAAGATAAATTAAAAAAGATAGATGAATCTGGTGTGTGGGAATTATTTATTCCTGGACTTAAAGATTATCAAAGTTATAAATATCACTTTAAGAATATAAATGGTAAATACGTTGACAAAGTCGACCCTTACGCATTCTTTTCAAGTGTAAGACCGGATACTACTTCTCGTTTATTTGATATTGAAGGCTTCCCATGGAAAGATGAAAGCTTTATGAAGAAACAAACTCGTAACTTTGATAAAGCTATGAGCATTTATGAAGTTCACTTAGGGAGTTGGAAAGGGAAAGTAGACGGAAGAGAAATATCCTACGAAGAAATCGCGGATTATTTAATCCCCTATATGAAAGAATTAGGATATACACATGTTGAAGTAATGCCTTTATGCCAATATCCATTTGATGGAAGTTGGGGATATCAAGCGACTGGATTCTTTTCAATCGATTCTCGTTATGGTAATCCTAAACAATTTATGAGTTTTGTCGATAGAATGCATCAAGCTGGTTTAGGCGTGATTGTTGATTTTGCTCCAGTACATTTTGCAAAAGACGATTGGGCATTATTTGAATATGATGGCACTCATATGTTTGAATACGGTGATAAGAAACACACTTATTCTCCATGGGGTAGCGCCCAATTTGATTTAGGTAAAGACCCAGTTAGATCTTTCTTAATGAGCGCCATGAACTTCTTCGCCTGTTATTTCCATATTGATGGAATTAGAGTTGATGCGGTGAGTAATCTCTTATTCTGGGATGGCAATAAGATGAATGGTGAAAATACCGGTGCGACTGAATTTTTACGTAGACTTAATGGTAAATTACATTATGCACATCCTTCACTTATGATGATTGCCGAAGACTCCACGGATTATTTAGGCGTTACTCGTCCAATTGAATATGGTGGTTTAGGATTTGATTATAAATGGGATTTAGGATGGATGAATGATACATTAAAATATTATTCTAAAGATCCAATTTATAAAAAATATGAACATAACCATTTAACCTTCTCGATGGCCTATTTCTTTAGCGAGAACTTTATGTTGCCTTTAAGCCATGATGAGGTTGTACACGGAAAAGGTACGATTATTAATAAGATTTGGGGCGATTATGATCAAAAGTTTGCTTTACTCCGTAATTTATATGCTTATCAATACGCGCATCCGGGTAAGAAACTTAGCTTTATGGGTAATGAACTCGCAAGCTTTGATGAATGGAACGAACAATGTTCCTTGCCTTGGAATTTAAGAAGCTTCCCGAAACACGATTCGATTACTAGAGTTGTTAGAGATTTAAATTTAATTTATCAAGCTGAAGATGCGATGAAAGTAGAAGAACATAATCCGATCCACTTCAATTGGTTAATGGTGGATAATGCGAATCAAAGCGTATTCGCCTTTGAAAGAAAGGTAAACGATTCTCATCTAATCTTTATCTTTAATATGACGGGCAATTATTATGAAAATTATGATGTAGGTATGACTCGTCCTGGATTATATGAAGAAATATTTAATTCTGATAAAGACGTCTATAGCGGCTTTAATCAATATAATGGATTACCACTTCATACAAGTGAAGGCGGTCCTGAAAATAAGCCTCATAAATTAACGATTAAATTAGCAAGCTTTGGTGCTTGTATCTTTAAATACAAAGGAGAATAACTTTATTTATGTTCACTAACAAAGAATCTTTTAAGAAAGAATTCGCGCTCCGTTTAGCAAGAAAATATGGTCGTGATGTTACTACATCACATATTACTGAACGTTATGATATCTTAGGCGAAATGGTAAGAGATTACGCAGGTAATCAATATCGAATCACTCACGATACCATTGTTAAAAGAAAACAAAAACAATTAGTGTACTTCTCGATGGAATTCTTAATCGGTAGACTACTCGTTAATAATATGCAAAACCTTGGTATTTATGAAGTCGCGAAAAAAGGTTTAGATGAATTAGGCATTAATATTCATGAACTAGAAGAAAGAGAATCCGATGCGGGATTAGGTAACGGAGGCTTAGGTCGATTAGCGGCTTGTTTCTTAGATTCAATTGCAAGTTTAGGTTATCCAGGACATGGTAACTGTTTACGCTTTGAATTCGGTTTCTTCCGTCAAAAGCTTGATAAAGGGTATCAAAAAGAATTGCCTGATCAATGGCTCACTAATGGATATGTATTTGAAGTTAGAAAACCTAAACACGCGGTTACGGTTAATTTTTATGGTTATCAAGAAATGTATACAAAGTCGGATGGTAAATTCGCGATGAAGACCGGAGGAGCGATTCCCGTTTTAGCGATGCCATATGATGTAAGTATTGTTGGATATCGTAATGGAGTCACGAATACTTTAAGAATGTGGCAAGCACTTCCTAGTAGTGAGCTACTTCCAGATGGTACTGACTTTAATCATTACTTATATGAATTAAACGAAATATGTCATAACCTATATCCGGATGATTCGACTGAAGAAGGCAAAATGCTTCGTTTAAAACAAGAATATTTCTTAGTAAGTGCAGGTCTACAATCGGTGATTAAAGGCCATTTAAGACAATATAAGAATCTAGATAATTTAGCGGATACTTATGTGTTCCATCTTAATGACACTCATCCAGTACTAGCGATTCCGGAATTAATGAGACTTCTTATGGATGAAAATGATTATAATTGGGACGATGCTTGGAAGATTACTAAAAAATGTATCGCCTATACTAATCACACTGTATTACCGGAAGCGCTTGAAAGATGGCCAATCCATTTTATACAACGCCTTATTCCAAGATGCTATAACATCATTGAAGAAATTAATAAGCGCTTTATGGTGGAACTTAATGATAAAGGTGTTGATAATAACGTTAAACACAATGTGAGTATTATTAAGGATGGCCAAGTCCATATGGCTAATCTTGGCGTATACGCCGCTTATAGCGTAAACGGTGTAGCGAAGATTCATACGGATATTTTAAAGAAAACCACTTTCGCGGATTTTTATAAATTATTCCCAAAGAAATTTAATAATAAAACCAACGGGGTCACTCATCGTAGATGGTTACTTAACGCTAATCCTGAACTTGCGAAATTAATTACGAGTAAGATTGGTGAAGATTGGATTAAAAATCCGATTAAATTAGAAGACTTTAGAAAATTTGAAAATGACGATAAAGTGCTTACTCAATTAATAAAGATTAAGTATCAAAATAAAGTTGATTTCGCTAAATTTATCAAAGACACTTATCATATCGAAATCAATCCGGATTCGATTTATGATGTACAAATTAAGCGCCTACACGCTTATAAAAGACAATTATTAAATGTCTTACACATTATTTATCTATATTACTATATTAAAGATAATCCACTTAAAGCCAAAAACTTACATCCAAAAACCTTTATTTTTGGCGCAAAGAGCGCTCCAAGTTATTATTTTGCAAAGAAAATTATCGAATTAATATTAGGGGTTGCTAAGGTAATTAATAACGATAGCGATGTTAATAAATATATTAAGATTGTCTTTGTGGAAAATTATGGAGTCACTTTAGCTGAGAAAATTATTCCGGCTGCGGATGTTAGTGAACAAATCTCCACGGCTGGATATGAAGCAAGTGGTACTTCTAATATGAAGCTCATGATGAATGGAGCGATTACTCTTGGTACCCTTGATGGCGCTAATATTGAAATCGCGGATTATGCTAAAAAAGGCAATAACATTATCTTCGGTCTTAAAGCTAATGAAGTTGAGAAGATTAAAGCGGGTAATTATAATCCTTGGGATATTTATAATACGGATCAATCCATTCATAAAGTAATTGATTCATTATTTAACGGACCATGGTGTAAAGATCCTAATCAATTCCGTCCGATTTTTGATGAATTAATGAATAAGAAGGATGAATATTTACTCTTTAAAGATTTCCACGAGTATTTAAAAGCTCATCAACAAGTCGATGAATTATATAAAGACAAGAAAAAGTGGGCGAAGATGTCGCTTAATAATATTGCGGGCAGCGGAGTATTCTCCTCGGATCGTACGATTGAACAATATAACAAAGATATTTGGGGCTTAAAAAAATTAGGTGATTTACATGAAGATTGATTTAAAAGAACTTTATCCGCTTCAAGCTGAGTTAGATAAAGATATCGCAAAACGTCACCATATTACTTATAAAAAAACCTTTTATTCGCGTTTATTAGCGCTTATTGTTGAACTCGGTGAGTTCGCCAATGAAACTAGATGTTTTAAGTATTGGTCTTTTAAAAAAGCTTCACCTAAAGAAGTAATTTTAGAAGAATACGCCGATGGACTTCATTTTATTCTTTCTTTAGGTGTAGCGCTTAAAAACAAGAAAACAATTTATGAGATTAAGAAAAATAAAGAGTATAATTTAGTCACTGCGATTTTAGAGGCCTATCAAGAATCGCTTAAACTTAAAGATGACTATTCATCAAAACAATACAAAAAAGCGATGAGTAGTTATTTAAATCTCATCGCTTATTTAGGCTATTCGCCTAAAGAAGTTAAAGATGCCTATCTTAGTAAACTAAAAGTTAACTATAATAGACAAGTTAATAAGTACTAAAGGAGGACTTATTATGTATAACAAAAACGCTTGGCACAAGTACAAGAATGTTAAACCAGTCATGGATTTTAGCGAGGGCTATAAAGACTTTTTAAATAAAGGAAGAACCGAAAGATTAGCGGTTGATGAAGCCGTTAAAATCTTAAAAGCTCATGGTTTTAAAGACATGCATTCTTTTAAGAAAATTAAGACCGGAGATAAGATTTATATTATTAATCGTAATAAGAATGTAGCAGCTTTTATTATTGGAAGTAAACCTATTAGCGCAGGTATGCATATTTTAGGTTCGCACATTGATTCGCCTCGCATTGATTTAAAACAAAATCCTTTATATGAAGATACCGGTTTTGCGATGCTAGATACGCATTATTATGGTGGTATTAAGAAACATCAATGGACAACGATTCCGCTTGCTTTAATTGGCGTGGTTTGTAAGAAAGATGGAAGTATCGTTAATATCAATATTGGTCTAGATAAAGATGATCCAATATTTACGATTACAGATTTATTAATCCATTTATCTGATAAACAACTTCAACAACCCGCTAAAACACTTATCAGTGGTGAAAATTTAGATATTACTTTTGCTACCATCCCGCTTGAAGGCGAGAATGAAGAAGCGGTTAAAAAGAACGTACTTAAATTGTTAAAAAATAAATATCACTTCGATGAAGAAGATTTCACTAGTGCTGAAATTGAAGCCGTTCCTGCTTACTTAGCGCGTGATTGTGGTATTGATCGAAGCATGGTGGCTGGCTATGGTCAAGATGACCGTAGTTGTTCATACGCAAGTTTAATGGCAATCGCCACTGCTGATCCTAAAAAAGTTACATATACTTCTTGTTTAATCCTAGTCGATAAAGAAGAAACTGGTAGTCTTGGTGCTACTGGTGCCGGATCTTATTTCATTGAAAACGTTTTGCTTGACTTAGTACATATGCATGAAGAAAAGCATCCAACTTTAATGACTAGAGCGGCTTTTAGAAATTCCAAAATGATTTCTAGTGATGTGACTGCAGCAGCGGACCCTCTTTTTAAAGAAGTAAATGCGCCCCATCGTAATATGGCTAGATTTGGTCATGGTGTGTGTTTTAATAAGTACACCGGACATCGTGGCAAAAGCGGCAGCAATGATGCTAATCCAGAATTCATTGCTTACTTACGCAAAGTTCTTGATGATAACGGAATCGATCATCAAAGTAGCGAACTTGGAGCGGTTGATGCTGGAGGCGGCGGAACTATTTCCTATGTCTTAGCCAAATACAACATGGATGTAGTAGATGCGGGTGTACCTCTTTTAGCGATGCATTCACCGCTTGAAATTGTATCGAAAGTTGATTTATACGAAGCCTATTTATTTTACAAAGCGTTTTTACTTACTAATAAGTAAAAGTATGATAAAATATACAACTGATGAAACCAAATAAACAAGCAACAGGTAAAATTCGTTCAGGTAAACGTTCCAATAAGCGCGTTAAATCCTCATCTTTTAATCGTGCATCACCTAATAAATCAAGCGCTAGCAAATATTATTTACAAAGCGTAAAAGACAAAGAATATGCTAGAGAAATGGCGAAGCAACGTAAATTAAATAAGAAAGAAGCAGAAGTGGCTTTAAAGCAATATGTTATTGATGCTAAAAAGGCCATTAAGCAACAAGAACAATTAGATTATTTAAAGGAAAAAGAATTCAAAGAAAAATCTTACGCGAAATATGTCGAAGGCCAACGTTTAGCGCACCTAGCTGAAGAAAGAAAAAGAAAAAATCAAATGTATCGTGAAATCGAGGAAAATCTTTTAAAAGCCGCTATCAAAGAAAAAGCTAAACAAGAGGCAATTAAACGTAAACAGTATGAACAATATCTTAAAGCTAGGAATAAGGAATTGCAGCCTAAAATTCAAATTGAAAACGAAAAGCTTGTTAAGTCGTTTAGATTGGCTTATCAACAAGATTTAGAAAAAGCAAATCAAGAAGCGGTACGAGCATCTAAACTTCACTCCATCAATAATCAACGTATGCATGAACTTGATGTAGAAAATGATGCCTATTTAACAAAGAAAGAATTACTTATTAAGCAAGAGCAACAGCAAGCACGTTTAGATGCTTTAGCGCGTGAAAAGGAATCTAAGGCACTTTTAAAGCAACAACAAATTATCGCTAAAGCAGAACGCGCAATGCAAAAAGAAGTTGCTAATAAAAATGCTCAGGCGATTAAAGCTTCCAAGAAAGCGTTAAAAGAAGAAAATAAGTCCAAACTTCAATATCAAAAAGCGGATAGAAGAAATGAATTAAATGCAGTTAATCGTTTAAAGCAACAACAACGTAAAAAAAATAAACCCGCTAAATAAATTTCTAATATATTCTATAAAGTATATAACTAAAAATTAAAGCAAAATAATTGATTAAAACGAGGCAAATAAAACGACTCGTTTTTTTCTTTAAAAAAAGTTAGCAAAATAAAATAGTTTATTATATAATAATAAGCGTTTTAAAAATGGAGGACATAAAATATGTCAATAAAATTAGCAATTAACGGATTTGGACGTATCGGTCGTTTAGCTTTCCGCCGCGCGTATGAATCTGGTGAATTTGAAGTAGTAGCCATTAACGATTTAGTTGATGCTAAAACTTTAGCGTATTTACTAAAATACGATACTACCCATAAGATTTGGGGCGAGAATGATATTAGCTTTGATGTAGCTAGTAATTCTCTTGTTTATAAAGGAAAGAAAATTCCGGTTTTAGGAAAGAAAGATCCAAAAGAATTACTTTGGAAGAATTATGGCGTTGACATCGTTCTTGAATGTACTGGTCGTTTTAAAGGAAAAGCTGACGCTCAAGTTCATATCGATAATGGTGCAAAAGGTGTTATTATCTCTGCGCCAAGTGATAAAGAAACTCCAACCTATGTTTATGGAGTTAACTCCGATAAATTAACCACTGATCAAAAAGTCGTTTCTGGTGCGAGCTGCACTACTAACTGCTTAGCTCCAGTTTGTAAAGTATTACAAGAGAAGTGGGGTATTAAAGGTGGTTATATGACTACGGTTCATGCTTATACCAATGACCAAACTACTCTTGACTTAGCGAAAGGCAATTTACGTCGTGGTCGTGCTGCAGCCGCCAACATTGTTCCAACTACAACCGGTGCCGCGAAAGCCATTAACCTCGTTATTCCTGAACTTGAAGGAAGATTACGTGGTGGTGCGTTACGTGTTCCAGTCATCGATGGTTCACTTGTTGATTTAAGTTTAGTCTTAAATAAACCAGCCACCGTTGAAGAAATTAACGCTGCTATGAAAGAAGCTTCTGAAGGCGCTCTTAAGAATGTCTTAGGTTATACCGAAGATGAAATCGTTAGTAGCGATATCATCCATAACACTCATGGTTCAATCTTTGATGCCACTCAAACCACGGTCTTTAAGACTCCAGATGGCTTAGAGATGGTCAAGGTTGTAAGCTGGTACGATAACGAATATAGTTATACTTGCCAATTCGTCCGTTTAGCGGGCCATATGGCTAAAGTACTTGGCATTAACTAATTAATAAATTAAAAGCGTCCCCTCCGTGAGACGCTTTTTATATTTAAAGGAGAAATATTATGTTAGCAGTAAATGAATTAAAAGACATTCAAGGTAAAAGAGTATTAGTGAGAGTTGATTTTAACGTCCCACTAAAAGAAGGCGCGATTCGTGATGATAACCGTGTAGTCGCTGCGCTTCCAACTATTCAAGAATTAATTAATAAAGGTGCGAAGGTTATTTTATTCTCCCACTTAGGTAAGATTAAACATAAAGAAGCACCAGAAGTAATTGAAGCAGCGAAAAAGAAAAACAATTTAGCACCAGTCGCTAAACGTTTAGGTGAACTGCTAAAGAAAGATGTTAAATTCGCGAACACTACTCGTGGAAGTGAAGTGACTTCTTTAGTTAATTCATTAAATAATGGTGATGTATTACTTCTTCAAAATACTCGCTATGAAAAAGGCGAAGAAAAGAATGATGCTGATTTAAGTAAAGATTGGGCCGCTTTAGCGGATGCATATGTCATGGATGCTTTTGGTAGCGCACACCGCGCTCACGCTTCCACTTATGGAGTACCTGAAATCTTAAAGAAAGAAGGTAAACAAGTCGCGATTGGCTATCTCGTTAAAAAAGAAGTTGATAATTTAATGCGTTGTGTCGAAGTTAAAGATGCAGACCGTCCATATATTGCAATTTTAGGCGGACTTAAAGTTAGTGATAAGATCAAAGTCATTGAATCACTTCTTAAGAAGTGCGATAAGATTCTTATTGGTGGTGCGATGGCCTATACTTTCCAAAAAGCTTTAGGACATAAGATTGGTACTTCTCCAGTTGAAAATGATCAACTTGAATATGCGATGAGATGCTTTAAAGAAGCGAATGGTAAGATTGTGTTACCCGTTGATAGTATGGTCGCGAATGGTTTCGAAGGCTGGACTGAGAAAAAAGAAGTAGGATTGGATATCCCTGATGGTTTCCAAGGCATGGATATTGGTCCTAAGACTAGAGAATTATTCGCTAGTGAAATTAAAAAAGCCAAGATGATATTCTGGAATGGTCCAATGGGAGTATTTGAACAAAAAGATTTCCAAGAAGGAACCATTAGTATTTGTAAAGCGGTTGCTAGTTTAAATAATGTATTCTCTGTTTGCGGTGGTGGTGATTCTGCGGCTGCGATTAAAGAATTTGGCTACAAAGATAAATTCTCACACGTCTCCACTGGTGGCGGTGCCTCATTAGAGATGATTGAAAACGATGGTCATCTTCCTGGTGTAGATATTATTAAGTAATAATAAAATAGATCTATAGATAATTAGAGATTAATCTAGGACTATATTTTTGAATGTCCAAAAAAGATAATACTATTTTTTGATATCAAATTATTTTTGTTATTGTATAATCTTACTGCAGTATTGATTATGACTCTTGGTATTACTTTAGCTCATGGGTCAAAGATATAGTAAGTATGAAAACTTATAAGATATATTCATTTATCATAGCGAGTTCTACATTATTTGCTTTAACTTCGTGTAATAAATCTATCGATACTAATAAAATTACTGATGAAGCAATTAATCAATTTATTGAACTTACCAAAGTACCTAGACCTAGTTATCATTTAGATAAGATTAGAAAGTATTTAAATAGTTATGCTCAAGAGCATTCTTTTGAACACCAGGTTGATGATTACGGAAATTTTTGGATGGATATTCCTGCGACTAGTGGATATCAAGATAAGCCTAAAATAATTCTCCAAGCCCATATGGATATGGTGTGTGTGGGCGAGGACGGAGAAGGCGCTGGCTATACAGAGGAATATTTTATCAACAATCCAATTAACGCAATTATAAATTACGATAATACCATTACTGCCTCTAAAACTTCTTTAGGCGCAGATGATGGAATTGGAATTGCAATTATAATGGCAATTATTAATAGCGACGCTCCACACGGACCAATTCGTGCGCTTATTACTGCGGATGAAGAAGTAGGCTTAATTGGAGCAGGCTATCTTCCTGATAATGTCCTAGATTCTGATTATTTAATTAATATTGATGATGACGTATCTAATGAAATTATTTATTCAACTGCGGGTAGTTTAAGAATGACTCATTTAAAAACGTGTGGTGTTTCAACTATCCCTAATGAATATACAGGCGTTTCTATTCATATTAGCGGGCTCTTGGGTGGGCATTCTGGCGATGATATTCAAAAGCATCGTTTAAGCGCAGCAGTTGTAACTTCAAAAATATTTAAAGAAATTGAAAAGGAAGGTATTACTTATGTACTCGGTAATATTAATGGAGGAACCGCTACTAATTCAATCGCACCTTATGCGGATATTTCTTTTGCTGTTTTAAGTAGCGAAGTTTCAACTACTAAAAACATCATTGATACAGTTAAAAATGAATTAATGAATGAATATCCAGACGAAAAAAATTTCGTTATTAAATATAATGGTGTCGCTATTACTAAATATCTAAATAGTAATGATTCAAAAGATTATATTGATTTACTTGCTTCTTTCCCTCAAGGTGTAATTTCGATGAAGACTAAAGATTTACCTCAAACTTCTTCTAATATTGGACTCTTTTCTATCAGAGGAGGGAAATGTAGTATTTCCACTAGCTCCCGTTCTTGTGTAAACGATGATTTAGAAATGCTTCGTAAAAATACATTTATCCCTAATGATACAAATAAAGGATATAACTATACCATCGATTCCTATTATCCAGGTTGGGATGGAGATCCAAAAACTGATTTAATTAATTATCTTAAAGAAGGACTTGCTTTGTCTTATAAAGAAGAAACTAAATTAGTAGCGACTCATTCTGGTTTAGAATGTGCATGGTTTGCTAGTAAAAGAGATGGCATTAAATTAGCAAGTATCGGGCCGAGGATTGATAATCCACATACGACCTCTGAAACCCTTTATATTGAAACTGTTAAACCAGTAATTGAAACCGTTTTATATACTTTAAAAAACATTAAATAGTCATAGTGCAATTTAATATTTATAGCTATTTCGTATATATTTTTAATATTTCACCAATATAAACGTTATGATAGGAAGAATTGTTGTAAATATTATTAGCAGCGTCTTTATAAAAAGAAGCAATGATACTTTTATCAATAAAGCCTTTTTGATTGATTTTTCCTTTATAGATTTTCTTGCAAATTAAAACTAGACTAGCCTCTTTAAAGGCAGGAACTTGATCAATAAATTTAACATGTAAATTAGTCTTACTAATTTTATCTTCATCTCGACCTGAATGAGAACCTAGATAAGATAAATCTTTTTTATATTTATCATCAAAGAAGCTTAACGAAAAACATTTATTTGTATTAATGAATCGATCAGTGTATCGACTTGGACGGATAAAAATAGTCACCGTTCCTTTTCCATTTACTCCATGTCCCCAAAGCGCTCCAATTTGTCCCCAAGAAGCAGTCATTGTGTTAAATTTATTTTTCTTTCCAGCACTAACTAGCATCCATTTATTTCCAATTAAATCAATTGGATTAATTTTTAAATCTTTAATATTTAATAGCTTCATAATTTAATTATTATTCAAAATAACAAAAAAATCTATTTTTGAATTTAAACCTAGTCCGTTATTTAAATCTGAGTTATTAATAAAATGAAGCTTGATGGGCGTTATATCATACGGAAAATTTTTAGAATGATATATTGTATTCACTTCTTTATGCGCGCGGACTTTTATTTTATATTTTAAACGCGGCTACGCTGGGAGCACACGTATGTGTTACATACGTGTCATGACTTTTAGAAATTTTGTCAAGAAAAAATGCATATCTAATTTAACGTAGTTAACTTCTATATATCTT
This sequence comes from Bacilli bacterium, assembly GCA_024408495.1. Taxonomy (GTDB): domain Bacteria; phylum Bacillota_I; class Bacilli_A; order RFN20; family CAG-826; genus UB1719. The sequence goes on from JAKSUY010000021.1 coordinate 15,283, forward strand.
TCGCGTCATATGGGCGTGATAAAAGGTGAAACAATATTGTGGCAAGGAGGCTTAGATATGCCAAAAAGAACTTTAGAAGAAATTCATGAATTCAATCGTAGATTGGAGAAAAAGCTAGAGGAGGAACGTGAGAAACGGTTTGAGGAGTGGCGAGCTGAATGGAAGAAGCCGAAGAATATGAAACGAGAGGCGGCTAATAGACGCTATCTAGCTAACACGGAACTTAGAGTGCTCAATCAATTTAAAGAAGTGTTAGAACATAAATGTAGGCTTGATGACTTTATTAAGAATAGATGTTATTGTAAGCGCCCACCATATATTGAATTCTTGCATACTGATAAACACCTTTCACAAGAAGATCACTCTAAAGGTTATTTAAATAACCTATTAAGAGAACTAGATAATAAAGAACTATTTATTGGATTTATCGAATTTTTAGGTAATAAAACTAAACCATTTATTCATAAAAAGAATACCGAGAAACATAAACTATTAGTGGAAACCTATCCTATTACTCAAAAATACGGATTAATTGTTATGTGTTATAACGATGAAGGTAAATTCTCTCGTTTTATTCTTAAAGTAGTATTAAATGAAGATCATCGAGTAACGATGTTAGATTTCATTTATGGTGATGCAGGTATATAACTATATCTTACTTAAAGATCTTAAATTACCACCAGAAAGAAAAAAAGTAACTCACTACATGGATGGAATACGTTATTACTATAGTCTTTCTAATGGTAGTTCCTTTACTTATGATACTGGTATATGTAAAGGTGACCCACGAGAAGCGAGTGCTCATATTGAAGAAAGAATAGTCGCACATCGTGTTAATTTAGATAAGAAACCAAAGATTCTTCAAAGAAGATGTCCTGAATGCGGAGGATACTTAGAAAAGTTTGGAGAAGGCGATGATATCGTGTATCGATGTCATTCATGTAAACACGTTGAATACCAAAACGTTAATCCTAACGAACCAATTATGAAATGCCCTGAATGTGGTGAGGGCGATGCCGTCATTTGCTACAAATGGAGTAAAAAGAAGAAAAAGGTGATTACTTATATCGGATGTACGAACGCTCCAGGATGTACATTGCATATTCATGTACCAAGTAAAAAATAAACACTTCACTATGATTAAATCAGGGCGGGACTATTTACTTACTATCTTTTAAATTATTTGCTTCAACAATGTAATCAAGACGAGCGTTAATATCTTTTTCTAAGTTATCAATTCGAGCGTCAACGCGTTTAAAACTATCTTCAACGATTTTAGCTAAGTTGGTAATCGACTTTTCTTTTCGATCAATTCTTCCTTCTAGCTGATCCATTCTTTGACTTAATGCAGGTTTCTTCACAGTCTTATCTCAAATTGATGGTTTCTCTTCTTTTTTAATACCACCTAAAAAAGACATCTGGTGAACCTTTTTCTAGAATCTCTCTGGTTTCTTTCGAGTTATGTAATTCACTTTTGTACATGAATGTCCTCCTATATAGTTATTCGCTAAAAGAGAGAATATTAATTATAAATTAAATAGAATTGTTGCAATTAATATGTCAAATAACCTTGGCCAGACAATCCATGCTTGAATAATCATATCTTTAATTTATAATTAAAATCGTTATTGTTTATGATAGTTTTTAATGTTAATAAACTAGGAATCATTGGGGATGGTAAAACCCTTTTAACTAAAGCCTTACAATCTTTAATTGATCGTGCCCCTAAAGGCGCAACTATTTATTTCCCTAAAGGGAGATACGTTTTATCTACAATTTTTCTTAAAAGCGATTTAATTATTAAATTAGATAAAGAAGCGGTTATTCTCGGATCTAAGCGATTTAATGACTATGCAAAAGAAGAGAAGGTTAATTATCCTTTATATCAAGATGCATCGCATTCTTTCTTTAATTGTTCCTTATTCGTTGGCAAGAAATTAAAGAATATCACTATTACTGGTGGAACGATTGATATGCGTTCAGTCTGGGATGATGAGAATATTCGTGATATGGTTCATCGAGGCCCTAAATGTATTACCTTAGTTGAATGCGAGAATATTAAGCTTAATCATTTAAAGATTCTAAACGTAACCGATTTAGCGGTTTATCTAGTAATGTGTAGGCACGTTATTTGTGATTATTTAAATCTAAAAGTCTATATTGATGGCATTTCTCCTGATAATTCAAAAGATGTAGTTATTAAAAACTGTAATGTTATAAGCGGAGACGATGGAATCGTCTTTAAATCCTCTTATAACCTTAATAAATTAGGTAAATGTGAAGATATTAAAGTAAGTAATTGCATGGTTACTTCACGTTGTAACGCGATTAAGTTTGGAACAGAGTCGAACGGAGCTTTCTTAAATATTAGTGTTAAAGATACTAAAATTATTAATTCTCGTATTACGGGTATTAGCGTTGAATCGGTTGATGGAGCGCATATTAAAAATCTTACCTTTAATAATATAGAGATGAAGAATACGGGTACTCCTATATTCGTACATCTAGGAAAGCGTCTTAGAGGTCCTAAAGGGAGTAAGATTGGCTCTATTTCTAATATTACCTTTAATAATATAAAGGCGACTGGTCCATATAAATTAGTGAAAACAATTGCGTGGAACTATGATTCTTATGTTAGAAATAATCATTATCAATATCCAGGGGTTACTTCATTAAATAAGGTAAGAGAAGTAGGGACTTGGCAAGTAACTTCTAATATATGTGGTCTAAAAGGTCATAATTTAAAAAATATTACCTTAAAGAATATATATTTTGAGCTTGATGGTGGGGTTAAGAGTTTCTCTAACGTAGTGCCCTTAGAGCCGAAAGAATATCCCGAAGTACATACTTATGGCACTCTTTTACCAGCTTATGGGATTTATTTCCGTCATGTTAATAGCCCGGAGGTAGAAAACGTTAAGATTAAATTACTCCATAAAGATAAGAGAAAATGTTTCATTTTTGATGAATAAAAAATGAGGATAAGTATAATAATTTCATAGGTAATAATTATGGTATTTGATGATAAAAAATTTACCCATTGCCTAAGAACGCAAATTTATCCTGATAAATATGCGGATGAAAGAATTAAATCTATTCTTAAATTCGCTCTTAAATATGATTTTAAAAACATTATTTTAATGTTTAATGGTGAAGAATTTAATAGTGGGCATCTTGATGTTGATGAACTTAAACCGTGGGTGGAAGTAATTAAAAAGGCTAAGTTAATTTTTGCGGAACACAATATTTCTACTTCCATTAATCCTTGGTTTGAATTCGGACAACTAGATAGAGGTAGAACTCTTAAAGAAAATCAAAGGTTTACCCTCATGGTAGATAAGAATGGTAAATCTACTAAAATGGTGGCTTGTCCCTTAGATAAGAATTGGAGAGAATTTTATTTAAATACTCTAAGTTATTATGTTAGCGAGGTTAAACCAGAAGTCCTTTGGATTGAAGACGATTTTCGTTTACATAATCACGATCCACTTGAATGGGGTGGATGTTTTTGTGAAAACCATATCGCACTTATTAATCAAAAATTAAATAAGAATTTAACTAGAGAAGAAATTGTTAACGGCATTATTAGTGGAGGAGAGGTTCGAAAAGCATGGCTAGAATCCTCGTGGTACGCTCTTGATTCTTTAGCGAAATTAATTTCCTCTAAAGTAAAAGAAGTTAGTCCTTCTACTTCAGTAGCGCTAATGTCTTCTAGACCTGAAGCTCATCAAATGGAAGGTAGACACTGGAAACAGTTATTAACCGATTTAAGTAGCAATGGCTATTTAACCGATAGAATCCATCTTCCTTGCTATAATGAAATCTCGCCTAAACAGTATTTATATTTCTTTAATGAAAATTCGATGATTGTTCGCGCCTTTATCGGTGATGAGGCTTATATTTATCCAGAGATGGAAAATTCTTCTTTCTCCTTATTTTCTAAATCGCCTAAATTCTTATCATTTCAATTAGAAAGCGCCTTACCTTTAGGCTTGAAAGGCATGACTTACGATATTTTTGAATTTGTAGGTAATGGAGCGCAGAATGAATTTAAATACGGAGAAGCAATTAAAAAGGTATCTCCTTATTTAGATGCGGTTAAGGAACTTAATTTAAAACCATCTGAATTATTAGGTTTAACTTTTCCGATTGATGAAATGAGCGTTCTTCATCGTAAGGCGAAAACTTGGTATGAATTAATTCCCGATGAACAAAAAGGCGTGTCTTATTTCTCTTCACTTGGGTTTTCTTTTAGATTTTCTACTTCTAAAGAATTCCATAATGAATCAATTGTCTTAACCGGACAAAATGTTAATAATTTCTCTAATGATGAGATTATCTCTTTATTTAAAGATAACTTTATTATTTTAGATGGAGAAAGCGCTAAATACTTAATTGATAGAGGCTTGGGGTATTTAATCAAGGCTAAATCGTATGTAGAACATATATGTAATGATGGAACTTATTCTTTTGAAGTGTTAAATAAACCTTATAAGGGTATGCATCAATATCGTGGTAGTTTAGAAAAATATGCTGGTAATTATGTATTAATTGATTATGAGAAAGATATAAATGTATTATCTAATGCCTATAATTACTCCCACGAGAAAGTTGGGCCTAGTTTTGTTAAAGGCTCTAACTTTATTATTAATCCATATATTTTTACTTCATTTAATTATGAACAATTTGGAGTGTTAAAGGATTATTTGTTCACTACTTCAATTGAATCAAAGGAACCATTAGTGAAATCGATATACCAAGGTTTATATGTTTATCTATTTAACAAAGGCAATCAAAAAGTATTGTTCCTTTCTAACGCATGTGGAGACTTCTCTTCAATTGATTTATTAGTCTATAACTTAAATATTAATAAGATTACTTTAATTCAAAGAAATGGGGAAAGGAAAGAAGTTAAATTTAGATATCGTAACAATCGTTTAAAAATTAACTCGCGCCTGTCATATTTAAATACTTCTACATTTATTATTGAATAAATAGTGACATTAAATATTTGGTGTGTTCAATTCGTTTAGCGGGTTATCCTACCATTGGTATTGCGGGTGGTAACATTGTAAGCGGCGGTTGTAAACCATTATGCGAATATTACGCTAAAGATTTTAAAGAAATACTAGATTATATTTTTAAGAAATAGTGGTATACTCAATATTTTTTTCTATCACATACGTACAATTTAGCAATTCCATTCTTGGGTTTATTCACGCCTAAAGACGGAATTAGGGGTTGAGTTAACTTACTTGCTATCTTTTAAATTATTTGCTTTAACAATGTAATCAAGACGGGTATCAATTCGATCAATCCTGGTGTTAATACCTTTTACATCTTGTTTTAAGGAATTAACATCTTTTTCTAAGTTATCAATTCGAGTGTCAACGCGTTTAAAACCATCGATAACGATTTTAGCTAATTTTTCAACTGTCATACCTAGTTGATCAACTTTAGTCTCTAATCGATCCATTCTTGACTTATTCACAGGTTTATCTCCATGATGATGGTCTCTCGTCTTTTTTATCTTACCACGGATTACAAAAGATTTGTCGCGTAAGAAGAATAATCTCCTTCATGAATTGATTTTGCAGTTTTAACTGCATCAATAAGTTCATTTTTTATA
>JAKSUY010000022.1 GCA_024408495.1 Bacilli bacterium
TTTCCTTTGGATATAAATTTATTTGGATTAATAATTTCTTTTTTATTTAAATCCCAAATAGAGAAATCATCACGCATCTTAAGAGAAAATCTCTTACGAGGATTAACACATAATAAGTCCACTAATTTATCTAATGTTATTACTTTCTTTCTTACTAAATAAGTATATAAAAGTGGGAACGCAATCTCTAAACCTGAAGCACCAAATAATGAATCTTTTAATCCTTTTAATTTTTCTACTTTTGAATGGGGGGCGTGATCGGTTGCGATCATATCTATCGTTCCATCTTTAATTGCTTTAATTAATTCTTTTTGATCAAGCGGGCTTCTTATTGGAGGATTAATTTTATAATTTCCATCTTCTTTAAGAAGAGAATCGTTAAGCAATAAATAATGTGGAGCAGTTTCGCATGTAATATTTATGCCTTTTTTCTTTGCATCTCTAATAGCTTTTATGCTTTCTTTACTAGACACATGACAAACATGAAACTTACAATTAATATCTTTATTTAATTTAATATCGCGAATTACTTCTTTATATTCTGAGGCGCTAGATATTCCTTTATGATGATGTTTTTTTGCGTAACATCCATCATGAATATATCCACCTTTTAATAATGAATTAACTTCACAATGCGCAGAGATAACTTTATTTAATTTCTTTGCCTCTATCATTGCTAATCTCATTAATTTATCATTTTGTACGCCTCTTCCATCATCAGAAAAACCTGCTACTAATTTAGATACATCTTTTAAAGGAGAGAGTTTCTTTCCTTCCTCGTTAAGCGAAATCGCTCCAAAAGGAATGACCTCAATAACAGCATCTTTTTTAATTATCTTAAGTTGTTCATTGATATGTGATTTTGTATCACTTACTGGCTTAAGATTAGGCATAGTTAAAACGGTGGTGTAGCCACCTTTACTCGCCGCCTTTGAACCAGTTAAAATGCTTTCTTTATAAGAATATCCTGGTTCGCGAAAGTGAACATGAACATCCACAAAAGAAGGAATAAATGTATATCGATTATTATTATATTTCGGATTCTTTTTTAGAAATTTTAAAACATTATCTTTGATTATTTTAGGTTTTATAATATGCGCATTAATTCTTTCCATTTGATAATGTCTTTTCAATACTCGCAATCTTAATCGCTAAGGCAAGAATCTTTGTAGCATCATTAATTTCTTTAACGCTTGGGAAACTTGGAGCGATTCTTAAATGACAATCATTTGGATCTTTATGATAGGGATAGGCTGCTCCAGCCGGAGTAAGGCTAACACCCATTTCTTTACATAATTGATGAACTCTAGTTGCGCAGCCATTCAAAGTATATAAAGATACAAAATAGCCACCAAGAGGACGATTATAACTTGCAATATTAAGTCCCTTAAGTTCTTTATCTAAAATAGATACAACTTTCTCAAATTTAGGACGCATAATATTTGCGTGCTTGACCATATGTTTTTTAATTCCATTAAAGTCTTTAAAGAATTTCACATGTCGGATTTGATTAACTTTATCAAAACCGACAGTTTCAATAGTTAAATTCGCTAATAAATCTTTTTTGTTATTGTCGCTACAAGCAACACAAGCTACGCCAGCACCGGCGAAGCTTATCTTGCTAGTAGAAGTAAAGACATAAACAATGTCTTCATTCTTTGCTTTTTTTGCCTCATCTAAGATACTTAAAATATTAACTGGTTTATTAGGATATAAATGATGAACTGAATAAGCATTATCGTAATAAATTCTAAAATCTTTTGCGAGTGGTTTAAGCGCTGCTAAGCGTTTAATTATTTTATTTGAATAAGATGTTCCACTAGGATTAGCGTATTTTGGAACGCACCAAATACCTTTAATAGATGCATCTTTCTTAACAAGTTTCTCGACTAAGTCCATATCAGGACCATCATCGTTTAAAGGAATATTAATCATTTCAATTCCAAGATATTCAAGAATAGCGAAGTGTCTATCATAACCAGGAACTACACAAAGCCACTTAATATGTCCTTGTTTCATTAAAGGTTTATTGCCGCATATTCCATGAAGCATGGAATGAGCGATAACATCATACATAATTCTAAGAGATGAATTACCAGCGATAATGACATTTTCTGGATTCGCGCCGCACATATCACCTAATAATTTCTTACATTCATATATACCAGTAAGATCCCCATAGTTACGGGTATCAATTTTATCTTTAGATATATAGTCTTCTTTCTTTATTAAGACTTTGTTCATACCTAAAGCTAAATCAAGCTGCTCTGGACTTGGTTTCCCTCTTGTCATATTTAAGGATAGTTTCTTACTTTTATAAGTAACATATTCCTTATTAAGCTTCTCAAGTTCTTTCTTAAGATAGCTCTTACTTTTTGTAAGATAAGCGTTTTTCATATATCCCCCTTTTATTCAACACCTACTAAAAACGAGTAAACTGGCTGTTTACCTGAAACAATATTAATTTGAATATCTTTATAACTCTCTGCGATATCTTTATTTAATTCTTTAATTTCTTTATCACTTATATCTTCACCGCATATGATAGTAACAATGCTTGAATCCATCTTTATCATATCAGAAAGTAGATTACGTAAAGCTTCGAATTTATCTTTAACACAAGTGATAATCATCTTATCTCTAAGGCCCATATAATAGTTTTTCGTAACATGCACTCCTTCAATATCGGTATCTTTAATCGCGAAAGTTACTGAACCTGATGATACATTTTTTAGAGCTGCCTTCATATTATTAAAATTAAGATCAACCTTATTTTCGTTAGTAAACACTAAAGCACTTACTAATCCTTGAGGAACAGTTTTTGATGGAATGACACGAGCATCCGTTCCATCATCAATCATTTCACATGCTTGAGTTGCAGCCATAACTATATTGCTATTATTTGGAAGAATAAATACATTATTCGCGTTAGCCTTCTTAATCGCGTCAAGAAAATCTTGAGCACTAGGATTCATAGTTTGTCCGCCGTTAACAATAACCGATACTCCGACTTGGCGGAAGAGTTCATCTAAACCTTCACCACTACTAACAGCGATAAGAGCATTTTCTTTTCTTGGTGATTTAACTTTTTTATCTTCTTGTTTATCTTCTTTATGTGGAGTGATTGATATAGTTTCAAATTCTCCAAATTGTTGTAAATAGGCAAGTAGTGTGCCAGGATGAAGCATTTGAATTTTAATATTAAAGCGATCCTCTTTTACCATAGAATAAAGAAAATCAGTACCATGATGAAGAGCGAAATCTCTAAAGTTTCTTTCAATAAATTGTTTCTTGCTTCCATCTTTAAGAAGAAAGAAATTAAGCTCCATATCGTAACCTTTTTGTACAAGATTATCTTTTTCTTCTACAACTTGTTGGCCTTCAAGAGATTTATAAACAAATTCTCCTATCAAGGCTTTATTCATACCTTCAAATATAGTTACTAGACCTGCGCCGCCAGAATCTACTACACCTACATCTTTTAATACAGGTAATAATTCTGGAGTTCTCGCTAATGAAGATTTAGCCTCTTTCAAAATTATTTCAAAGCATTCTTCAATGCTCATTCCTTCTTCAGCTTTCGCCATTAAGGAATCACTAGTTTCTCTTATAACGGTTAAAATCGTTCCTTCAACAGGGCGCATGACTGCTTTATAACTAGATTCTTTACCAGCAATAAGAGCTTCCGCCAAATCAATAGCGTTTATCTCTTCTTTACCTTCAAGATATTTAGCAAATCCTCTAAATATCTGAGATGTAATAACGCCAGAGTTTCCTCTTGCTCCCATAAGTAGACCGCGAGAGAAACTCTTCGCGATATCACTTACATTATTATCGTTTCTATTACTTATTTCTTTCGCTCCTGAGGACATAGTTAAATTCATGTTCATACCAGTGTCGCCATCAGGAACTGGGAATACGTTAAGTGCGTCAATTTCTGGATAGTGGTTAAAAACATTGTTCGATGCGCTTATGAACATGCTTTTAAGTAATTGACCAGAAATAGTTTTCATAATTAAAGTTCTTTAATGCCTTGAACGTATACATTAACGTTTTTAAATTTAATGCCAAAAGTCTTCTCCAATACATATTTAACTTTCTTTTGGACTTCAACGATTACTTCAGTAATCTTCGTTTCGCTTGCGACAACAATATAAATAGAGATACTATAGCCACCTTTCTTTTCTCTCTCACAGATGATACCTTGTTCAAAGTTTTTCTTACCTAAAATAGCCTCGTTACTATCATCATCGAGATTTTTAGCGCTTAATCCAACGACACCATAGCATTCGATGGCTGCGCTTCCAGCGACACTAGCGATCGCTTCTACACTTATGTCTATCCCACCTAAGGGAGAAATTTTTTTAACCGCCATAAAATAATAAGCAAATTGCTTATTAGTAATATATCACATAGTGATATTTTTATCAAAAAGGTTGTCAATTCCGAAATCTTATAATTAAACTAAATTTAACTTTATATATCTTTTTTTATACTACACTTATTCTACACTTTATAAGTTGATATACCCTTCACTACTGATTTAAAATAAACTTTTTAGTTGCTTTAATTTAGTTTAATAAACTAAAATAATTAAGAATATGGCAAAGTGGCTTGTTAAAAAGGAAATTGAATTTGTTAGCGCATTAAAAAATCGAGATGTTAAGAAGATGCGTTCTCTTTTTAACAATGTTCCTACAGTTGACTTAGCGATATTTGCAGAGAAGATTGAAGATGTATCTTCTTTAATGTTTATCTTTAAGGTTGTTCCTAGTGAATTAACAGCGGACTTCTTTACCGAGTTGAATGATGAAACACAAGAAAAATTACTTAACACTTTTAGTGATAAAGAACTCGTAGAACTCATTAATAAGAGTTACACAGACGATATCGTTGACTTCCTTGAAGATATGCCTGCGAATCTAGTTACTAGAACCCTTAGACTTACTCCTAAAGAAAGAAGAGAATCAGTTAATAAATTACTTAATTACAAAGAAGATACTGCAGCGTCAGTAATGACTACTGAATATTTTGAATTACACTCAGATATTACTGTAGAAGAAGCAATGAAAGCGATAAGAGAGAAAGGTAAAAAGGCAGAAACTATTTATACCGTATTTCTTCGAGATGAAAAAAGAACTCTAGTAGGCACTGTTGACCTTGATGATTTAATCTTTGCTGATCCTAAACAAACTCTTGATGAAATTAAAAATAAAGAATTCTTATTCACTCACGTCAACACTGACCAAGAAGAAGTCGCACAAAAATTTAAAAAATATGACCTTCATGCTTTAGCGGTTGTTAATAATGAACAAAAACTTGTTGGTGTCATCACTGTTGACGATATCATTGACGTTATTGAAAAAGAGGTTAATGAAGACGTTGCCCTTCAATCAGGTGTTGTACCACTTAAAGATGAATATATGGAGACTAAACCTCTTAGAATGGCCCTAAAATGTGCGCCATGGTTAATAGTATTAATTATTATCGGTATATTCTCTGAGTTAGTACTTTCTAAGTTCCAAGAAAAATTAGCGATAGTCCCAGCCTTGATATTCTTTATACCTGTTTTAATGGACACAGGAGGGAACGCTGGCGGTCAAACATGTGGATTAATTATTCGTGCTTTAGCGCTAAAAGAATTTGAAGTAAAAGATTTCTGGAAAGTTGTATGGAAGGAAACAAAGACAGCGTTCTTAACCGGTGCTATTGTTTCCACATTTGCTTTCTGCGTGTTTATGGTAGAGTTTTCTATTCCAGGTTTAATTCAAACAGAACTTTCAATTATTCAAAAATTGGTGGTCTCTGGAATCGTATCTTTAGCGCTTCTTTCTGCGATTATTCTTTCTAAATTTGTTGCGTGTGCTTTACCGTTTCTCGCTGTAAGATTAAAGAAAGATCCAGCGTTAACTAGTCAACCATTTGTGACCACAATAGTCGATGTTTGTTCCCTATTAATTTATTTCGGAATATTCATGATATTCTTTGCGACTGGTTTCTTCCCAAGATAATTTAATATATTAATTTTACTGCATAAAAAATTATAAAAATTATGCAGTAAGAGGCTTTTTATTTACCACTACTTAAATCAACATTAGGTAGTACTTTACTTTCAATATCTTGAACATCTTTCTTAATTAGCGCTATTAATTTATCTTTCTTCATCCCTTTCTTATAGCCTTTAAGTTCAAATAATTTAATTAATTCAAGAAGTTCTTTATCAGCACAACCTTTTAGCATGTAATCGCTTCTTAAGAAATTAGATAATTGTAGAACTGTTGCGTCTTTACTTTCATGAAGGAAACCAAAGATTAACAAGCCTTTCGCTAATTTATCAACACTAAATTGTTTTAAATAGACACGAAGGAAATCTTCTCTTTTTACATCTGCATTAAGTTCAAGGACTTTACCTTTCTCTCTACTAACAATTCTTCTACCAATATTATAAGTAGCAATACCAAGAAGAAGCGCAGTAGCAATACTTCCAATTGTGATATATTTACAAGTCTGAGGATCACCTGTAATAACATATGGAATTTGAATTAATAGACCACCAATACCAGAAACAAATATGGAGCAAACTGTAAGTAAATTAACATTTTCATCAAGATCAACTTCTTTAAACATCTTTAATCCTGAGACAGAGATATAACCATAAAGGGCTAAACAAACACCACCCATAACACAACGAGGAATAGTTTGTAAAACGACCGAGAAAGGTTGTAAGAACGCTAATAAGATACAAATGCACGCTGTCGTAAATGATGTAATAACCGATGCGTTGCGAGTTAAAGCAACACAAGCAATACCTTCTCCATAACTTGTATTAGGACAAATACCAATTGCTGTTCCTGCCATAGTGCCAACACCATCACCTAAAAGTGTTCTATGTAAACCTGGAGAATCATTTAATAAATCATGATCAATAATCGAGGACATATTTTTGTGATCAGCTAAGTGCTCAGCGAAAGCAACTAACGCAATCGGGCAGAATGCAAGAGCAATAGTGGCAAATCCCATAGGAGTCATAGCAGAAGGGGTAACTCCTCCATTTGCTGCAACAATTGCAGCGTCAAAATTACCTGTAACAGCCTCTTTAATCGCTTCGACTAAAGAAATCTTAGGTACGGAGAAAAATGAATTAATTGTAATATTATTAAAGTTGTTAATAATAGGATCCCAGTTAATTATTTTTAAATATCCTACTCCAGTTGCGTGACCTATAGCAGTAAAGATTGATGCAACTAAATAGCCTGCACCAATACCTATAATAAATGGAATTAATTTAAGACTTTTCTTTTTGTTTTGTACAGAACAAATAACTACAACAATAAATGTAACTAGGCCACAAAGAATAGCAATTAAATTATAACCAGAGAAAGCATCAGTAGAGTTAGCTGCCATCATATCTCCCATTGCATTAGGAGCAAGAGACAAACCAATCAACGCAACAACAGGACCAATAATTACTGGTGGCATTAACTTGTTAACCCATTTAGTGCCAGCAAACTTTACAACAATTGCAATTATTACATATACTAATCCACTCAATAAACCACCAACAAGAATGCCCATATATCCGAAAGCTATCGCAGTTGGAAATGCTGCTAAAAACGCAAATGAAGAAGATATAACAATTGGCGATTTACCTTTTGTAAATAATATGTATACAAGCGTTCCAACACCAGCGCCAAGTATCGCGCTAGGAATTTGCGTTGGCAAACCAATAATAGTAGGAACTGCGATTGTTGCAGCAAGTATTGCTAATAGCAACTGGAAGGCATAGAGAATAAGATTTTTAAATTTGGGGCGATCATTCACTCCATAAACTAGTTTCTGTGTTGCCATAGGAAAACTCCTTAATCTTTTTTAATTATATATTAAAAAACAATTACTCGCTTAGTTTTAATATTTTTTATTAAGAAATGGCGCCTAGGAGATATAGCTTTTATTATAATATCGTTTAAGTTAATTTTCCCGTTTCTTCATAAGAAATAATGATTAAATTGATGACCTTGAATAATCGTTTTTAATAAAATTTATTCATAATATTTCTTCTCATCAACTATAATCGACAAAAAAAAGGAAGCCTAAACTCCCTTTTATTTTGTTAAATTAATTAACTAATATTTAATTTATTTTAACGCAGCGTTAGTTTTGCCAACTAAAACTATAATCAATACTTGAGCGGCAATTGAGACAATACCACTAATAATAGAAAAAACAAGAATAACTGTTCCCAATGGTCCTGCAGCATTTGTAGCAAAAGATGCAACAATAGATAAAACAATGCTTATCACTGCGGTGGCTATACCGATATAAACGGAAATCTTATACCATTTTAAAGTTGTAACGCCAAATGATTGAATATCATCTGTTTTAACAACATCATAGCAGCCTTTTATTATTGAAGCATTGATACGTATACCAATAATTAACAAAGCAATTGATCCAGCCAATACTACAATTTGAAGTATTACCATAACTACTTTGTTTCCATCAGTGTTCGCTAAAACAGATGCCAAAATAATAGAAATAATAAGCATAACAACTGTAATGATTATAGTCATAATTATTCCAGTAAATGCTTTATTAAAATTCTCATAATGCTTCTTTAAAGAACCTATACCAATCAATTCAAGGATTAATCCTACAAGAGCAAGAATCCCAAAAAATTGAAAGCCATTAACGTTAATTGAAGATAATGCTCCAACAGCGCTAAAGATAGTTCCTAAAAACAATAACAATATTGGTGTTTTATCGTTGTGTTTTTCAACTTGATCCATAATTACCTCCTTTTTTATATATTAATACTTTTCTAAATATTTAAACAAAAAAACTTTCATTATAAAAATTATTACATATATAACGCCACAGAGTTATAATATCAGTATGTTTAAAGATGTATTACAAATAAAAGGAGAAACTATTTACTCTCTTAGTAAAAAAAGTGGGGTTTCATATACTGCGATTAATGAGTTATATCGCGGAGAAAGAACTATTGAAGAATGTCGTGGGAAAACACTAAAACTCCTCGCAGATTCATTAGGCATTAGCATTGATGAATTGTACAATCTTTCTTTGAAAAAAGAAAAACTAACATCTGAACTTAATAAATATTTTTGGGATGCAAATAGTAAAGAACTCGATTTAGAGAAAAATAAAATATACATTATTTCGCGATTACTGACATATGGTGGATACGAAGGTTATAAGTTCTTAATAAAAGTTTATAATTATGAAGATTTTAAATATGTTGCAATGAAAAGTAGACAACTTACACCTAAAATAGCAAGTTTTTTACTTAATACTTATCATTTAAAAAAAGAAGATATGATTTTTTATAAGAAAAATATCGATTGGAGAAAACCATGCATTTAGAGATTATTGACAAAAAAAGAATTGATCTACTTACTACATTAAAAAAGATTAGTAATATTGATGAATTTTATATTGGAGGAGGAACAGGCTTATCGCTCCAATTAGGCTTAAGAATATCTGAAGATTTTGATTTTTTTAATGACAAACATTTTGATACTAATTCTTTATTAAAAGAGTTAAAAAATAATTTCAAAAATGGTGTTGAGATTATTAATCAAGAAGAGACTCATTCTACTCTTAACCTATTTATTAATAAAATTAAAGTAAGCTTTATAGAATATAACCACAAAAACTTAAAACCTTATATCAATTTTAATGAATTCAAACCAATGAAATTAGCGTCACTTGAAGATATCGCGTGTATGAAATCAATAGCTATTATTCAAAGAGGAACAAAAAAAGATTTCTTTGATCTTTATTTTCTTATCAAAAAATTAAAATTAAATGCCCTATCCATCCTTAAACTTTTAAACAAAAAATATCATGATAAGAACTTAATTCTCAATTTTATGTATTCATTATCTTATTTTGATGATGCTGAAAATGATATACTTCCTAAAGTTCTAATTACATATACATGGGAAGAAATAAAAGGCTATTTTCTTTTATTACAAAGAGAAATAAAAAAGTATTATATAAACAAAAAAGGCTCTAATTTTTAGAGCCTTTCGTTTGTTAATTAATAAAAATTATTCGACAAAGGTAACAACAACGCGTTTAGCGCCATCGCCACGACGTTCAACCATCTTATACTGATGGGTGTACCCACCCTTTCTATCTTTAAAGCGAGGGCCAAGAACTTTAAATAATTTGTTAATTGCTTTGACATTATCCCCGCCCTTTTCATTACGAAGAATCTTTGCTGCTTCTCTATGAGCATGCAAATCATTCTTCTTAGCAAGAGTGATTAAGTGGTCGATATTTTTAATTAAATCTTTTGTTACACCACTAGTAACAGTAACTTTTTCGTGAATGATAAGTTCTGTGACAACGTTTCTTTGCATAGCTTTTTCGCGAGTAGCGGTCCAGCCAGTTTTAAAACGGACACCAGTCTTACCATGTACATTCTTTCTTCCTTGTGCGGCCATAATTATTTATTCTCCATTGAGTAATCACGGAAAGATTTACCCATAGAGGCTAATTTCTCTTTGACCTCTTTTAAGCTCTTCTTACCTAAATTACGTACTTTCATCATCTCATCTTCTGTCTTCTGAGTTAACTCATAAACAGTAGCGATATTCGCTCTTTTTAAGCAGTTATAAGAACGGACAGATAAGTCAAGATCTTCGATAGGTGTATCGTTAATCGTATTATCTTCTTTATGTTCAACAACTTCTTGTTGGAACTCAATCTTCTTAAGATTTTCTGGATTAGCAAATTCTTGTAAATGAGCAATTAAAATATTTGCTGCATTAGAAATTGCTTCACTTGGAGTGAGCGCTCCATTAGTCCAAATTTCAATTGTTAATTTATCGAAGTGAGAATCGTGCTTAACACGAGTAGGTTCAACTTCGTAACTAGTCTTAATAACTGGACTATAATTGCTATCAGTGTCAATGACACCAACTTGATTAGGATGTTCGCTGAGAAGCTTGTTGTTTTCAGCGGTAACAAAGCCTCTACCAGAGCGGACAAATAATTTCATATTAATCTTACCATCTTTCGCTAAATGAGCGATTTCAAGATCAGGATTAATAACATTAACTAAAGCTGGACATTTTAAATCCCCTGCGGTAATCGTGCAAGGTCCTTTCTTCTCAACTTCAATCGTACGAGTTTCTTCGCTATCATCATCAATCTTAATGATTAAATCTTTTAAATTTAAGATGATAGTCATAACATCTTCTACAACTCCATCAAGAGAAGCGAATTCATGTTGAACGCCATTGATTTGAATTGCAAAGACTGATGCACCAGGAAGTGCGCTAAGAAGCACACGACGAAGTGCATTTCCTAATGTTAAACCAAAACCTCTCTCTAAAGGTTCTATAACAAACTTGCCATAATTTGTATTTTCATCAAGAATCTCAGGTGTAATGGTAAACTTTTTAAATGCTTTTGGTAAATTATTCATAAATATTTTTCTCCTTTAAATATAAATAATATCTCATTAGTTGCGTGGTCTTTT
Organism: Bacilli bacterium; assembly: GCA_024408495.1. Taxonomy (GTDB): domain Bacteria; phylum Bacillota_I; class Bacilli_A; order RFN20; family CAG-826; genus UB1719. The sequence goes on from JAKSUY010000022.1 coordinate 11,510, forward strand.
TTCTGGACGGCAACCGTTGTGTGGAACAGGTGTAGTATCCGTAATAGAAAGAAGTTGCATACCCGCTGCAACAAGTGCACGAATAGCAGATTCTCTACCAGGTCCTGGACCTTTTACATTAACATCTAATTGACGAATGCCCTGATTAAAAGCAGCTTTTGCAGCAGCTTCCGATGCGACTTGTGCCGCAAATGGAGTGCTCTTTTTTGCGCCTTTAAATCCTAGGGTTCCTGCACTAGACCAACTAATAGCGTTACCTTGTTCATCCGTAATAGTAACAATCGTGTTATTAAAAGTGGAATGAATATGAGCAACACCCTTAGTAATAGTGCGTTTGATTTTCTTTTTACGAGCTGTACTTGCCATAAATTATCTAACTCCCTATTAACCTTAACCTTGTTGTTTAGCTTCTTTCTTGTTCGCAATTGTCTTTCTAGGACCTTTACGCGTACGAGCATTTGTTCTCGTGCGTTGTCCACGAACTGGTAAGTTCTTCTTATGACGCATGCCACGATAGCAGCCGATTTCTGTTAATCTTTTAATGTTATAAGCAATCTCACGATGGAGATCACCTTCGACTTTAATCTTAGCAATTTCATTTCTAATCGCTGTAAGATCTTCGTCCTTTAAATCCTTAACGCGAGTATCTTCATTGATCTTAGCGTTCTTACAGATTTTTTTAGCAGTAGCATCACCGATACCATAAATATAGGTAAGTGAAACCACTACTCTTTTGTTGTCTGGTATATCAACACCAACAATACGTGCCATTTACCAAATCCTCCTTAACCTTGTCTTTGTTTGTGCTTTGGGTTTTCACAAATAACCATGACTTTGCCATGGCGTTTGATAACCTTGCACTTATCACAAATAGGTTTTACTGAAGGTCTAACTTTCATAAATTTATTCTCCTTTAAAAATTCTATTTGTTCCTTTAGCTTTTATGTCTAAAGGTTATGCGGCCCCGTGTTAAATCGTAGGGGGAGATTTCAACTGTGACTTTATCACCTGGAAGAATACGAATGTAATTCATTCGAATTTTACCAGAAACGGATGCCAAGATCACTACGCCGTTTTCAAGCTTAACACGAAACATCGTGTTTGGTAAGTTTTCAACAACGGTTGCGTCTACTGTAATTACGTCTTGCTTAGACATACTTTTTACTACTTAATCTCCTTTGAATTGGTTAATATTTCATAACCATCTTTAGTAACAACTAAAGTATTTTCGTAATGAGAAGATAGTTTACCATCTTTCATTTTGGCTGTCCAGCCATCGCCTAGCACTCTAACTTCATAGCTACCTTGAGCAACCATAGGTTCAATTGCTAAGCACATCCCTTCCTTAAGCACTGGTCCTGTTCCTTTCTTTCCATAATTTGGAATGTAAGGATCTTCATGTAGATGAGAACCAATACCATGTCCTGTGTAATCTCTTATGACACTATATCCATTCTTTATCGCGTGAGCTTCGATAGCGTTAGATACATCGCCAAGATATACACCCTCCTTAATGAGTTTTACGCCTTCATAGAAGCATTCTTCAGTAACTCTTACGAGTCGCTTAGTCTCTTCACTTGCGATGCCTACAACATATGTACGACACGCATCAGCAACATACCCATTAAGTGTCGCTCCAACATCAAGAGAAACAATATCTCCATCCTTTAGAACGATATTTTTACTTGGAATTCCATGCACTACAGTATCATTTACTGAAATACATATTATTCCAGGATAGCCGTTGTAATTTAGAAATGTTGGAATTGCACCATGACTTCTAATTATCTTACCGGCTTTGTTAGCGAGCTCTAATGTATTCACTCCAGGGACACAGAGTGGACCAAGTTGTCTAAACACATCGCTAACTACTTCTCCCGCCTTTCTCATTAAAGAGATTTCACGTGGAGATTTAATCGATATCACTACTAATTATCCTCGTCAATAAATTTGCTTGCTAGACTAAGAACAGAATCTGCTCCAAGCATACCATTAACATCAGCAAGAATACCGCTTTTCTTGTAATAATCAAGAAGTGGTTTAGTATCCTTGTAGTAATGATTTAAACGCACTTTTAAGGCCTCTTCATTATCATCAGGGCGTTGATATAAGACTCCTCCACATTGATCACATATGCCTTCTTTTTTAGGACGCATATTGACAACATGATAAGGTGCCCCACAACTTTTACAAACCCTGCGTCCGGAGATGCGCTTAATGAGTTCATCTTCTTCCGCAATGATGTTGATAACGAGATTGACCTCGCGTTTAAGATTAGTAGTTAACTCCTTCAAAGCTTCCGCTTGTTTAATTGTGCGAGGGAAGCCATCAAGAAGATAACCATGACTACAATCGTCTTTTGAGAGTCGTTCATTAACGATCCCAATTGTGACTTCGTCGGGGACAAGGTCCCCGCGAGCCATGTAGTCTTTAGCAAGGCTACCAAGTTTGGTGCCTGCTTTTATCGCATCACGGAACATATCTCCCGTAGAAATGTGCGGGATGTTATATTTCGCGATAAGACGCTTTGCTAAGGTGCCTTTGCCCGCACCTGGTGGGCCCATAAGGATGATGTTGAGCTTCATTATTAGTTATTTGCTCCTGCCGCTTGAACTTCTTCAAACGATTTACCTGCAAGTAAACCATCAATTTGTGAGTTGAGCTCAATTGCAACACCGACAACGATGATTAACGAAGTACCTCCTAAGGCAAGAGAAGTATCACTTCCGAATACGCCAGAAAGAGTTAAGATAACAGGTAATCCTGCAATAAACGCTAATGAAATAGCACCAAGACAAGTTACTCTATTAAGAACTCTTGCAACATATCTTTCTGTTTCGTTACCAGGACGAATACCTGGAATATATGAACCAGATTTCTGGAAGTTTTCAGCGAGTTGTTGAGGTGATATCTGTATGCTTGCATAGAAGAAACAGAATAGTACAGTTAATGTTAAATAGATGAGTAGACCCCAAGGCATACTCCATCCACCTGGCATAGGAGTCATCTCAGAATATGAGAATATCTTTAGCCAATCAGCCTTCGCGGCATCTGCGCTAATAAAACTAGCGATGACGCTAGGTGCTAGCATAATGCTACTTGCGAAGATGACTGGAATAACTCCAGCGCTATTAATTTTAATTGGTAAGAAACTTGCTTTTGCCATGCTTGGATTGGCGCCGCCATGTCCAGCGTGTTGAACAGGAATCTTACGTTTACTAAGTTCAATAAAGACAACAAACGCAATGATTAAAATAAATACGAGAATATAAATTAAGAATTGGAAACTACCTTTAAGTAATTCACTTGCACCATGCCATTGATTAGCGAGTACCCATTTAGAGAATGCTGTCTTGATTTGAATTGGAAGTGAACGAATACAACCAGCAAAGATGATAACAGATATACCATTACCTAATCCTTTAGTGGTGATTTGATCACCAAGCCACATCATAAGCATTGAACCGGCTAAGATGATAACGATAATATAAGCGTAGCTGCAGAAACTATCGCCAATATTAAGAGTAATATAGTTATTATTTTGCATCGTCTTGATGATGCCATATGCCTGAACTGCGCCTAAAAGAAGTGTTAAATATCTGGTCGCCATTTCGCTTTTCTTTCGACCATAGTCACCCTGTTTAGATAATTCAGTTAACGCCGGCAAGACATCTTTAGATAATAGTTGAACGATAATCTGCGCCGTAATATAAGGCGAGACACCTAATGCAAATACTGAGAAGTTTTGTAAAGCTCCACCACCTAATAGATCCATTAAACCTATTACGCTAGCGCTATGCATTTGTTCTTCAATTTCTTTTGAAACAGTGACGCCGGGGATAGTAATTGCAGCACCAATACGAATGACTAAAAGAATCATAATCGTGAATGCAATTCGCGACATGACTTCTTTGTTTTTAAAGATGTTAATAATCTTTTTCATTCAAAATTTACTTAACTTCCTTAACTGTTCCGCCAGCCTTTTCAATCTTTTCTTTAGCGGTTTTAGCGAATTTGTGCGCTTCAACATTGAGCTTAACTTTAAGCTCTCCCGCTCCTAAAATCTTAAGACCGTCCTTTAATGATTTTACAACACCATCTTTCTTTAATAAAGAAAATGTTACAGTTGTGCCATCTTTGTATCTATTAAGAACACCAACATTGACTGTCGCATATTCTTTTCTACCATAGTGAGTGAAACCAAATTTTGGTAAACGTCTATATAATGGATTTTGACCACCTTCGAATCCTGGCTTCATATGACCAGAACGGCTATGTTGACCTTTATGGCCTTTACCACAAGTCTTGCCATTACCAGAACCTACTCCACGACCTTTACGATACGCTTTCGTAGTTGATCCTTTAGCTTTCTTTAATTCATTTAAAGCCATAATTACTTAGCCTCCTCTTTTTCTTCTTTCTCTTTTGCTTCGAACTTGCCACGAAGAGTTTGAACTTCACGATAACTCTTAAGTTGAGATATTGCATTATGAGTAGCGCGAATAACATTAATTGACGCTCTAGCGCCATAAACTTTAGAGACAACGTTCTTTAAACCCGCTAATTCAAGAATAGCGCGGACTGGTCCACCAGCAATGATACCAGTACCTGCAGGTGCAGGTTTTAAATAAACTTTTGTCGCTCCATATTTTCCAAGAACTTCATGAGCAATAGTAGCATTATCTGGTCCACCTTTACGACCATGAACAATATGGATGCGATACATATTGTGACGTGCAGCACCAACAGCCTTTTTCATAGCGTCAGGAACTTCACCACTTTTTTCCATCGCAAAACCATAACGACCTTTCATATCTCCAATAACCGCTAATGCGGAGAAACGCATATGACGTCCACCTTGAACGGTTTTTGAAATACGATTAATCTCAACGATTCTCTCTTCAAATTCCTTTTTTTCTTCAAAATGAGGACGACGATCATGACGACGATCGCCTTTCTTTTCTTCTTTCTTATCAGTAGGTTTAGCGTTAGCAGGTTTTTCATCAACCTTTGCTTTAGCTTCTACTTTAACTTCTTTATTTTCTTCGTTTGCCATGTACATAAACTCCTTAGAATTTTAATCCAGCTTCACGTGCAGCATCAGCGAGTGCGCTCACGCGACCATGATATAAATAGCCTGCACGATCAAATTTAACCGTAGTAATTTTCTTTTCTTTAGCCTTCTCAGCGATAGCCTTACCAACAGCCTTAGCAGCCTCGATATTTCCACCATTCTTAAGCTTTAAACCTTTAGAAGATACACTAGCTAAAGTGACACCTTTACTATCATCAATAAGTTGAGCTTCAATATGTTTATTAGAACGGAAAACTACTAAACGAGGAGATTTATTATCGCCTTTAACCTTGAGTCTAACTCTTGCGTGACGACGAACGCGTTCTTCATTACGAGAATTTTTCTTAATCATAAATTATCTCCTTATTTACCGCCTCCGGCAGGTGCAGCCGCACCTCCCGCAGCAGCAGTGGCTCTCTTACCTTCTTTATGTGGGACAAACTCACCAACATAACGAATACCTTTGCCTTTATAAACTTCAGGACGACGGGCGTCATGAATTAAAGCAGCGGTCTGCCCGACTGCGTGTTTATCAATGCCTTCAACAATAATGTTATTAGCATCTTTACAAGAAATTTTTGCATTTGTTAATGGCTTAATTTCTACAACATGAGAATAACCAATATGAAGGCAAAGCTTCTCACCTTGCATATTCGCACGGTAACCAATACCGCGAATCTCAAGCTCTTTCTTAAATCCTTCAGTAACACCTTTAACAGCATTATTTATATTAGCGCGAATTGTGCCATGATTCATCTTCATGACTTTTTCATTATTCGCTCTTTTAACATGTAATATTCCATCCTTAAAATCTAAAGTAATGCCATCAATTAATTTAACATCAAGCGTTCCTTTAGGTCCCATTACTTTGACTTTTTCCTTGCGGATGTCAAGAGTAACTGTGCTCGGAATGGTAATTGCTTTTAAACCGATACGAGACATAATTTACCTCCTTAATAGATATAGGCGATGACCTCGCCCCCTACTCCTAACGCACGAGCCTTAGCGTCAGTCATAACACCTTTACTCGTTGAAATAATGGCGATACCTAATCCTTTAAGAACGCGTGGAAGATGATCAGAATCACTTGTAACACGTAAACCAGGTTTAGATATCTTCTTTAAACCATTAATAACTCTTTCATGTTTTGGACCATACTTTAAAACGATGGTCAAAACTTTTTTTACTTTATCATTAGTGACATCGTAGTCACTTATGAATCCTTCTTCTTTTAAAATCTTCGCGATTTCAACTTTCATTTTGCTAGAAGGCATACTTACTTTTTCATAACGTAAAGCATTCGCATTACGAATGCGAGTAAGCATATCACTGATTGGATCTACTAACATAATTTACCTCCTAATTACCATGAACTCTTCTTCATACCAGGTATTTCACCTTTATATGCGAGTTCTCTTAAACATATACGACAAAGTTTGAACTTGCTATAGACAGCATGTGGACGACCACAACGTTCACATCTTGTATATTCACGAGTCTTAAACTTTTGTTTCTTTTGTTGTTTCTTGCAACTTTCTTTCTTACATGTTTTTGCCATAATTTATCTCCTTAACGATGGAAAGGCATACCGAGTTCGGTTAATAATGCCTTAGCCTCATCATTGCTCTTTGCGGTAGTAACAATAACAATATCCATACCGCGAACTTTACTAACTTTATCGTAGTCAATTTCTGGGAATATTAATTGTTCTTTAACACCTAATGTATAGTTACCTTTACCATCAAAGGCACGAGTAGAAACACCACGGAAGTCACGAACGCGTGGGAGCGCGATGCTTACGAGTTTATCGAAGAATTCATACATACGATTACCGCGAAGAGTAACTTTACAACCAATTGCTTGACCTTGTCTAAGTTTAAATGTTGCGATAGATTTCTTCGCACGAGTAACGACTGGATGTTGACCAGTAATTAAACCTAATTCTTTGACGCTATCATCGATAACTTTAGAATTAACTGTCGCATCACCTAATCCAATATTAATAACAATTTTCTCTAAACGAGGAGCCTCCATTTTAGAAGTATATTTAAATTGCTCCATTAATTTTTTAATAACTTCAGTATTATATTTAACTTTTAAACGAGGAACATAGTTATCTTTAACTTTTGTTTCTTTTTTCACTACCGTTTTCTTTGTTTCTTTTTTAACAGTATCTGCCATAACTAACCTCCTTAAATCTTAGTTCCGGTCTTTTTGTTGACACGGATCTTTTGATCTTTTTCAATTTTATAGCCGACTTTACAAGTCTTCTTAGTTTTAGGATCAATTAACGCTACTTTACTTGCATCAATTGGAACATAAATATCTAATACACTTCCTTCTGGAGTTTGTTGAGTAGGCTTCTTATGTCTTTTGTGCATATTGACACCTTCAACAACAACCTTATTTATTTTAGGATAAACAGCCTGAACAATACCTTCTTTACCCTTATCACTTCCAGAAATAACCTTTACTTTATCACCTTTCTTAATCTTCATAAAGTATCTCCTTATAAGACCTCAACAGCGAGTGAAACGATCTTCATAAATCCTTCACCCTTATCACGAAGTTCACGAGCGACAGGTCCAAAGACACGAGTGCCTACTGGAGTGCCATCCTCATTAATTAATACGCATGCATTATCATCAAAAGCAATTTGACTTCCATCTGGACGATTAATCGCTTTCTTTGTTCTAACAATAATCGCTTTAACAATATCGCCCTTCTTAACTTTTCCATTAGGAATAGCTTCTTTAACAGCGCATAAAACGATATCT
>JAKSUY010000023.1 GCA_024408495.1 Bacilli bacterium
TATATAAAATACGCTTATTTTGATGACGAAAAAGTAACGGTCGGATCTTTTCCAGTTACCGATGAAAATGGTAAAGAGGATGTTCCGAACGCATTAAGGAATTTTTTAAAGGATTATCAAGTTGATGAAATTGGCGTTAGCATGCCTGGTCCATTTGATTTCACTAACGGTATATCTTATATGGATTTTAAATTGCCTTCCATTTATAAAATGAATGTTAAAAACTTTTTCGCTAGTATTTTTCCTAATGCCAAAATTTTATTCGTGCATGATGCAGTTGCATTTTCTCTTGGTGCTTTAGAAGAAAAGCCTGCTTTAAAAAATCAAAGAGCGGTTGCGATTATGTTAGGTACCGGATTAGGTTATGGTTATCTTGACCATGGTTGCGTTTTAGTTGATAAAGATAAAAATACTTATCCGTGTTTAGGAAGAGAACTGTATTTAGACACTGGTAAGGTAATTGAAGAATTTGCTTCCGCTTCTAGTTTGATTCGCTTTGCGAAAGAAGCGGGATATAACTTTAAATATGTTAAAGACATGGCGGTAGAGGCAAAGAACGATAAAAAGTTGCAAGATATCTTTGCTAAGGTTGGTGCTTATTTAGCGGATGTAATGAATCGTCAGCAAAAGAATCATCCTTACACCTATATTATGATTGGTGGAGGAGCTTCGAATGTTTGGCATCTTCTTAAAGAAGGCTTTGAGGCACATTGTAAAATCCCTTACCAAATTATTTCTGATTCAACTATGTGTCCAATTAATGGTGTGCGTCGCGCCTTAAAATTAAGCGATGAAAATCTTTATTTAAAGTATCAAACTGAATAAGTGTGCTAAAATAATTTTTGATGATGTATCAATTAAGCCCTTTATTTACGTATAACCTCTGGGGCGGGAAGAAATTAAGTAAGATTTATCAAAAGAAATCGACTCAATATGGTGAAGCCTGGATTTTATCTTGTTTAAAAGAGATGAATTCACCAATTAGCAAAGGCAAATCTTTAAAAGATTTATTTAATCAAAATAAAAACATTGTTAAAAAAGGTTATAAAGGCGATTTCCCTTTACTTATTAAATTAATTGATGCGAATGATGATTTGTCCATTCAAGTTCATCCAGAAGTAAAAACGGAATTTTGGCATGTATTAAACAAGAAACCGTCTCATCTATATATGGGATTTAAGAAAAACACTAATCGTTCACAAATTGAAAAGATTTTAAAGAACGGTGATATTACTAAATCACTTAATCATGTCGCGGTGAAAGAAGGCGATTCTTTCCTAATTAAACCTGGCACGATTCATGCGATTGGTAAACACACCTTCTTAATTGAAATTCAAAGAAGCGCGGATGTTACTTATCGTCTTTATGATTTTAATCGTGTAGATAAATACGGAAAGAAAAGAGAATTACATATTGCTCAAGCTTTAAAAGTTATTAACTATCAAAAATTACCAATTAAAAGAAATAAACCTAGTAAGGTTTTAGTTAAGTGTCCGTTCTTTACGGTCTATCAGGAATTAATTAAAAAATCACAATCATTTATTGCAGATGATAAATCATTCCACTCATTAACTGTTTTATCAGGTAAAGGAAATATTGAGTTAGGCAAACAAATAATCAAATTAAAACCATTTGATACAGTTTTTGTTCCCGCTAGCGAAGGTAAATACACCATTAAAGGTCAATTAAAGTTAATTCGTGTTACACTTTAAACAAATGAATAACGATATCACATCTGAATATTATTATAATTTTGATAATTATAAAGTTTTAATTACTTACAAACGAATTCGTAACATTATTTATCATTATGATAAAGAAAATCGTTTATTTAGAATTAGCGCGCCTTTTCATACTAGCCAAAAAACGATTTATAAGCATTTAGATAAATTTGCGCCTAAATTAATCGCAAGAGCCGATAAACGTGTAAGCCCAAAACAAGAAAATGCAATCTATGTTTTTGGCGATTTAACTCCGATTGAATTAGGAAAGAAGAATATTTATCACGAAAATAAAATCATTATTAAAAAGAAAGAAGATTTAAATAAAGTTCTTAAGAAGATTCTTTTAGAATATTTAACTAAACGTGTTAAAGAATATGAAGTAGTTATGAAAACCTCTCACCATAAATTAACCGTGCGTGATATGAAAACTAGACACGGTAGTAACAGTTATTATAAAAATCATTTATCGTTTGCGATGAGTTTAGTTCATTATTCTTATCCCGTTATTGATAGTGTGATTGTTCATGAATTAGCGCACGATATTCACCATAACCATGGTCAGCGTTTTTATGATTGTGTGTTAAAATATTGTCCGAATTATAAAGCGCTTAAGAAAGCACTTGATAATACTAAATTCTCTTATGGAAAAGATTAGCAAGAATAAACAAAAAGAAGTTAACAAACTTCTCGCCAATAAAGAAAGAAACAAACAACAACTATTTTTAGTCTTTGATTTAGCGTCGATTAAAAAAGCCAAGCAACTTAACTTATTAAAAGAAGCATATGAGACTAAAGATGGAGTGGTGGGAATTGTTAAATTTTTACCACACCAACCACTAGGTAACCAAATTATCTATTTAGATGAAATATCTGATCCATCTAATTTAGGTAAGATTATTTATTTAATGAAAAAATATGGAATAAAAGATTTAATGTTATCCCCGAATTGTGTGTCGATTTATAACGAAAAATGTCTAGCGATTGCTAAAGAGAATATCTTTGATATTAATCTTAGTTATGGCGATATTAACACTCTTAGAAAGCTTAAAGAAGATTATCAAATTGTCGCAACCGGTTTAAAGTCTACTAACTACTTAGACAAGCTAAAATTAAAGAAGAAATTTATACTTATTTTCGGCAACGAATCTCGTGGTGTAAATCCTGATATCTTAAAACTCGCTCATGAGGTTGTTAAAATTGATATAAAGAATATTGATTCTTTAAACGTGGCAGTTGCAGCTTCGATTATTTTCGCACATCTAATCTAAGAACAAATTAGATTACATTAGAGTATAGACATATGGTACAAATTCGTAACTTTGATTGGTTTTTAACCTTGTTGTTAAGACACTTTAGGGTGGACTTTAAGTTATATTTACAATTTTTCCTATTTCCCATTTTTACATTTTTGTTGATTTTGGGAAATAGAATGATATATTAATTTTATATGAAATTAATAAAAAGAGACTCTTATTTAGACAAATTGATTGAAGTTGCCGAGGCAGTAGATATAAAAGTTATTACTGGATTAAGAAGATCTGGAAAATCAAAACTCTTGCTATCGTTTATCAAATATTTATCAAAAAATAAGAAAAATAATATAATCCACATTGATTTTAATAACAGCAAATTTGATAATCTAAAAGAAAATCATGCTTTAGAGAATTTCATCGAAAGCAAATACATTGGAACAAAACATAACTATGTATTAATTGATGAAATTCAAAATTGCGAACATTTCGAAACGGCATTAAATAGTCTTCATTCAAAAGAAAAATTTCGATTATATGTAACGGGTTCTAATGCATTCTTGATGAGTTCAGATTTAGCCACATTGTTTACTGGCAGAACTTTTGAAATTGAGGTATTCCCGTTTTCTTTCAAGGAATATAAAAAATATTATGACATAAAGCAAAATTACCCGGCATTTGACAACTTTATCAAAGAAGGCGGAATGTCTGGGTCTTATATTTATAAAAATCAAACTGATAAAATTACGTATTTAAAAAATGTGTATAGAACACTGATTATTCGCGATATAACTCAAAAATATAAAATACGCAATAAAGAACTAATTAATAAAATCTCGTCATTTATGGCAGACAACATTTCGAATATAACATCTAGTAGGAATATCTCTAATTTTTTATCGACTAACAAGGATAAAATTAATCACAAAACAGTAGGCGCTTATCTTCAATATTTATGTAACTCATTCTTATTTTATAAAGTTGGTAGATATGATATAAAAGGAAAACAATATTTGTCTACTTCGGATAAATACTATTTATCTGATCATGCATTTAGATATTCTTTAATCGGAACTAAAGATGCCAATACCGGTAGGATTTTAGAGAACATTGTCGCTATTGAATTACTTAGAAGAGGATATGAGATTTATGTAGGCGTGTTAAGAGAAAGCGAGATTGATTTTGTTGCTATAAGAAATGGTATAAAAACTTATATTCAAGTCGCTGATGATATTGCTAATAAAAACACCTTAGAAAGAGAACTAAAACCATTATTATCAATTAAAGATGGCTTTCAAAAAATGATTATTGCACGCACAAGAAGCGAAACATATCAAATTGAAGGCATAACAATTATTGATATAGCTAATTGGCTAGATTCGGATTGATGTAGTGCAAAATCGTAGCGCAGACCTAAACGGATTAATTTTAGAGTATAACCGTAAGGTACAAAAATGTAACTTTTATGCATTTTATAACCCTATAGTTATATAACCTTAGGGTGGGCATTAAGTTACACCTTGCTTCCTTTTGTGTATAATTATTTTTGTATGAAGAAGTCTATATTTGCTATACCACTAATGGCAATATCTCTTTTAGCAAGTTGTGGTGGTAAACCTAGTCCGACTCCCGAAGAAGATGTTAAGTTTAGTGCTACTTCTATAGTTACATTAGATGATACTAAGCAAATAGCGAATATTTCTTTAGATTGGACCCCAACTGATCATTTAATTGAATGTAGTGATTTTACTTTTACGCTTAATAATCAATCGAGCATTACTTCAACAATAGTTCCAGGAGAGTTAGGTTCTCGTCCATTAAACTTAACTATTACATTCGCCAGCGCTTTAAGTACTGATGATAAAGGCTACTTAAAATTTCATTATAATGACAAGACCGCTAAGAAAGACGGCGAAGGCATGGTTGAAAATATTAATATTAAGATAGCAGGAGAAAAACCGAGTTTTTCTGTTACCGCTTCTACAGTAGAATATGATGAAGGCACTCACAGCGCGATGGTTGAATTAAATTGGGAACCTGCGAGCGCTTCTATTACTTTTTCTAATCTTGATTTTACTTATGGGACAAGACATGCTGATGAAGTTACAGCGGAAGCCACAACTTCTTCACCCACTCATATCCAAATAGGATTTGGTGATACCGATTTAACTGAAGATGTTACTGGTACTTTAAGCTTTGCTTATAGTGATAGCACTACTGGAGTTACTGGTGAAGATGAAATTAAAAACATCACTATTAATGTAGATGAACCAGAACCACCAGTGACTACTTATCATATTTCAATGGCTACTGAAGGTACTGATATCGAGGAAAAAGAGCTTCCTACTGACGAAGATTACGAAGGCACTATTCATGTAACTGCTAAGAATAAAATCTTGGATGGACTTGATTCAGTTACATTAAAAGATAGCAATACTGATATTACTGACTTTTGTACTTATGATCCTGCACAAGATAAAAAATCTGCTAGTTTAGAAATACCTTTAATTTATCTTACTAATGATATTGAGGTTGCGGTTACTCTAATCGATGATCCTACACCACAAATTACCTATACGGTTTCATTTGATTCGAAAGGAGGACTACCTGCTCCAGCCGCTCAAACAATTAATGCTGGTGATCCAGCGAGCATACCTAGTAGTCCATTTAAAGATGATTTCTCCTTTGGAGGTTGGTACACCGATGAAGATGCAACTGAATATAAATACGATTTCACCCGTCCAGTGATAAGTAATTTAACTCTTTATGCAAGATGGAACAAAATTGAGGATTTAGTTACAGTTACATTTGATGCGGGCGAAGGAACATTTGCTAATGGTGAACATACCTTCCCGATAAAAGTCGACAAAAATTGTGAACTTAATTTATGTCTTGGCATTATCCATTCTTATGGTGATCCGACTCGGGCTAATAATACTTTCGCTTATTATACTTATAAGGATTTAAACAAATCCATAGGATATAACGATATTATTACTAATGATGTGACTATCGTTGCTAATTATTTCCTTAGCAAAAACGTTCCTTATAAAGATTTAAATGGCATAGGTTGGGATGTAATTAAAAACGTTGCCGTTACCAATACTGAAGATCACATAAAAGATTTGTTTGATATTGGCGCGACTAAAGATATTTATTTTGACTATAGCGGAACTACAGTTAAGCATACCGTTCAGATTCTTAGTTTTCGTACCGACCATTTACACTATGATGAAGGCGAGCGTACTACGTTAAGCCCTAAATTTGCTGGTATTACCTTTGATTTCAGCACCCTTATTTCGGATAAAAGCGGAAATGTGATTACAACGAAGTGGGATAAGTCTAGTAATAGAAATTTTGAAGGCTCTACTTTAAATACACTATTAAACAAGGGCAGTGATTGCATCTTTAATAGACTACCTGGTGATTTGAAAGGAATAATTGAAGAAGTTGATCAAAAAGTAGCTCATGGATCAGATTATGCCGTAGAGCCACGTTATACAACAAAACTTTATCCACTAGCGTATAGTGAAATGGTGAACGAAAGTGCCGAGGGTGCTGCCGCGGAAGGCGTAATATACGGATTTTATAAGAAAGGCGGTGCAAATGCTCGAATAAAGAAAGATAGTAACGGCAAGGAATCTATCTATTGGTTGCGTTCGCCTTGTACAGAAGATGATTACCTGGGTAATTTTGATTATGCTTGGGCAATCAATACTTCAGGCAATGCAGGGAGTTCTTTTAAATATGATGAACTGTATGCATTTGCGCCGGCATTTTGCATTTAGGAGATAGAATATTATGAAACAAAGGCATTCAATCTTCATTCCCATTCTAGCTCTCTCCTTTTTAGTTAGTTGCAATAGTGGTAGTAATAGTAAATCTAGAATTACTCTAGAATCACAAACTTCCTATACCGTTTCTTTTAATTCGAAAGGTGGATCTTCTACTCCTGAAGCTCAAATAATAAACGCTTATGAACAAGCAAGTGAACCTACTAATAAACCTACTAAAGAGGGTTTCAATTTTGGTGGTTGGTATACTGATGAAGCGGCAACTGAATATAAATACGACTTCACCCGTCCCGTGATAAGCGATCTAACTCTTTATGCAAATTGGGAAGATGCTCGTAAATTTGTTACCGTTACTTTTGATGCGACCGAAAACGGAAAGTTTGGCAATACTTCAAGATACCTTGCCTTATCAGTTCCACTTGGCACTAAAGTATGTTCTGCCATCAAGATAATAAAAGATTTCGAACCTATTTCTGATGGTAAAGTTTTTGCTTGTTATTCTTATAAAGATAATGTTGATACGATTATAGATTATAGAGATGTTGTTAATAGCGATATCACCCTAGAAGCTAATTATCTAGATGGTAGTAAACCTTATACAGATTTAGATGAATTTAGTTGGAATTTTATTAAGCAAGTTGCGGTTACAAAAAATGATATCAGTAAGGTATTTGCTCTTGGCGCAACTAAAACGATTGATCTTTATAATCAGCCTCACAAGGTGAGAATCATCGGTTTTAATCATGATATATTAACCAAAATAATAGAGACCGAAGAAGATATCTGTGCTGGTCTAACGTTTGAATTTGCTAATCTTATCACGAACGAAGATGGCACTTTACTCAAAACATTTTGGAATGAGAAGATTAGTAATAAATCTGATATAACCAATGTCTTCATTGGTTCTACTTTTTATACTTTATTAAATGGTGAAGATGGCACTGGAGAATCTGGTGTATTTAGTAAATTACGTAAAGACTTAAAAGATGTTACACAATCGGTGACAAAAAAAGTGGGACAAGGCGGCGAAACCGAAGCAGAAGCAAGAGAATTAGTCTCTTATGATACAAGATTTTTCCCGTTGGCGTGTGCTGAAATACAAAGAGAATCAGAAAGTGGAGCGCCTGCAGATGAAGGCAAGATATATCAGTATTATGATAAAGCGCATACGGAAACCCTTCGAGCGAAGGCGCCAGTTGGTAAGACACAAGCAGAATATTATTGGTTGCGCTCCCCTTTTTGCTCTACTTACGACTATTATGCGGAAGCGCATTATGTAAACACAATAAGCCGACTTTTTGAAAGGGCTGTGTGCGAAACAGACCAAGTGCATGAAGGAATTGCTATTGCTCCCGCCTTTTGTATTTAATTAATAATTAGACTATTTTAAGGAATCGCTCCTAGTGGGCGATTTCTTTTTTACAACATTAAGGTATAGGGTAGAGGACCTAAACGGATAACTTTAGAGTATAGCCATAGGGACAAATTTGTAACTTAAGTTGGTTTTTAAACCCTATTGTTATGCCACTTTAGGGTGGACATTAAGTTACAGTTTATCTCTTTTTGTGTATAATGAAAATGAGGTTTTAATTATGAAGAAATTAGGATTATTAGTAATGCCATTAATGGCAATATCCCTTTTATCGAGTTGTGGTTGTAGTAAACCGGAACCTGCTCCTAAGCTCCCTGACTATGCAATTAAGATATCAATCGAACTTGAAGAAGAGAAAGAGATATCTTTTATTTGTGAAAGTGATAACGAATTTGCGGTTGATTGGGGTGATGGCACAATTAATTCTGAGACAAGTCATACATATCAAGCAGGCTTGTATAATGTTCAGATTGATAGCCAATTAAAGTCGTTTGCTATTAATCATGAACACGAAGCTGTTAAATATGTTAAGGAACTTGAAGTTGGTAATGTTTTATCTCTTGGCATCACTTCTTTCGAGGCGTGTCTTAACTTAAGAAGCGTTGTGTTTGATGAAGATACGCCATTAGCAGATATTGGCGAACACGCTTTCGCGGGATGTGAAAGTCTTACCAGTATCTCCATTCCAAAAAATATTACCTCAATTGCTGATACTACCTTTGATGATTGCATTGCCTTGGCTTCAGTTAATTTACCAAATGGATTAACTACAATTGGTAATGGTGCTTTTTCTGGTTGCGAAAGCCTTACTTCTATTGATTTACCAAATGGATTAACTATGATTGGCTCTAAAGCTTTTTCTGGTTGTATCAGTCTTTCTTCAATTTCTATCCCTGATAGCATTGAACAGATAGGTAATGATGCATTCACCGAATGTCCATTAAATTGTAATTTAAAAGATAACATCAAATATTTAGGCAATGATATTCATCCTTATATAGTAGCAGTTGAGCCTATTGATGGCGCAAGTACATATAATTTTGATGGAAATTGTAAAATAATTTGCAACACTTTTTCCGATAATCCTTTACTCACATCAATTACGATTGGTAGCAAAGTAGCTTTAATAACCTCAGGAGCATTTTTAAATTGCCCTAACCTCGAGTCGATTGTAATTGATAGTAATAATGAAAAATATGAAAGTGGAAATTATAATGCAATTATTGAGAAAAGTAGTAATACATTAATGCTGGGCTGCAAAAATACAGTTATCCCAAATAATGTTGTCACAATCGGTGATAGTGCATTTTCTAATTGTGCAAGCCTTTCTTCAATTATTATTCCGAACAATGTAATTAAAATCGGTAATAGCGCTTTTTCTGGTTGCGAAAGCCTTACTTCTATTGATTTACCAAATGGATTAACTATGATTGGCTCTAAAGCTTTTTCTGGTTGTATCAGTCTTTCTTCAATTTCTATCCCTGATAGCATTGAACAATTAGGCGATAATGCGTTTTCTGGATGTCCATTAAATTATAATTCTAAGGGTGATATCGACTATTTAGGAAATAATGCAAATCCATATTTAGTAGCAATAAAAATAACGCATGATAAAACAACTTTCGAAATCGATGGAAATTGTAGAGTTATTTATTCGAGCGCTTTTTATTACAAAAGCCAATCTATTCGCCCATCTACTAAATTAACTAACATTGTAATACCTCGAAGTGTTATTTCTATCGGCGACAAGGCCTTTAATTATTGCGGGAATCTCAATTCAATCATTTTTGAGAGCGACTCACTTTTAAAAACAATTGGCTCCCTTGCTTTTAACGGTACATTCACTCGCATTTCAATTCCTAGTAGAGTAACTTTAATAGGCATGCTTGCTTTTGCAATGTGTACAAAACTTAGTATTCTTGATTTAACGCAATTAAGCGCTCCACCAAAAGCTGATGATGCTATTGATCCTCCTCGATATAATGGTCTTGTATATGTGACTAGTAAAACAATTCAAGCCTTTAAAGCAGATAAATATTGGAGCAGATTTAGGGATAAATTGACTGACGATCAGGTTCCTGAACTATAATTAATATAAGTATGAACAAAAAAATAATATTGCTTTCAGTCATGCTAATTCCTCTAACTTGTAGATGTAATGGCGCTACCAAGCGCTGGTACGACTATGAGGATTGGTGGAATTATTGTTCAAATGGAGAAGAGAGAATACAAGCAACAATAGATGATATAGGGAAAGAAGTTCCAATAACAATTAATAACCAAGTACACATGGTCCGTTTAATTGATGTTGACCGCGATGAAATAGATAACGACAGCGAAATCGCTGTTGCGCATACCACTTTTGAATTTTCTACTGTCATCAGCGATGATAAAGGGTGGTCACTTGCGCTTCAATGGAACGACATAAATCACGAAGAGAATGCTAATAATTATTTAGATTCAACTATCCGTAAAGCGCTTAATGGAACAGGCAAGGCCAATCATTTTCTTTGGGCAGAAGAAGGTGCAGAAACTTGGTCAGAAACTTACAATAAGACTGTATTAGATATGTTGCCTAGTGAATTAGTAGCGGTGTTAAAGGATACTCAAAAATATGTTTTAATTAAAAATGAATCTTTAGGCGTTTGGCGTCATTCATTAGTAAGCGATAAACTTTTTCTATTATCACCTCGTGAAATGGGATATGAACATGAATATCAAGAAACATCTAGTTATACCTCAACCTACTCGTATTACAAAGATCATTCTAGCGAAATCGATGCTATTCGTATGAAAAATCAAAGCGATGGAATTAAAACAAAATCTTTGCTAGATGCTACTAAAATTTCCGGGGATGCTGGACAATATTATAAATACGATGTTATAAATGGGGCAGGTTGCAATGAACATGATGGAGTAGTCGGCGCCTCTTATTGGTTAAGGTCTCCGTTTAAAGATACAACATCTGTTGCAGCATGGGCAGTAACCTTTAATGGTCAAATAACCGAAGCTAGAAGTGTATATAATCAAGCGTTAGGCATCGCCCCAGCCTTTTGTATTTAATTATAGAAGTAATATTAAGATATAGCTCCTGGTGGGCGATTTCTTTTTTACAACATTAAGGTATAGGGTACAGGACCTAAACGGATAACTTTAGGGTATACCCTTATGATAACGTTATAAAAGTGTAACAATGAAGTGGGTTAGGGGTCTAAAGTTATAACATTGAAAATCGACCACCCCAATGTTATACAGTACAACATTGACTTTTTTTTTCTTTGATTATAATGAAATTGTTTGGAGGAATATTTATGGATAGAGCATATATGGAAAACGCTCAAATTGTTACCGATGATGGTAATAGAGTTAGTTACCACGATCAATGCCCTAAATGTGGTCATGTAAATATAATGACTACTTGTTACGGTAATTGTAGACATGGAACAACAAATTTAGGTTATGGTAAATGTCCTAAGTGTGGAGCAAGTTTTCCTGTTGTTTTACATAGAGGTATTTAATTCAAAGGAGATTTTATGGGATTATTTAGTAAAAAGCCAAAAGGCGAGTTAGTTGGATTACTAACGATTCAATGGAAAAAGACGGGAGCAAGTATCGATGCTATTCAAGGTCCTCGTTGGAACGGAAGCGTTGAAAGTTTTAATAGAATGCTTGGAGCGCATACTAAAGGCGAAGTCCTTATTTCTGATGGACATTTAACTGCTAATGCCAAACTTTTTGGTGATAATAAACCACTTGAATTAGATGGTCAAGGTTCAAAATTGAAACAAATTAAATCATTGAATGAATTTGATTTAGGTGGTATCGAGAGTGTATTAGGAACAGATGAAGTAGTTGCTTTTGAAGGAACTATTGATTATGGCATGCCTAATAGACATATGATTTTAGTTGTAAGAAAGGACAAACTTTCCGAAATTAAGGAAATTTTATAAGATAGTAGAGCGGTTTGATGAATTGCTTTTACTTAAAACGAAAAATCATTTAGCATTAAAGTAGGAAGTGGTTAAAATAAGATTAACAAAATGCCCCGTTTGGTACGGGGCGTTTTAATAATCATCTAACTCTTTTCGATTATTTTTCGTTATCCCCCAATAAAAAATATCGGTTTTTGGGGGAACATCCCCGCAAACACCGATACTTACTTGATTTTTCAAAAATGGTCGGAACGACGAGATTCGAACTCGCGACCTCTTCCACCCCAAGGAAGCGCGCTACCAAGCTACGCCACGTCCCGACTGCTATATATTTTAATACAAAAATATAATTTTTCATATCCCTATTATTACCTTCACTATAAGTGACTTCTTTAATAGAAAAAATAGTGAATAAAATTACCAATTTTAGAGTAGAATAATTTCGTTATGAATAAGAGTGATGTAATCCACATTCGTGGTGCTAGAGAAAATAACTTAAAAAATATTGATTTAGTAATTCCAAAAAATTCTTTAACCGTGTTTACTGGTGTGTCTGGTAGCGGAAAAACTACTTTAGCTTTCGATACGATTTATAATGAAGGACAAAGACGATATGTAGAATCACTTAGTAGCTATGCTAGACAATTTTTAGGTGGTATTGATAAACCTGATGTTGATGCGATTGATGGATTATCTCCTGCTATTTCAATTGATCAGAAGACCACATCTCATAACCCTAGATCAACAGTTGGGACTGTAACTGAAATTAATGATTACCTTCGTTTATTATTTGCGCGCATCGGTGTTCCGTATTGTCCAACTCATAACGAACCAATCGTAGCATTCTCGATTCAAAAAATGACTGAGATTGCGATGAAGTATCCTAAAGATACTAAACTTATGATTCTTTCTCCAGTAGTAAGAGCGGAGAAAGGCACGCATAAAGAAACCATTGATAAATTAAAAGGTCAAGGTTTCGTTCGCTTTAGAGTTGATAAGGAATTTATTGAAAGCGATAAACTTAAAGAATTAGATAAAAATAAACGTCACGACATTGATATCGTAGTAGATCGAGTTATTGTTAAAGATGGAATTAAAGAACGCCTAAACGAGGCAATTTCACTTGCAACCGATTATTCACGCGGATATGTGATTTTCTATGTAGATGGTCACGAAAAATTATTAAGCGAACATCATTCATGTAAATATTGTGGGTTCTCCGTTCCTAAGATTGAGCCTAGATTATTTAGCTTTAATGCTCCGATGGGCTATTGCCCAGATTGTAAAGGTTTAGGAATTAAAAGAGAAGTCGCTATTGATTTATTAATTCCTGATCCAAATGAAAGTATTGCTGGCGGAGCGATTCGTTATTTTAAGAATACGGCGGGCACTACTAATCTAGAATGGCAAGAATTTAAATTCTTATGTGATCAATATCATGTTGATATTAAAAAACCTTGGAACAGTTTAACTAAACGCCAACAAGATATTTTACTTAACGGTAGTGATAAGCCGTTTAAATATACGCTTACTTCTAGTAGCGGTAATAAGACTAACCATAATGGTTATATTGAAGGTATCAAAAGGAAAATCGAAAGATTATATAATGACACTGGTAGCGAATGGATGAGCGATTACTACATGACTTATATGCGTGACACTACTTGCACCACTTGTGGTGGAGCGCGTTTAAATAAAGAAGCTCTAGCAGTTAAGATTAATAATTTAAACTTCTATGAAGTTACTTGCTTATCGATTGAAGATTTAAAAAAATGGTTAGATAACTTAGACAAAGTCTTAAGCAAGACTGAAAAAGAAATTGGCGAACAAATTATTAAAGAAATTAAGAATCGCGTTTCATTCTTATTAGATGTTGGTTTAAGTTACTTAACTTTATCTCGGATGGCAATGACGCTTAGTGGTGGTGAATCTCAGCGTATTCGATTAGCCACTCAAATCGGGAGTAAACTTTCGGGTGTTATTTATGTTTTAGATGAGCCTAGTATCGGTCTACATCAACGCGATAATCAAAAATTGATTAATTCACTAAAGAGCATGCGTGATTTAGGTAACACACTCATTGTGGTTGAGCACGATGAAGAAACAATGCTCGCAAGTGATTATATCGTTGATATTGGCCCTCATGCCGGAGCGCATGGCGGCGAAGTGGTGTATGCGGGCGACGTTGAAGGAATAAAAAAATGTAAGAAATCTTTAACTGGCAAATATTTATCTCGCGAATTAAAAATTGAAACACCAAAATCTAGAAAGAAGGGTAATGGTCGCTACCTAGAAATTAAAGGCGCGAAGTGTCATAACCTTAAAGACATTGATGTAAAAATTCCTTTAGGAACCTTTACGGCGATTACCGGTGTTTCTGGTTCTGGTAAATCCACTCTTATTAACGAAACTTTAGCGAAAGCCGTTAAACATGCTTTAACGGGCGAAGATACTTTCCCAGGTGAACATAAAGAGATTAAAGGCTTAGGTCACGTTGATAAATTAATTCAAATTACTCAAGAGCCGATTGGTAGAACACCAAGAAGTAACCCGGCAACTTATACAAAGGTCTTTGATGATATCCGTGAATTATTCGCAGAAACCATTGAAGCAAAAGCCAAGGGCTTTGATAAAGGAAGATTCTCTTTTAACATTCCTGGTGGTCGTTGTGAATCTTGTTGGGGTGATGGGGTAAAAAGAATCCCGATGAATTTCTTACCGGATGTATATGTGAAGTGTGAAGAGTGTGGTGGTAAGCGTTATAACGAAGAAACTTTAAGTGTAACTTATAAAGGCAAAAATATTTATGATGTTTTAGAGATGACCGTTGAAGAAGCCTTAGAGTATTTTGCAAATCGTCCAAAGATTTTACAAAAGATTCAAACCTTATACGATGTTGGCCTTTCTTATATTAAGTTAGGTCAAAATGCGACTACTCTTTCAGGTGGTGAAGCACAGAGAATTAAACTCGCGTATGAACTTCAAAAACGGGCAACGGGCAAAACACTTTTCATCCTCGATGAACCAACGACTGGTTTACATACAGATGATGTGAGTCGACTCATTAAAGTTTTAAAAAGAATTGTTGATAATGGAGATACGGTTGTAGTCATTGAACATAACCTCGATATGATTAAAGTAGCCGATTATATTATTGATCTTGGACCAGAGGGAGGAAATAAGGGCGGAGAGATTATCGCTACTGGCACTCCTGAAGAAGTAGCGAAGGTCGAAAAGAGCTATACTGGTCAATTCTTAAAACGTGCTTTAAAACGCTAATTATTTCTTATCTATTTTATTTGTGATAATATCTTAATACATCATTATGATTTTACTTTGGATTTCGGTTGCTCTATGTGCATTCACCATTGCATTCTTTTTTTATAAGTTCGCACAGTTTAAAAAAGCACGCGATTTATTAACATTTAATAAACGATTCTTATTAGTATTTATCGAATGTTTAGCTCTTTTCACCGCTTTTAGTGTTGGCGCTGCTTTTGGTATAAAAATGTGGAACAACTATCCAATGAGTGGTGGTCATATTGCGATGCTATTTTTTGGCGCGCTTCTCTTCGGTGTGTCATTCATGGCTCTTTTGGAAGCTTTTACAATTTATTTTTATAAAAGCAATTTTGACGAAAAATTAAAGAAGATTTTGAAAATCATTATGATAGCATCCATCCCAATTGCTATCATCTCGTTATTTATAACGCTTGATGCATACGCTTTCTATATTCCACAAGAAAGTTTTCCTTTCTATAGTGGTATTAGTTTCAATGGTGGCATTCACTTAATGACACGTGGTGCAGTCGATGGCTTTACCATTAATTGGTACGGTATTATTATTCTTGCCGGTGCTATTATCGCTTACTTTACTTGCGACCACCATTTTTATCAAGAATATAAACGACATGGGTTAATTGATACTTTATTTATTTTAGTATTCTTATTCGGCATCTTTGGCGCTCGTGTTTGGTATTGTACAGTTCTTGAACCGGGAACGCCAATTTTCGCTAACACTGGTGGTTTAGCTATTATGGGTGGTGTGATTTTTGGAGCACCTGTTGGTATTCTCTTCTTAATATTGTTTAGAAGATACATTAATCTTCGCCACGCGATTGATTTAATTCTACCATGCGTATTAATCGCACAAGCAATTGGTCGCTGGGGCAATTTCTGTAATCAAGAAGTATATGGATATATGACATTTGATCCTGCTACAGTTTGGTGGTTGCCACAATTTATTGTGAAACAAATGACAATTGATGGTGTGATGCATTTACCATTATTTTATATTGAATGTATTACTAACTTAACTGGTTATTTCGTTATTGTTTATGGCGTCGGAAAAGGATTAAAAAAACATATTTCAAATGGGGATTTATTTTGTCTATATATTGTTTGGTATGGATTAACTAGAATCGTGTTAGAGCCTCTTAGAGCATCTGGGTTTGAATACAACAATAGCATTATTACTGCCTGGGTTATGTTTGGCGGTGGTTTAGGCGGTATCGTTGGTTTACATCTATACGATTATTTCGGATGGGCAAAAAGAACTTTCTTTGTTAAAGACAACATGTTTAGAAAAAAGAAACCCGAAGTAGCTAATAATCCAAGAAATCCATATTACGTTAAACCGATTGAAATAAAACAAGAAACCATAGTTAATGATGAAAAGCGCTAATTCATTTGCCAAAACCGTTAAAGAAGAAATTGTTAGTCAGAAATATAAAGATGAAAGATTACTAGCGATTCTTTCTTCATTTACTCGTGTAAACGGTTCACTCATCATTAAACATAAGCAAGAAAGCGTGCAACTAAGAATCGAAAATTCTAAGATTGCAAAATTCATTTATCTTTCCATGCAACATTTATTCAAAGTCAAGCCTAATATTTCTTATCTAAAAAGAAATAATTTAAGCAAATCAACTTGCTATATCATCACAATTAACGATGGCAAAATTCTTGATAAAATGCATATTCATTTTCTTGATAACGAAATTGATAAAGCGTTCGCTATTAATGCAGAACGAATTGGTGGTTTTTTAGCCGGAGCATTCCTGGCGACTGGTTCAGTGAATTCACCAAGAAGCAGCAATTATCATTTAGAAGTTAGCTTTAATGATTATGAGTACGCCCGAGCGTTTGTTAACCTAGTAAAAAAACATAAGGAAAATGTATTTAATCTAAAGATTACTAAAAGAAGAGGTAAATATATAGTCTATTTGAAACGGAGCGATCAAATTGTTAACTTTCTAGTCTTAATTGGCGCGACCAATGCCTGTTTATATTTTGAAGATACACGTGTTGATCGCGACTTTACTAATCAAACAAATCGACTTAGCAACCTTGATACTGCTAATTATCGAAAGACAGTCAACGCGGCTAAAAACGATATCAAGATTATTAATAAGTTAATCAAGAAAAATGGTTTAGCTAATTTAGGTAATGACAAGGTCATTTTACTTGCTACTTTACGTATTAAATATCCAGAAGATACACTTGATAACTTAGCCGAAAGAATGAGCGAAGAATTAGGCGATGTAGTTACTAAAAGTAACATCAATCATATTCTTAGAGCATTTCGATTAGAAGGGAGAAATTTATGAAGTTGACTCTTGCTGTACAATTTGGAATGCGTGTTAAGTATTTACGCTTGCAAAGAAAGATGTCACAAGAAGATTTAGCGCTTGAAATAAATATTAGTAAAAACTATCTTTCCGATGTGGAATGTGGTAGAAGAAATCCCACTTTAAAAGTAATGAATAAAATCGCGAAAGGTTTAAAAGTAGATTTAGCAACTCTCCTATTAGGAGTTGGCAATAAAAATAAGTAAGAAAAGTTTTCCCGCGCACGAAGGCGTTTTGGAAATTAACTAATAAAAACCGTTTTCGGTTTTATTAGTTTTCTTTACATTTCTTTTGCCGTGGTCTATTCTATTTACGGAATAATGCAAACTCCAACCATTGTAATTGAGCCGACGGATTCGGCCGTTAAAATCGTGGTCGGCCAAGTGATTGATCGTGAGCCGGTTGTTTTATATGCGACTACTCGTCCGCTTAATGGTTTAATCAAAAACGGAAACATTATCGATATCAAATCACTTAGTAGTTTATTTAAAAATATTTCTCATATCGAAGACAAGAAAGCTCGTGTTCGTTTTGACATTCGTAATGCAGTTTTAGTGCTCCCCCCGATTGGACTTGAAATATACGAAGACAAGAAAACTACATCGGTTATTTCAAATGAAAGCAAGATCCAACCAATCGATTTATCTAATATCTTAGCGATGATTAAGAAAGGCAAAATCAAGAAAGAAAATAGCTTTGTGGATATTATTCCAACGGTGTTTTATTTATCAAACGGCAAAGGAAAGACTGATAAGTTACCACTAGGTTTAACTAGCGATTATCTTGGTATGAAAGCGATTATTTATACTTTGCCCAATCGTCTCTTTAACGGTTATAAGATGACTTTAGAGTCGGCAAATATCAAAGTAAAGAAATGCGTAATCTCACCAAGTGCTATTGCACATTTACTTGTAAACGATAACGAAACACCAAATGCTTATATATACGTAGATGTTGGTTCAACCTATACAAGTATTTCATTACTTTCAAAAACGTTTATTTATAACTCTGTTCATTTCACGATGGGCGGAGATGATTTAACTAGAGCAATTAGCGACGCTTTCCATATCGACATGAAAGAAGCGGAGAAATTAAAACGTAGATATGGTTATGATACTCGATTAATTTCTTTTAACCCAACCATATGCAATGCTTTAACTAGCGATGGGCAAGAAATGCTTTATACCGTACAAGATTTAAATCGAGTGATTAAAGATTATCTAGATAATTATGTCTATGCCTTTGATAATTGTCTTAACAATTTATTAGCAGCTTATCCCGAGAATAAACGTAACTTCCCAATTATTTTTGGCGGAGCAGCGAGTCGCTTGGATGGTTTTTTAAACTACTTTAAAAGCAAATATCCAAATCATGAAA
The DNA here is from genome assembly GCA_024408495.1 of Bacilli bacterium. Taxonomy (GTDB): domain Bacteria; phylum Bacillota_I; class Bacilli_A; order RFN20; family CAG-826; genus UB1719. Next base: position 19,080 of record JAKSUY010000023.1, read on the forward strand.
TTAAACAAATTCCTTTAAAAACTATTGGCGCTCGGCACGAAAAGTATTTAAATTGTATAGGGGCGATGTTAGCATCTTCTAGTTACC
>JAKSUY010000024.1 GCA_024408495.1 Bacilli bacterium
ATAAACAAGTTTATCCAACTAATACCGTTAAAGGTGTCGGCTTCTTAATGCCTTATATGGAAATCTCAGGTGCTTGTGCCGGATGCGGAGAAACACCATATTATCGTTTACTCTCACAATTATTTGGTAAAGATCTATTAATTGCGAACGCAACTGGTTGTTCAAGCATTTATTGTGGATCAACTCCATTAACTCCTTTCTGTACGGATAAAAACGGTGAAGGTGTAGCCTGGGCCAATAGCTTATTTGAAGATAACGCTGAATTTGGTTATGGTATGAGAATTGCCACAGACTATAAGTTTGGAGTTATTACTAAAATCTTACTTGATAACAAAGATAAGGTTGAAGACGAACTCAAAGGCAAGATTGATGAATACCTTAATAATATTAAGGATAAGGAAAAAGTTAGACCAATCGCTAAAGATTTAGTGAAATTAGTCAAGGCTAGTAAGTGTGAAGAAGTTAAAGAGCTCCTTAAATACGAAAGAGACCTTGTTGATAAGAGCATCTGGATTATTGGTGGTGACGGTTGGAGTTATGATATCGGTTATGGCGGCTTAGATCATATCTTAGCGAGTAACGATGACGTAAACGTTTTAGTACTTGATACTGAAGTATATTCCAATACCGGTGGTCAATCTTCTAAATCAACTCAAACCGGTGCAATTGCAAAATTTGCGGCTTCTGGTAAAACCGGTGAAAAGAAGAACCTTGCGCTTATGGCAATGGCGTATGGTCACGTCTATGTTGCCCAGATTACGATGGCTAACCCAATGAAAGCAATTCAAGCTCTTAAAGAAGCCGAAAGCTATCATGATGGACCAAGCTTAGTTATTTGCTACGCACCTTGTGCGAACCATGGTATTAAAGGCGGATTATCTAATTCAATCGATGTTGAAAGAAAAGCGGTTGAATGTGGTTACTTCACGAATTTCCGTTTTGATCCACGTAATGAAGGTAAAGCGCCTCTACTTACGCTCGATAGTAAGGAACCAGACTTCTCAAAGTTTAGAGAATTCGTAATGAGAGAAACTAGATACGCTCAACTTCCAAAGGTGAACCCAGCGCATGCGGAAGAACTCTTAACTAAGAGTGAAGCTTTAGCGAAAGCGCGCTACGCTCGAATCAAAAAATTCGGTTTATAATCGCTAAATAAATTAGAGCCATCTTAAAAAGGTGGCTCTTTTTAATTATCATAAACGGCTTAGCGTTTAAATTGAATATAAGTTTTATTTATTTTATAATTAACACCAGTGAGGCTTCATTATGAAACAATACACTTTTAAAAATTTTAACTATGAAGTTGCTAATTCAGCTAGAAAAGGCGTTAAAGAAGTTCGAGTAACTTTCACTGCAGATGGACAATCAGTTCGTCATTATCTTTTTATTAAGGAAATAAAAGGGAAAGGTAACGCTTTTTATGTTAAGAAAGCAAAAGGAATAGTTGCTTCTAGAATTAAAAGTGGTGAATTAGCTAAAACCGCTAATCGTCAAATTAAGGGATTTAAGCTAAGTAGTGGAGCTTTAAAACCAGTTTTAATTACCTTAGCAGCAGTGGTTGGCGTTGGCGCAGTTGGAACTGGAGGTTATTTTTTGTCCCAATATTTAGGTCATAATCCTACACCAACCCCAGTTGAAACTGGATATACGGTAGTCCTCAGTGGTGGTGATGAAGGATACTTTGGTACTTCTGAACAAGTCACTTATGTGGTAATCGAAGATGTAAAGGAAGGAACTAAATTAAGTGAAATCACTGGTTATGTAGAACCGACCTCAAAATTATATAAAGATTTTACTTCTTGGATAGTAACTGGTTCAGATAATGTTAAATTTGGTAAGAATGAAGCAATTGCCGATAGTGCATACTGAACGGCGGTGTTTAGCGAAAATGTTTAATCATTTCGTGAACAAGCTAAAAAAGATATCTTATGTGTTTATAACAGCATTGCTATCAGTTTAGGAACTGATGCTGATAGCATTGATATTATTAATAAAATGGATGATGTTTTAGAAGCGGTTAACGACCCTACTTCGCCTTTTGTTGTTTCAGATAACAAATCAATTGTTAAAAATGTAGGCGATTTAACAAAAAAGACACTTTATGCGATTACGTTTGCTTCTACTCAAAATCGTGCAGTGATAGTCGATTCTTTTTCCGAACGTTTAAACAAAGTCAGTCTTGCGATTCAAACTTTATCATTAGCTAAAGCAAATGCCTTGGCTTCTATATCGATTGCTTATCTTGACGCGATGTTTAAGGTGAATGATTCTAGCGATTGTGGGTGTTTAGATAAATTGTTTGACTTTATTGATGATGATATTACTCGCGATGAAACTTCTGATGATAAGGCAACTATTATTTCATTATTTTCTCCAGGAATACTTGAGGTAGCATCATTAACAGCAGACCAAAAATTGTTATTATCGTTACAAGAGTCACTTGAGCAACAGGCTTCTTTTATTTTAGAAAAGGTCTCTGAGCACCCGGATGATTTAGAGGCACTAGGTGATTTAGTTAACAAATATTATAAATCGACTGCTGCGGCAACAAGAATAGTATCGGAGAAAAAAATTTTAACGGAAATTGTTAAAATAATCGATAAACTATATTCAGAAGCTCGATATCAATACGATTCAATTTACAATGATGATCCTTCTACATCTATTTTCTTCAGAAAAACTTGTTTTGAATTACGTAAATTGATGGTTGACCAATTTGCAAACGTTGATTTTGCTAATAATATTGCGTATATAAGAGAAATACCAACCGTTAATAATCTTGCGAATAATAAATTTGTTCACTGTTGTGAAAATTTAGAATTAACCTTTGGAGAAACCGCCGAAATTGTTGAAAAAGTAACTATTTTTAAGAATATTTGTGAAGGCGAAATTAAGGCACACAATAGATTATATGATCCTACTGCTCTTTTAGATCACACCACTGAAACTCTTTACAATAAAATTATCGATTCGGCTTTCAATGTAAATGTCATTAGCTTTGCTTATTCGGTAATGGATGCAGCTGCTAACATGCCTAATAATGGTAAGAGTACTCAAATAGCTTCTGGTGCTGGTTACGAAGCGCTTTTAAACGCCACTCTTTTATTCGGCGATGGATTAATGGAAATGATTCACACCAATTATAGTCAAGAATCTCTCCAATGTTTTAACAAACTTTGCGCTGCCGTTTTAGAATCGACCAAAGATTTTGATTACAAGAAATTGCTTACAAATTCATTTGAATCATATTTTATGCAGACGTTTAATAGGATTGTTGAAGGAGAACCTATTACCACTAAAATCAAAAATGATTGTACTGTCTTATATCATATGATTACTAAATTTTGCGCCACTGCCGGTAAATATCCCGAATTTCAAATTACAGGATTTAGTAACAGCGTTGTTAAAGCCTATCAATCTGCCTTGAAGGAAATAGCGATAAACTATCCTACTTATTATGATGATGTCTCGACGCTTTTTGCTCAAGCATTGGATCAAGGATTATCGAAAGCGGTTTCCAACTATGAATTTTTATATGCTTTAGGAGATGTAAGTGGTTATTTTGAAGAAGTCGGAGAAGCTTTTGCGTTGCCTTCAATGTTTATTAAATTCGGTGGATCGTATGAGATATATAGCAACATCATTAAATTGGATTTACTATTTAATCAGACATCCGAATTCTTTATGCCTATTTTTACTAGCTTAGGTGAAGAAGATTATTCTTATGCTAAAGAAAGATTTGATTTTTATAAAGAACGTATGTTCCCTTTAAAAGGCTTTGATAGTATAGATAAATTTGATGAAGTTTATAATATTTGGAAGTCCGAATTTTTTGACAAAATAGTCCGCACTATTAATTTTGAAAAATTCGTAAATCTTGCAAATAAAGCTTCAGAACTTGTAGATGTGCTTTTAAAAGAAAAAAATTGAAATTTGTATATATTACCACCTATTTTTAATAGGTTATTTGTTATAGCAAAAAATTCACATTGTTAAGAATAGTTATGCTAGAATAATTGCGATTTTTAAAGGAGCAAATTTATGAAAAATGCAAAAACCGGTTTAAGACTATTATCCTTCTCTATTTTCGTTACAATCGCATGGTCATTTGCCGCTTTTATTATTGGGATAATCCAAGGATTGCCAGATAGTAAAGTTACGATAGACGTTACACTAATTGCATCGTGCATTTCAGTCGGTTGCTATTTAATAGAGTTAATCGGCTTACATGTTGCAGGAAAAGATAACACTCATTTCCATCGTGCAAGCTTTTTAAAGATTGGTTCTTTATTGCTAGCGGTTGTGTGTATAGTACTTGCTGCAGTTTCCCAAAATATGAACAATGACGCTAAACAAACAATTGGTATAGTTACTAACGTAATTAATATCGTTATTTCGGTTGCCGATGTAATAGCGTTAATTTCTATCGTTAAAGGTTGTAAAGAAATTGCTCCAAGAGTGAAAGGACAAGCCAATTTAATTTTAGCCTGTTTCATTATTATGGCAGTTGCAACTATTGTTATCTCGTTTATGTCCGTTGCTAATGTTAAAGATAATATAGGATTAACCATACTAGCATTACTTCTTTCTATTGCGGCAGTGGTCGCAGCCGTCATCTATGCGATTAACTATATAATCTTAATCTTTAGAACCACTAAAAACATTGGTAAATCTCGTTAATTATATTAATTAAATAAAAGAGAACCGCGAAAAGCGGTTTTCTTTTTTCTCTTTGTGTTATAATCTTAATCGTTTAGAAATAATTCAAAGTGAGGATCAAAAAATTATGAAAAACAAATTCGAATTAGAATTCGAAGGCAAAAAACTTGTTGTTGAACAAGGTGAGGTTGCCAAACAAGCAGACGGAGCAATTGTTACAAAATTAAATGAAACCGTCGTATTATCAACTGCATGTTGTAGTGACCTTCCTAAAGAAGGCGACTTCTTCCCATTAACCGTAAATTACGAAGAGAAACAATACGCTGCTGGAAGAATTCCGGGCAGTTTTAATCGTAGAGAAGGAAGAGCTGGCGAACACGCCACTCTTGCCGCGCGTTTAATCGATCGACCAATTCGTCCAATGTTTGCGGATGGTTTTAGAAATGAAGTTCAAATTATTAATACAGTCATGAGTTGTGATGTTGATTGCACACCTGAAATGACCGCCTTATTTGGTTCATCTTTAGCGTTAGGAATATCGGATATTCCTTTTGATGGTCCAGTCGCGGGTGTTTATGTTGGTAGAGTAAACGGAAAATTAATCATTAACCCAACCGTAGCGGAAAAAGAAAAATCTGATATTAATTTAGCTGTCGCTGGTACCGAAACCGCGATTAACATGGTCGAAGCTGGTGGCGCAGAAATATCAGAAGAAGATATGCTTGATGCACTTATGTTCGGGCATGATGCGATTAAAAAATTATGCGCATTTCAAAAAGAAATTATCGCGAAGATTGGTAAACCAAAAAGAGAAATCCAATTATATGCGCCTGATGAGGCAACCAAGAAATATATCTACGATAAGATTGGCGAGAAGATGGTTAAAGCTATCTCAATCTTTGATAAATTAGAAAGACAAAATGCAGTTGATGCACTTAAGAAAGAAATCGTAGATGAATACGAAAATAAGACTTATAAAAATGAGAAAGAAAAGCTCATGAATATGTTAATGGTAAACGATATTCTTGAAACCATGGTTGCTAACGAAGTTAGACGTTTAATCACCGAAGAGAAGATTAGACCAGATGGTCGTAAAGTAGACGAAATAAGACCACTTGATGCTCAAGTTGATGTCTTACCTAGACCACACGGCTCTGCGATGTTTACGCGTGGCCAAACCCAGGTAATTAGCACAACTACCCTTGGTCCAGTCACCGACGAACAACTCATTGATGACTTAACTGAAGAGAAGGCTCGTCACTTCATGCATCATTATAATTTCCCACCATTCTCCGTTGGAGAAATCGGAAGAACTGGTTCTCCAGGTAGAAGAGAAATTGGTCATGGTAAATTAGGTGAAAGAGCGCTCTCTTATGTAATTCCTTCTTTAGAAGAATTCCCATATACAATTCGCGTTGTGAGTGAAGTTGTTGAAAGTAACGGTTCTTCATCTCAAGCTAGTATATGCGCAGGATGTATGTCACTTATGGCAGCCGGTGTACCAATTAAGAATATGGTAAGCGGCATTGCGATGGGTTTAATTACATCTGGTCCATTAGATGGTAATCATCCTTATACCATTCTTACCGATATTCAAGGTTTAGAAGACCACTTCGGTGATATGGACTTTAAAGTTGCAGGTACCGAGAAAGGCATCACCGCTTTACAAATGGATATTAAGATTAAGGGTGTAACCCGTGAAATCTTAAAAGAAGCATTAGCGCAAGCGAATAAAGCCCGCGCTCAAATCCGTGAAGTCATGAAGAAAGCCATTAGCGAACCACGCAAAGATGTTGGTAAATATGCTCCTAAGATGACCACCTTTAGAATTGATCCAGATAAGATTAGAGAAGTCATTGGTCAAGGCGGCAAGGTTATTAATGACATTATCGCTAGATGTGATAATTGTAAGATTGATATTGAAGATGATGGCAAAGTCACCATCTATCATATGAATCGTGAAACGATTAATAAAGCGAAGAAATATATTGATGATATTGTTCGAGTCGCTAAGGTTGGTGAAGTCTACGAAGGCGTAGTTAATCGTGTAGAGGACTATGGCGCATTCGTAAATCTATTCGGTGAAATTGATGGCTTATGCCATGTATCTCGTTTAGGTTGGGGTTATATCAATAAAGCGAGCGATGTAGTTCATGTAGGCGATAAACTTAAAGTCGTCGTTAGTGAAATCGACGAAAAAGGCAAAGTCAAAGTTAGCCATCGTGAATTCGTTGAGAAACCTGCGGGCTATGTTGAAAAACCAGTTGAGAAGAAAGAGCATCATTTCTTCCATCGTGATCATAAAGATAATAACTAATAAACATATTTTATGTTTGAGCTAAATAATTTAGCGAAATATTCTTTAAGCCAAATTGAAGGCGAACTTAAGCAAGTCAAACGTTTAAGAGCAAAGTATTGGTTATACGTAGTAATCTTTGTTACGTTCGCTAGCGTTTTAACGGCATTAGCAATTATTTCTACCTTTCTGTACGTTTTCCGTTATTTGGATAACGTTACTAAGTATTTAGCGATATCTTCTGGTGTATGCGCGGTGGTTTTTTGGGTTTTATTTTTTATTTATTTTGCGCTTAACACAAAAGAAGTAAAAACCGTTAAAGTTCTAGAAAGTTATTTAAAAAATAACAAAAAGAAATAATGGATATTAATAAAGCGTTAGAAATGGTTAATAAACTTCATCAAGAAAAAGATGAATTTTGTAAGAAAAAAGTTAAAGCTAAGAAACGCGCGATTATTTGTCTTGTTGTGGGTCTTATCTTTTTAACTATTTTTATAGTTATTATGTCAATCACATTAAACGATGTTAATTTCACGATTGGGCTACCGCTTTTTATTATTTTTGCGATTATGGCGTTGATTTTTATTGAAGCAGCAATCGCGCTCTTTGTGATGAGCAAATGCGTTTATGCTTATCAAGAAGAAAATCGAAGAAAAATTCTAGAAATCATTGATAAAGAAGTAAGCAAAAATAATTCAAGAACTAATGAATAATATATTCATTATGTTATAATGTTTCTATGAACAATAAGTTTGATATTATCGTGATTGGAGCGGGTGTTATTGGATGCAATATCGCTCGTGAATTAAGTCAATATAAATTAAATGTTTTAGTGATTGAAAAAGATAACGATGTTTGCGCTAGAGCCAGTATGGCTAATAGTGCAATTGTTCATTCTGGCTATGATCCGGTTCCCGGTACTCTTAAAGCACGCTTTAACGTAGCAGGCAATAAGATGTTTGATGAACTATGCAAGAGATTATCTGTAGATTTTTATCGAATCGGTTCGTTGACCATCGCGATGGATGATGAGCAAATGAAAGTCCTAAAAGATTTAGAAAAGCGCGCCAAGGAAAACCAAGTAGAAGTAAGACTTCTTAACCATAATGAATTATTAAAAATTGAACCAAACATTAATAAAAAAGCCGCTGGCGCTTTATTAGCGCCATCCGCTGGTATTGTTGATCCCTTTACCTTCTGCTCTCATAATATGGAGAACGCTCTTGATAACGGTGTGAAGCTTCATTTAAATGAAGAGGTGATTGAAATTAAAGATTTAACAAATCATTTCGAAATTAAAACCGATGAAGGTACTTATGAATGTCAAATTGTTATTAATGCGGCGGGACATGGTTCGTATAAATTAGGTAGCCAATTAGAAACGTTTGATTATAAAATCACTCCTCGTAAAGGTGAATACTTTGTCTTTGATCATTACGCTGCTGGTTTAGTTCGTCATACGATTTTTCCTTTACCAAGCGCCAAAGGTAAAGGCATTTTAGTTACTCCTACTTATAGCGCGAATTATTTAGTAGGTCCAAGTAGCGAACTATCCGAGGCTGAAGATCATTCAACTGACCCTGCTACTTTAGCAATGGTTAAAGCAGGAGCTTTAGATATGGTTCCAACTTTACCATTTACTGAATTAATTAGAGTGTTCGCGGGAGTAAGAGCTACTCCAAGCGATCACGATTTTCACATTAGCGCACTAAAATCCCATCCTAAATTTATCCATTTGTGCGGGATTGAATCACCAGGTTTTGTTTCTTCACCTGCTATTGCGCAATATGTAGTAAACGAATTAGTGAGTCCACTAATTAAGTTAGAAAAGAAAGAGAATTATATCGCGAATGTTCGCCCAAGTATCGTCACTCGCAAGATGAATAACGAGGCTCGAGAAAAATTGGTAAAAGAACATCCTGAATACGGTGAAATAATTTGTCAGTGCGAGAAAATCTCCAAAGGAGAAATTCTTGATGCGATGAGCCGTAGCGATCATCCACATACTATTAAAGCGATTAAAAAAAGATGTCGGGCTGGATTTGGTAAATGCCAAGGAGGATTCTGTCAACCGTTAGTCGCTAAATTAGTTAGTGAATATTATCATATTCCTTTAAACGAAGTTCAATATTCTAAACTTGGAAGTAATGTTGTACGTTATCCAACCAAAGGAGCTAACCATGATTAAGAAAAATTATGACTTAGTCGTGATTGGTGGTGGTTCAGCTGGAATGGCTGGCGCGATTGAAGCACGTAAACTCGGTATTCAAGATATCTTAATCATTGAAAAGAATGATTATCTAGGCGGTATTTTGAATCAGTGTGTTCATAACGGTTTCGGTTTAACCGAATTTAAAGAAGAATTAACCGGACCTGAATTTATGACTCGTTTATCTAGCCAAGTTGAAGAACTTAAAATTGATTATGTGTTAAACACAACTGTTACCTCACTTCTACCAAACAAGACTATTTATGCTTCTAATCAAGATGGATTTTATGTTATAAACGCTAAAAGCGTTTTAGTTACCACAGGATGTTATGAAAGAAATGCAGGAGCAATTATGCTTCCAGGCGATCGCCCTAGTGGAGTAGTCACTGCAGGTACTGCTCAACTATATTTAAATATATACGGATATTTAGTTGGTAAACGCGTATTCATTTTAGGTAGTGGTGATATCGGTCTGATTATGGCTAGACGATTAACGCTTGAAGGCGCTAAGGTTTTGGGTGTTGCAGAACTTTGCCCTTATTCCAATGGTTTAAATCGAAACATTGTTCAATGTTTAGAAGATTTCCATATTCCACTTTATTTATCTCATACCGTTAGTGATGTTGATGGTGCAGATGGAATACTTCATAGCATCACTATTTCTAAGGTTGATGAGCGTAATCAAATTATTCCTGGAACCGAAAAGAAATATGAATGTGATACTTTATTATTATCTGTAGGATTAATTCCTAATTCTCCATTACTTCGTGATGCAGGCGTTAAGTTAGCTCGTAATAAAGGCGCAATCGTAAACGAAAGGTATGAAACTTCAATTTCGGGTGTATTTAGTGCTGGTAATGTCTTACACGTTCATGACCTAGTAGATTTAGTTACTAAAGAATCTAGATTAGTCGCTCATTTTATTAAAGAATATTTAGATGGTAAAGAGAGTTCGCAAGATAAATATCTTGACGTAATCGCAAGCGATGGAGTCGGTTACGTTTTACCGCATAAAGTATCTTGTAACACTACTCATGATGTTACTTTTAAATTTAGAGTAAGAAAACCAATTAAAGATTTAAATGTTATTTTCTTAGATAAAGACAATGAAATAAAGCGAATCTTTAAAACGGTATTAATTCCTAGTGAGATGACTGAGATTACTTTAACTAACGAAGAGTTAAAGAAATTTAAAAATAACATTACCGTAAAAGTGGAGAAGAAAGCATGAAAGAATTAGTGTGTATTACTTGTCCTAGAGGATGCCATCTAAAAGTCGACGATAAGATGAATGTGACTGGTAATTTTTGTCCACGTGGAAAAATATATGCGGTTAATGAATTAACTCATCCAGTTAGAGTAGTAACTTCAACGGTTAAATTAACCGGTAGCATATATCCACGTGTTTCCGTAAAAACTAAAGACCCAATTCCTAAAGATAAAATCTTTAATGTAATGGAAGAAATTAACAAAGTTACTTTAAAATGTCCAGTCCATATCGGAGATATCGCGATTAAAAACGTCTTAGGCCTAGGTGTTGATATCGTTGTGACTAAGAACATTAATAAAAAATAATTGCTCCTATATTAATATCTCCTTTTGTTAGGAATAGAGAGAATATTAATTATAAATTAAATAAGATTGTTGCAATTAATATGTCAAATAATCTTCAAAATAATCGTTATCTTGTTTTTCTAAAACAATCAGATATAATAATAATTGAATTGAGAGTCCAAGGAATGCAATTGGAGCACCGTCCGACTCTCTTTTTATTTTTGGTATAGCAATTCGTTATTATTCAGCGAAATTTTATCTTTAGGATAAATAGTTACTAGTTTATTAATGTTGGCATTAATATCATTAACCAATCTCGCACCAATTTCTACTATAACAATAATGTGTTCTTTGTTATAAGTTATTGGCGTAACTATAATAAACCTATTGATATATCTTTTGCTTTTATATATAGCCTCTGGTGACTTAATAGTACAAAGCGAATCGTAAATTGTTCGAGGAGATAAATTGTGAAAATTGTGCGATTCATCTCGACCACATGATTTTTTCATAGATGCCCATAATGTGCTAGGAGCAACATATATTGAATCTTTACTGAAAATTTTATTTTTTAAAAAACGATTGACTAAAAGTAAGTGAATATTATCAATTCTAATTTCATTATAAAAATATTTTTTTAAGCGTAAACGCTCTAATTCTTTTAAGGACGATTTTTCTTTTCTAATATTGATTATTTTCATTTTTTAAGGGATAAAAAAGAGAGGCAAGCCTCTCACCTTTCCCCTCTCCTAAGAAAATGATAACACACTTATTATTGCTTTTGGGTACACATTTGAATCCCCCTTTTGTTAGGAATGGAGATAAGATAAATATGATTGTTATGATTAATATGTCAAATAACTTAAGAACATTAATAAATAGTTGCATTTTATTTCGTTTGTAAGATAATTATTAAGCACGTATTTGGACCAGTGGTGTAGCGGTTAACATGTCTCCCTGTCACGGAGAAGATCGCGGGTTCGATTCCCGTCTGGTCCGCCAAATTAGTGCAATCGTTGGCCCGGTAGCTCAGCTGGTAGAGCAACGGACTGAAAATCCGTGTGTCGCCGGATCGTCCCCGGCCTGGGCCACCATTATATCAACAAAGCAATGAAAGTCATTGCTTTTTTTGATGCATTAAAGATGCATTTTTAATTAATAAGATTATGATATTAATATACACATAAAAAAGGAGCGTTTTATGAAAAAGATTGTTATTTATTTCTCGCGAGCGGGGCAAAACTCGGTTCTTAATAAAATCGAGACGATTGAAAAGGGCTATACTCAAGTATTAGCGGAAAAAATCGCTAAATACGCAAATGCTCATATATTTCCATTAGTTCCTGTTAAACCTTATCCAAGCGATTATCAGGAATGCCTAGAAAGAGTGAAGAACGAAACAACTGTAGAATATCTACATCCCGAATTTAAAATTGATGAGTACGATGTAATCTTCATTGGTTTTCCGATTTGGTATCGTAGTTATCCACGGATTGTGGCAACCTTTATTAGCAATAATAAATGGGATAATAAAATCGTTATCCCCTTTTGCACCAACGAGGAAGGGGCGTTTGGAGTAGCGGACCGCGAATTAGCAGGCGCGGTTAAAGGCGCTACGATGAAACCTGGCTTTGCTGAAAAAGGTACAGAAGTAAATAAAGTCGATAATAAAATTAAAGCATGGTTGGAGGAAGTTTTACATGAATAAGATTACTAACGATATTATCTATATTGGCGTTAATGACCACAAAGTTGATTTATTTGAAGGTCAATACGTGGTTCCTAACGGAATGGCTTATAACTCTTATCTAATATTAGATAATGAGATTACCATTTTTGATACGGTTGATATTAATTTCTTTGACGAATGGCTTAAAAATATTAAAGAAGCATTAGGCGATAAAAAACCGACTTATTTAGTGGTTCAGCATATGGAACCCGATCATTCAGCCAATATCATTCGTTTTCTAAGAGAATATCCTGATACTAAGGTAGTAGGTAACGCAAAAACCTTTACCATGATTGAGCAATTCTTTCATACACCTATTGCGCATAAGATTGAAGTAAAAGAGGGTGATACCTTAAATACAGGTAAACATACCTTTACCTTTGTATTCGCTCCTATGGTTCATTGGCCAGAAGTAATGGTTACTTATGATAGCCTAGATAAAGTATTATTCTCCGCGGATGGTTTTGGTAAATTCGGTGCGTTAGATGTTGATGAAGAATGGGATTGCGAAGCTCGTCGTTATTATTTTGGCATTGTGGGTAAATATGGTTTACAAGTTCAAGCTCTTTTAAAGAAAGCCGCAACTTTAGATATTCAAATTATTTGTCCATTACATGGACCGATCTTAAAAGAAAGACTTGCTCATTATTTAAATCTATATAACATTTGGAGCAGTTATCAAAGTGAGACGGATGGAGTGGCGATTTTCTACACTTCCGTGTATGGTCATACTAAAGAAGCCGCTATTAAATTAGCGGAACTACTTAAAAAGTATCATGCTCCAAAAGTGGCAATCACCGATTTAGCTCGTGAAGATATGGCAGAAGCAGTAGAAGATGCTTTCCGTTATCCAAAAATTGTGTTAGCGACTACTACTTACAATATGTCAATTTTTCCGCACATGAATGAATTCATCAACCATTTAGTTGAAAGAAATTATCAAAACAAGACAATTGCGTTTATTGAAAATGGCACTTGGGCACCAAACGCGATTAAGGTAATGAAAGAAAAATTTGCTAATTCGAAGAATCTTACGTTCTTAGATCAAAGCGTTACGATTCGTTCTAGCTTAAGTGAAGCTAATGAAACTGAATTAAACAATTTAGCCAAAGCTCTATGCGATGATTATATTGTTAATGCCGAGAGTAAGAAAATAGAACGCGATCCAAGAGCGCTTTTTAATATTGGTTATGGTCTATATGTCATTACTAGTAACGATGGAAAGAAAGATAATGGCATGATTGCTAACTCCATTACTCAAGTGACTAGCGACCCTCAACGGATTGCGGTTACTTTAAATAAAAATGGCTATACGCATGATTCAATTAAATTAAGTAAGAAACTTAATATTAATGTTATTAGCGAGGACGCTCCTTTCTCATTATTTGAGAAGTTCGGATTTATAAGCGGACGTACTGCTAATAAGTTTAATGGTGAAAATGTAACAAGAAGCGCTAATGGATTAGTGGTATTAAATCAATACACGAATTCTTATATTTCATTAGAAGTCGAGGATTATCTAGATTTATCTACGCATGGTATGTTTATTTGTAAAGTGGTGGAGAGTAAAACGCTTAACACTCGTCCTACGATGACTTATACATACTATCAAAATAACGTTAAACCAAAACCTGGCACCAAGAAAAAAGGTTGGGTATGTAAGATATGCGGATACGTATACGAAGGGGAGAATTTACCACCTGATTTTATTTGTCCGTTATGTAAACACCCTGCCAGTGATTTTGAAAAAATAGGAGATTAAAAATGAAAAAGTATCGTTGTAAAGTATGCGGACAAATGGTTGAAGTTAACGAAGGAGAAAACTGCCCAATATGTGGAGCAGCCTTTAGTGAACTTGAGCCGGTCGACGATAATGAAGACAAAAATAAATGAGTAAAAACACGGTTTTAAAGGTCCGATTAGCGAAGAGTGAGGATTTATCCGTTTTACTTGATATTTATTCTTTAGCGCGTTCTTTTATGATTAAAAATGGTAATCCTACTCAATGGGGAAAGTTTTATCCACGAGAAAATATAATTGTTGATTCGATTAAGAAAAAAGAAACGTTTGTCATTGTTGATAAGAATGGTTGCATTCGTGGAACGTACGCTCTGATTTTAGGTGAAGACCCAACTTATAAAACGATTAAAAAAGGTAAATGGTTAAATGATAAACCTTATCTTACACTTCATCGTTGTGCAAGTGATTTTACTAATAATGGAATATTTAAAACTATGCTAAATCATGCTTTAACTTATAAGTTAGATATTCGCATCGATACTCATAAAGATAATAAGGTAATGCGCTTTTTACTAAAAAAATATGGTTTTATCCAGACGGGACTGATTTACGTAAAAGAAAAAGGTCTTAGTAGCACTCGCTTAGCGTTCCAAAAAGTTTTTGATAAATGATGTTAGTAAAAAATTCGATGATTTAATTAAAATATTCGACTAATTAAATAATTAGTATTATTATATAAAGTCGCTATGAATATCTCGACGCTTTACGACAAGAGTATTAAATTAATTGATGATTCTTATTCGCGCTTACAAAGAATCTGGGTTTTACCTAAGGGTTCGATTAGTAAGAAGATGATTAATAATCATCCTTATTATTATCATCAATATCGCGATGGGAAGAAAGTTATAACCCGCATTGTTAAAGCTGATGAATTAGGTGAACTCAGGAAGAGAGTCAACGAACGTAAAAAGCTCGTTAAACAAAACAAAAACGCGAAAAACGAATTAAACAAGAATATTCGAGTGATTGCAATTTTTGATAAAGGACTTAGCGCATCTTTACTTGACGAAGCCTTTGCTTATAGTTTTGATGAAATCCCGGTTGATGAAAGAAAAAAAGTAATGCTACCATTTGTAGATGTTGTTGGTGGCACTGATCATTTAAATATTGTTAATAACCCTAATTTAAAAAATTATTTTGAAAAGTGGCGTAAAGGCGAAATAAGGGCTCGCGAAATCTCTAATTATCTAATTCAAAAAATATCGGACTAAATTATGAAGCAAAGAAATATCGCGATTATCGCGCATGTTGACCATGGGAAGACTACCTTAGTAAACCAACTACTTAAAAGTAGCGGTACTTTTCGCTCGAACGAATCGGTTATGGACCGGGCGATGGATAATAACGACTTAGAGCGCGAAAGAGGAATTACGATTTTAGCGAAAACCACTGCGATTAATTACAAAGATTATCGGATTAATATTTTAGACACTCCGGGTCACGCTGATTTTGGCGGCGAAGTAGAACGTATTATGCACATGGTGGATGGATGTCTACTTTTAGTAGATGCTTTTGAAGGTACTATGCCACAAACTAGATTTGTTCTTAAGAAAGCATTAGAAGCCGGTGTTAAACCAGTTGTAGTCATCAATAAAATTGATCGACCCAACGCTAATCCTAAACAAGCCGTCGATAAAGTTCTTGAATTATTTATTGAATTAGGCGCTCCGATGGAGTTCCTTGATTTTAAAGTTGTGTATACTTCAGCCTTAAAAGGCACATCAGGAGATTCGCCTGATTTAGATAAACAAGTTAATAATATGGATAAAGTCCTTGATTTAATTATCAAGGAAATTCCTGAACCAAGAGTAGAGATAAATGGTCCGTTTAAATTTCAACCCGCATTACTTGACTATAACGATTTTGTTGGTCGTATTGGAATCGGTGTTATCAAACGCGGCTCCGTAAAAGTAAACGATATTGTTACGGATATGCGACTTGATGGTACGACTAAAACATTTAAGATACTTAAATTATTTGGTTATTTTGGTTTAAAACGAATTGAAATTAATGAAGCCCACGCTGGTGATATCGTAGCGATTGCTGGATTAAGCGATATTAATGTTGGTGAAACTCTTTGTGATCCGAATCATTTAGAAAAAGAGGCTCCATTAAGAATCGATGAACCTACTTTACAAATGACATTCGCTACTAATACTTCTCCGTTTGCGGGCCGCGATGGAAAATACGTTACTGCGAGAGTGCTTGAAGAAAGATTATTTAAAGAGATTCAAAAAGATGTTTCACTAAAAGTGAGACGAGTAATTAATAAAGAAGCGTGGACCGTATCTGGTCGAGGTGAGCTTCATCTTGGCATTTTAATCGAAAACATGAGAAGAGAAGGTTATGAACTAGAAGTAAGCAAACCCACACCGATTATTAAAGAAGTTGATGGTGTGAAATATGAACCATACGAGGATGTGTCGATTGATGTTCCTAATGAATACCAAGGTATCATTATGGAAACTTTAGGTAATAGAGAGGCTAGTCTAATTAATATGGATGATGACGGAGTCACCACTCGTTTAGATTATGTTATTCCTAGCCGAGGATTGCTTGGATTTGTTACTAATTTCTTAACCTTAACTAGAGGTTATGGAATTATTTCACATACTTATAAAGAATATCGTCCGATGAAAAATAAAGTCATTGGCGAACGTAATATTGGTGTTCTTGTTTCTACTCATACTGGTAAGGCTACACCATACGCCATTGAAAAGATTGAAGAACACGGAACGATGTTTGTTAAACCTGGAACCGAATGTTACGAAGGTATGATTATTGGTGAGCATAAATATAATATTGATCTTGCAGTTAATATTACTTTAGAAAAGCATCAAACTAACGTGCGTAGTTCCACTAAAGATTTAACGGTAGTTTTAAAGTCGCCTAAACTAATGTCTTTAGAAGCGTGCCTAGATTACATCAATACTGATGAACTAGTAGAAATTACGCCAACCGCTTTTAGAATGAGAAAGAAAATTCTTAACACTAGCGAGCGTAAAAAGTTCGATTCTTACAAGAGAAAAGCATAGTAAAAACTATATTTATATAGTTATATAAATATATAAAAATAGGTGAGAATTTCACCTCTTTTTTGTTAAGTACTATATAAGGGGGATAATGTCATGTTATTCGCCTTAGGGGCGCTGATGCCTTGTGTTATTCCTTGGGAAGGAGGTAACAACAGTCACGTGAGTGAGCTGATTATCGTGTTGGTGTTGTTGTATCTAATCATTAGCAAACTGAGTCATTAGATAAAAAAGGTGTCTGACTGCTGGTACAGTCAGGCACTCAACAACATTAATATTATACCATGATCTGAGGGTTACACAAGGGGCGAGTTGCCCCGCTAGTTAGAAGGAGGAATTACTTATGCAAAAACTAACTGATCAACAAATGGCTAACGTAAAAGTTGGCGAAGCAATTACACTTGCTAGTGTAATGGCAGTACTCTCGATTGCAATTACTGCAGTAGTTGTGTACAAATTGTTCACTAAAGGAACAGGTGGAGTTTCTCTACCAGGCGGCTATAAGTTTGAATGGAAATGATTAAACTTAAAGATCTTCCGGAGCTAGAACGGCCCCGGGAGAAAGCCCGACATTTTGGAATTAATAAATTAAGCAATATTGAATTGCTTGCACTTATTATCGGAAGTGGTACCAAAGACATGAATGTCTTAATGGTGGCTACAAATCTTCTTAGCTACGCTCATAGTATCGATGCATTACTAGATTTTTCTTATCAAGATTTTTTCAAAATCTCAGGTATTAAAGAAGCAACTGCATTTCGTTTTTTAGCCATTAGTGAACTACTAAAACGTAGAGGCTTAAGCGAGAAAACGATTAATTATACCGATAGTAAGAGAGTAGCGATTCGTAATCGTCATATTATTGGTAACAATAAAAACGAATCAATGTATTTATTAGCGGTTGATGATAAAGGTAGCTTAATCTACGAAAAGGAATTGTACGTAGGCACTAAGCAAGCCTTCATTAGCAGCGAAGAAGAAATAATTGATGAACTAAAACGCGAACGAGCTCATTTTTTTATCATTGTTCATAACCATCCATCTAATCAAGTCACCCCAAGCGAAGATGATTTAATTTCCACTAATCACCTAAAGGTGCGTGCTAAAAGAAATAACTTAATACTTCTAGATCATATTATTGTAAGTAGCGGAGAGACATACTACTCTTTTAAAGAGAACGATAATTTACTAAAGTAGTTGCAAAAGATACGGTTATCGTATATATTATCTTTCGTTGTCGTCTTCATCTACTGAAGCGCAACCGCATAAAAAAGGTTGCTAACT
>JAKSUY010000025.1 GCA_024408495.1 Bacilli bacterium
CCAAGCACGCCAAATAACGGTACGAAGATTACCAACACGATTAGCATCGCCAACGATATGGACATTTACATCCTTGTTTGCTAACGGATTCGCCTTATAGCCGATTGAAGTGATGACATTATCAACGTCAACTGTAACGGTTTTACCATTCTTATCGGCAATAGTTGCTTTCCCATCTTTAATTTCGTTAACTTTACTATTTAGATAAACAGGAACGTTATGAAGTTTAAAATAATCTCTTAAATAAGATGAATTGGCTAGACATACGCCTTTGACCGCGATTAAATCTTGTTTCATTTCAACGATAATTGGATGTTTGCCTTTTAAACATAAATCATACGCGATTTCACATCCCGTTAAACCGCCGCCGATAATTAGCACCTTATCTTTTACTTCGATGTTATTAGTAAGATAGTCACTAGCTTCGATAATTTTAGCATCACCTGGAACACTTAAATGGTTGGCCGTTGCTCCAGTTGCAACAACAATTTCATCTGCACTAATTTCAGTTAAATCTTTAATTTCTTTATTAAAGACTACTTTAATATTTGTATACTTATTAATTTGATGACGATACCACGCTAAGAGCGCTTTATCTTTTTCTTTAAACGAAAAATTACTGGCCGCGACAAATACACCGCCTAGCTCCGAACCGCGCTCATAAATAGTAACTGAGTGACCACGAATTGCGCTAACAAGCGCAGTTTCCATCCCCCCGATACCACCGCCAATAATCGCAATATTCTTTGTTACTTTAGCAGGTTTAATTTTATATTTCTTAGTTTGCATAGTAACTGGATTAATTGCGCAACGAGCCATATGGATTGTATCGGATAAATCTTGAATATTAGGGACGCCCTCATAGTGACACATATTAAAGCATCCATTGTGACAACAAATACATGGACGAATTTCATCTATTTGATCATTCATTAACTTTGTTACCCATTCTGGATCTGCTAAGAATTGACGAGCGACCCCCATTGCATCAATCTTGTCTTCGCTAATTGCTTTAGCTGCTACATCCGGTTCCATACGGCCAGCGCAAACAACCGGGATTGAAACAAATTTCTTAATATGAGCAACATCATCTAAGTTACAATTTTGTGGCATATACATCGGTGGATGCGCCCAATACCACGCATCATAAGTGCCATTGTCGCTATTAAGCATATCATAACCTGCATCTTGTAAATATTTAGCAGCCTTTTCGCTTTCAATCATGTCACGACCAACTTCGTGATAATCTTCACCCGGCATCGCTCCAATTCTAAACCCTTTAGTTTTACTAACAACCGAATAGCGAAGCGATACTGGATAATCTTCACCACAAACTTTTTTAATTGCTTTTACAATTTCCACGGGGAAACGATAACGATTTTCAAAACTACCACCATATTGATCAGTTCGCATATTGCAATAAGGTAAAGTAAATTGATCAAGTAAATATCCTTCATGCACTGCATGAATCTCAACGCCATCAACGCCGGCTTCTTGACATAATTTTGCCGTCTTAGCAAAAGCATCAATCATTTTATTAATGTTTTTTAGAGTCATTGGTTTACTAGGGACTTTATCCGACCAACGATTAGGAGTGGCGCTAGGCGCTTTACATAAACGGTCAACATTTAAAATTGGTTTAGCTAAAACATTGAGTACTTTATGTGTTGCAATCATTTCCATTACTGGGTTAACTGCCATTGAACGACCAAAACCAGCGGTTAATTGAACAAACATTTTAGCGCCAGTCTTATGGAATTCTTCCATAAATACTTTCAATTTTCTAAACATGCGTTTATTGGTATATAAATAACGATTTAAAATCGGATCTTGAATCGGGGCGATTCCTGGAAGAACTAGTCCAACATTATTTTTTGCTTTTTCTAAAAGAAAGTTAGCAGCCTCTTTATCAAAATGGCAAGGTTCCATCCAACCGAAAATACTAGTGCCGCCCATGCTAGTTAAAACGATTCGGTTTTTAATTTCAAGATTTCTAATCTTCCACGGGGTAAATAGTGGTTTATAGATCTCTTTCATAATTTTCTCCTTAAATGTGTTTAATTAAACTCTCTAAATGTTCTTTCGAACCGGTCACGTAAATAATATCGTTCTTTTTAAGAACCATATTTGGATCAACAGCATCGCTAACTTGATATTTTCTTTCAACGGCAATGACGTTACAACCATATTTTTGACGGATTTTTAAATCAAGAATCGTGTGATCTTTGCCTTTATCGGTAACACGAATTTTAGTGATATTAACTTGTTCTGATAGACGAACGTAGTCAAGAGTTTTTGAGTTCTCAAGCCGACTCGCTAAACGGAGAGCCATATCTCTTTCTGGGAAAACGATTTCTGCTCCCATCTTACTTAAAATAACACCATGTTTTGCGCTTTGCGCTTTAGCAATAACTCTTGGAATTCCCATATTCACTAAATCAAGTGTAAGTAAAATTGACAGGTCAATTTGACTAATACACACGACCGCAATATCGATGGTGTTAACACCAATCTTTTTAAGCGCTACTGGATCTGATACATCCGCAATAAATGCATTTTCCGTTAATTCGCGCATATAGCGAATTTTCTCAGCATCATGATCGACGACCATGAAGTCAACGCCTTTATTTGCGAGCTCGATGGCTAATGCCATACCAAATCGTCCTAAGCCTAAGATAGCATAGGTGAGACGTCCATCTCTAAGTTTTCTTCTCTTCATACTGAATTTCCTCCTTTATCCAATTGGAATAATTCCTTCAGCATATCCAAAGTATTCATCCTTTCCTGAATACCAAGATGACATAATGGTTAATGGTCCAACACGACCAATATACATAATTATAATTGAAACAATTTTACTACCGACTGATAAATAAGGTGTAACCCCGGTAGATAGACCAACGGTGCCGTAGGCACTAGTCATTTCAAATATAATATCAGTAGCATTAAATGTTGATGTTGATTCATATGGTCTTTCGATTAAACAAACTATAAATGTTCCGACTAATACAGCAACTAATCCTAATACTAATACTGACATCGCTTTTTTAATTGATTCTTCGGATACACTATATTTAAATGCATGCGGTTTCTTATGGGTAATCATGCTCTTAATACCCATAAAGAGAACAAAGAAGGTTGTGGTTTTAATACCACCACCAGTAGAACCTGGTGATGCGCCGATAAACATCAAAATAATTAATATAATACGTCCCGCTTGAGTAAAATCACTAATCAAGTAAGTTGAGAACCCAGCCGTTCTAGCGCTAACACTAGCGAAGAAGGCTCCGAGCCATGAGAAATCGCCGGTACCGATGCGGTTTCTTTCAGTTAATGCAAATAATAAAGTACCAACAACTAATAACACCGTTGTCATTAATACAACTACTTTAGTGTGTAGACTGGTTTTCTTAGGATGAAAGAAATTACGACGAATATCACTAATAACTAAGAAACCTAATCCGCCAAGAATGATTAAAGCCGAGGTTAATAGATTAAAGAACACATCAGTGTTATAGGGAGCAATCGTATAGTTAGTTAAACCGCCCAGAACATCAAATCCAGAGTTATTAAACGCGGCCACACTATGAAAGAAGCTTCTAAAAATAGCGGTGCCCGTTCCGCCAGCTTCTACAAAATCAGGCGCATTAAAGAAAGTAATCATTGATAAACCAGCGCCAACCATTTCAATTATGAAGGTGTAAAGGAAGACTCGTTTAAATAATGCTAATAAACCACGAGCGCTATCAAAATTAAGCGATTCTTGAACGATGCTCTGTTCTTTTAAAGAAAGTTTTCTTCTTAACGCTCCAATCAAGCCAGCGCCTAAAGTAGTAATTCCTAAACCACCGATTTGGATTAAGAACATAATGATAATTTGCCCAGCGAGGGTGAAAGTATCATAAGTATCTACGGCAATTAAACCAGTAACGCATACTGCGCTAGTAGAAGTATAAAGAGCATCAATATAACGGAGATTAACTCCTTCACGAGACACTCCTGGAATCATCAATAAACCAGAACCAAGTAAAATAACAAGGAAAAAACCAATCGCGATATAGCGAAAACTATTTTGTTTCTTAAAAAAGTTAATAACTTTTTTCAACATACGAAAATATTATACCTTATTTTTGGATTTACTAGTGGATTAAAACTTAACCTCTTCGCCGAACGGTTTTTCAAGTAGTTCAGGATGATTAAGATATTGTTTCATTAATTTAATGGCGTTTAGGAAATAAAAACCATCCGCAATTCGTTCATCAAAGATAGCCGTGACATCAACAAAAGTTCTCTTTTCCGTATGTCCATCTTCCATTTTTACTTCTTTTTCGTGAATTTTACCTATGGTAATCATCATTGAACAAGACCCGTAATTATTTAGGTGATGATAAACAGAACTTAAACCGATACTACCTAAATTAGCGAGCATTGCAGTTGAGAAGGATGGATCTTCTTTCATAACCGATGCTGGTAAGTGCCCATGCTTATCTAAAGAGCGCAAAATACGAGTAATCATACGAATCACCCAATTCGGTAATTTAGTTAACGATTCCATAGAATCTTTATCTTTTTGCCTTTTAAGCATTTCTTCTTCGTTTCTTATTCCGTTAACTTCGTTAATAATGGCTTTAGTCACACTATCAACATTGTCGTCTTTCTTAGCGATATAAGAAACAATTGCTTCTTCGGCTTTTTCTTTAAATGCACGTTTCGCAGTAAAAGAAATTTTGATTTCATCACGTTCATAAATTCTTTTATTTTGTACAAAACGTAATAATAAACGTTTTTCGTTAATAACACGAGTTAAGGCTGCAATAAAGCAATGAAAGAATTTTATTTGACAATTTGGATCTTTTTCTTTTCTTGCTTTAATGTAGTTCATTAGATTGGTTATATCTAAATTCTCGCAAGAGGAGACTTCACAATCGCAACGATTTACATATAAACCAACCATTAATTTATTAATGAGTGGAGCTTTTTTTACTAAATGGCCATCTCTTCGATCGCCGTGTTTTTTCTTTCTTTTTTCAACAAATTCCATAATTACCTTACTTTATTATTTGTATTGCATTAATACGCGCTTTAAAAGTTAATATACATGAAGTATTGATTAGTTAAAAAGATTAATCTTTCTTATCTTCTTTATCTTCGTGCGCTTCCACAACAGTAGCAGAAACATTAACACCAGATTTTTTAAGTTTATTAGTTGCATGAATTGCCTTGCAGGCAACAACAATCATATAGATTGAGGTAATAAAGATATATACAGCTGATAAATAACAGCCTACCGCCCATAAAATCACAGGGAAAATGCACATAAGTATGCCGATAGTAACGTCGAAAATACCTTTAACGATTGCTAAAGGTTTATTGGTTTCAGGAATCGCTAATGAAGTGAACGAAAAGATACCACCAATGAAAGCTAAAATTCCAAAGAAGATTGATAGGAATCTAATTATTTGAAGAGAAAAATGTTCAAATCCAGTAAATTCGTGACCTTCAATAATTGCGCCAGGATAATAGAAACTGCAAACAAGTAATACCACAAATAAAGCAATTACTAATAAGGAACTTATTAACGCAGCTACATCTCTTTTATTTCCTTTGCCAGGAAAAATGAATTTAAATACACCAGAAAGGCCACCTAAAGCAATAAGACCAAGTGTAATCCAAATAACGATTGCGGATGTATAACCAGGAGCGACACAAAGTAAAACACCAATAGCGATTGCGATAATAGAAATAAATATTGATGTAATCGCATGTTTTTTAACTATTGCCATTAAATCAAACTTCTTTATGTTAATAGTCATATAAATACCTTCCTTGTCTTATTAATTATATCAAACTACGTAATAAATCTCTATGAGATTTTATAATAGAAAATATTAAACATATTTATGATTAATTATTTAGTTTCTCTTCCTAAAAACGATTCAATTCTTTTTAATCCATTTTCCCTAAGATTTTCATAATAAAACCAGTAATCACATGTGTGGTAGGACTTATCACCAAAAATAAAGTTGGGAGCATCAATTTTAAACAAATCAGGCATTAAATTAATATCAGCTATCATAACCCCGTTTTTTAAATCGAGTTGAGCATCAGCTACACCTGGCTTAATTGTAATATATGTGTGAATCGGGTTGTTACTAACGCGTGATCCTTTATTTAGTGATCTAGGAGCACGAGTCTCGTCCTTTTTCCAATTAAGAATATTGATGCATTCAGAATCAGGTTGTACGATAACGCCATGTTCAGTTGCTCCTGGAGCCTCTGTAGTCCAAGAGACAATAACGCCAGTGTCGGTTTCGCCTTCCGCATATTTTAAATGTGGGTTGTCTCTTAAATATTGTCTGCTTACTGAGAATCCTCCTGAATAAGTAACCACCATTCGGCTTAAAAATTCCGGATGAACTCTCATATATTCCTCTAAAACAATTTGACATATGGCGCTTCCTTGAGAATGACCGGCCAAGATAAATGGACGGTTATGATTATAATGTTCGAAATAATAATCAAGAGCGGCGTATACATCAGTTCTAACATGGGAGTAGGTTAAAATATCGAAATAATCGATTACCTTATTAGGATCAATATTATATTTTTGAAAGTATTCATCTTGTACTTCTTTAGTAAGAGTAATTGGAAATTGAGTGGTAAAAGGAATGAATAAATTTGTGTAAGGTGCAAAACACGAACCGGTATCCGCAAAACCCCAAGTTGCGCCTTCTTTCATTTCTCTACTTACTCTTGAAACGACGTAGTAATTAGGTTCAAATGTCACTGTAGGGTAAAAATAAATTAAATCCACATCGTGCTCCGCTTCGGTTTCACAATATAACCAATTATTCGGATTAGAATAATCGGTCGCCTCATCTTCGCCAATTAATGGAATAATATCGTAATTACTAGAGTTTGTTTTCTTAAAAGATGAACCGCATGAACAAAGTGGAATAACCGACAAACTAAATAAGACAAAAATAGCTATTTTTTTCATACTAATACCTCTTTAATTTATTATATTCTTTATTTCGAAATAAAAAAGATAATTACATATGCGGTGTTAAGTGTAAATTAATTGTTTATTATAGTTTCTTTTTCTTTAAGCGTAAATGTTTTAGGATGAAGAAAGATGCTAAGGCAAGCGAACTACCCGAAACACAACAAACTGCAATCGCAGCGCCGTTTAATGCATCATTATCGATGGTCGCTTTTCTTGCAACAGCTTCAGGAGATGCTCGATGACAATGGACACATTCTCCGTGTTCATCAAATTCATGTCTTAAAATGGTGTTTTCAATAGTTACACTATTAGCAGCAGTTTGTTGCATCTCAACACCATTAATATTAAAGGATGCAACATAATGCCCTTTTGCATTTTCGGTACAAGTAGCAGGAGTATCAATTACAATGGTGCCTTGTTGGATATATGTTATGGTTTCTTCACAACCATCGTGGATACATTTACCAGTTAATACGCATATATTGCCTTCCCAAATAGCTTCGAAATTGCCGAATTCATGTTCAGTCATAGTATCAGGAATTTCAAATTGAGGACTCTTAATAGGTTGTTTAGCAATGTTAAATGAGACTTCGTAATGAGCAATAGCATTGCTATAGCAAGTTGCCTCTTCATCAATAACAAGAACACCTACTCTTGATAATTCCACCTTTTTCCCACATTCACTACAAGCACCATATATAGTGCAAATATTTCCATCCCAAATTATATAGGGATTTATAAAATCATGCCCTAATTTAGTATCAGGGAATTCATAACTATTAGTGGATGTTGTATAAGAGCCAAATGCTGGATTATCAAATTTCGCGACAATGTGACCAAGATCATTTCTTTCGCATGTCGCCGGGGTATCAATAACATATTTAACTTCAACAGTTTCAGAAATGAATTGTCCACATCCTGAATAACTACAAGAAATAGTTGCGGTACAAGTATCACCTTCTAAAGTATAAGTAGGAATTCCATCAAAGATGCAACTCTCTTTTTCAAGATATCCTTCGCCGCCTGGAGCAAGCCATTCATAAATATCAGCTATTTCGTTTACACCGTTTGGATCGCTATAATATTTACCGGTTGATTTACAACGGTAATACGCTCTATGACCAGCTTCAAAATGATTAGGTTCCTTCTTTTCAAATGTGTCAAATTGATATTGTTTTGCTGGAATAATAATGTGCGCAAGACTGGTACGTTGAGTGCATGCTTCATCTAAGAAATAATAACCACAATGTGGGCAATACCAATATTCTATATTGCCGCTTTTTTCATAGGTAGGTTCCTTACGAGGGTGATGTTCTTTGCCCTCGTGATTAATTGCAGGTATAACTGTTTCGTCAGTAAAAGGATTTCCCGCATCATCAAATTTTTCGCCACAATCTAGGCATTCATAATATTCGTAATTACCCGGAACAGTACATGTAGGCGCTTTATATTCGTGATGGAGTAAATGGTGAGCAAGTGGATCACCGCTATGATATGAGGTTTCATCCGAAACATAATATGAAGTCCCTTCATATACACCACTAGCACAATAATGACCTTTTGCGGCCTCTTTACAAGTTGCAGGAGCATCGGTAACGAATTCTCCATTAACAGTTATTTGCTCAGTTTTTTCACAATCACTACACTTAAATGTAATCGTGAATTGTTTACTAGTAGATGAGAAGCTTGAACTAATAAATTGATAATGATGCTCATAAGTAGGAGGAATGTAGCCTTCTCCGCCTTCGCTTATCCATTCTTGATAGACGCTTTCATTACCGATTTCAGATCCTGGTATTGTATTCGGCTCACGATAATATATTGAATCTTTCTTATAAGCTACTTTGTGACCTGGACTTGAACACGATGGTTCTTTACTAGGAACAAGTTCAAATTCTGCATCAGTAGCGTCAACTAAATTAATTAAGGAATAGGCACCAAATGCATTACCATTTAATCCAATATAATTAATAGTATCTTCGCCCATCTCCATTTGGATGTAAGAAGAATCAGCGCCGAACAAGGAAACATCTTCATTAAATTCAATGGATGCACATTTATTAGAGAGATTTTGAACATTAACTGGTAATTTAATTTCTAAATCTTTAGGTTGCTTGATTAAAGAATAGGTTTGGCAAGGCAAATCTCCATATAAACGAGAACCACCCTCCACAAACGAAAGAGCGGGTTTTAAAGTGTAAGTAGGATAAATTTTACATTCAATTTCGCCATTATGATTTGATGATAATACTTCGTTAATTTGAGGTGCGACTCTATACATAATTTTGAAATCGGTGGCATAGGGTCCTGGTCTAATATATCCACCTGTTTCAAATCCAAGATCGACCATAGTTTGCATATAAAGTTTAATATTTTCAACGCATTTATCTAAATCTTCTCCGCTTATTTCGCTATCGAAATATTTAGAATCTTGATATGTGTCCGGATTAATCGCTTTAAAATGTGATTCACATGTCGAATTTAATCTATCGTATACATCATGTAATGTAAGCAAATTATCGTCAGAACATATTGCATTCATATATTCGCTATAATTATCGGGATCGCCTAATTTATCAAAGATAAAGTTATAATCGTTATCATTATTATTTTTCTTAATCGGTTTAATGGAATCATCACCTTGTAAATTGTATTTTTTATTTATGTCAGAAATGGCGCTATTAACGGTACCAACTTCCGCATTGGTAAAATTAGATGTGAAAGGGAAGTCATCTAATTTAACTTTTCCATATTCAACATTAACTTTGTTTAAGGCAAATACATCATAATTAGTGGTAATTTCATATGTTCTAGCATCACCATCGCGATTAACGGTTTTTATTGTAGTAGCCTGGTCTTTAAAAACAACATCGCCAACGCTTGGATAACACGTTGTATTAAAAGTCGAAATAGTATTATTTTTGCCAGCAATTTTTTGAGAAGAAAAATAACCAATATCATCCCAATTTTTGTTCCCTTTATAATAAAACGCGTATGAGAATAGAGAATCATCATAAACCATTTTGTTAGTGGTTAAGTCAAAGTAATCTCCTCTAACTTCGCTTATTTTACTAAGATGATCATCATCAAGCTCGTCTTTGCCATTATATCCGCTATCGCCCATAATAAATAATCTAGGATCAAGACCTTCCCTAACGTTGTTATAAAACATTCCACCCTTCATATCAGGATTGGTGGGGTCGCCGAATGAATAAGCGTTATAGATATAGCCATTTTTGTCAGTAACGTTTCTTGGGTTATCAAAACTAACAGCTAAATTAGAAGTAATTTCTGTATTAAATGTCTTATTTAAGTATTCATTAAAGGTCGGTCTAGCATCGCCTTCATTAGCATCTAATATAGGCATTTTGCCTTGGAGAATACTTAAATATGCAATTTCATCACCATTTAATCTCGTTTCTTTATTGACTTCGTTAACCATAATATCTCCGAATACAACGCTTTTTAGGTCGCCTTCAAGATCAATTTTGCCACTCGTTTTTTCGACTTCTAAAGTAGTCGGCTTATTCGTATAAATATTATTTTTAACAACTTCAATAGGACACCCTGTGCTGTAGCAATAATTATCAAGAGGAACTCCGTTCACATCAACTTTGTAAAATGATTGCATTAAAGAAGTAATGTTATTAAGCGTAGTGGAAAGAGTGTTCTCAATCTCATGTATTTGATCGTTGGTGACAAAACCGCTTAATATTGCTGCTTCCTCAACAAAGTTACCAAATTGTAAAAGTTTGTACATATACGCATAGCCAATATCAAGAACTAGACTACGTCTTTCATTAAATTGATTGTAGTAATAAGTATCACCTTGAAAACAGAATAAGTTTGCAAAAATATCATATTGACATAAAAGTGGTGAAACGGGTTTGCTAAATGGATCGCAATAAGAATTAAACTTACTAATAATTTGGGCTATATAAGTAGCATAATCGTTTGACTGACGGAAAATAAGTTGACTATAAGCTAATCTAAGATATTGATAAAATCCATTAGCAAAAGCATCGATGAACGTGTCATCGGTAAATCCTAATTCTCTTCTTCTTGTAAGTGCGCGGTTAAGACCAGTGCCTTCCTTATCGGTGCTTAAATATTTATTAAATAGATGCGTTGCATATCTATTAAACCAACCTTTGACATCGTTGACATCAAAAGGATTAGATGTTTTAGTGTCTATAAAAGCATTTTCTACATCATCACCATCAATAGAAATGTAATATCCAGTGTTATCCTCAAATTCAAGAAGATAAGACATATCAAACTTATATTGTTCTTGGTATGGAGTGTTGTCTGGATCACTAAGCCGTTTAAAAACGCCATTAAGGAGAGACGTTAATTGAGTATCATATTTGTCATAAGCGTTTACATCGAATTTGTTAATAATATCCAAATCTTTTCTTATTTTAGTTTCTGAAAATTGCGAACGAATATCGGCGAACTCTGTAGTAAGAGTTTGTTTAATATCATTCATTTTTTGGTTAATGACATTAACTTTTTGGTAAATTTCAGCTATTGATGTTACTATATCTTGAATTAACGAAGTAAGTTCATCTTTATCAGAACTTCCCTTAGCTATCCCGATGATCTTAATAGCAAATTTTACTACTTTAAGAATCATATTTGCGGCATCAAGACCGAAACCTTCGCCTAAATCTAATTTTTTGTTTAATTCAATGTCTAATATTCTTTCATTGATTACATCATCAATAATCTTTGGTGCATTTTCAGCGTTTTGAGGTCCGACGGGTTCGTTAAAAAAATCTTCCTCAATAAAACTATCATCAGGGCCGCGATAAGGGGTGAGGTCTGTTTGTGTATGGTGACTGTTATTTGAAATAGCAGCGCTAAAAGACAATCCTGATGAAATCGCCAATATAGATAATGCTATTTTCCTAAGCGTCTTTCTCATAAACACCCTACATTATTTAGATACTGTTTCCTTTTTCTTAGATTTAAATAAGCGTAGTCCAAAGATAGCGCTAGTGATAATTCCAAGTCCCGATAAGCAAGAGAATACAATAACAACCGCGGTTAATGCTGAATTCTTGCTGTTTAATTCATTGATATAGTTGCCATTAGGATCTTTTTCATGGCATCTTGTACATTCACCGTTTTCATAGTGATGACCTAATGCACTATTAGGAATAACAATACTATTTTCAGGAGTTTTTTGGATTCCAACGCCTTCGATATCAAAAACAGCAACATAATGACCTTTAGCATCTTCCGTACAAGTAGCAGGTGTATCAATTACAATAGTGCCTTCTTTATAAGAAGTAAAAACATCATCGCATCCATCATGAGTACATTTTCCAGTCACTTTACAAGCATTTCCATCCCACGCAACTTGGAAATCTCCGTATTCGTGATCTAACATAGTGTTAGGAATTTCAAATGATTCGCTTTTAACAATATTAACACCATGAATATTAAAGACAGCTTCGTAATGTCCAATCGCGTTGCTATGGCAGGTAGCATGCGTATCTATAGCAATAGTTCCTTCTTTAGCGAATGATACTGGTTTATGACAATCTTCGCACGCTCCAGAAACCGTGCAAACTCTATCATGCCATTCGACTTTAGGATTTTCAAAGTGATGTCCAGTAGCGGTGCTAGGGAATTCATAACTATTAAGCGGAGTAACGTAGGTTCCAAAATCTGGATTAGTGAAAACCGCTTCAATATGGCCTAAGGCATTAGATGTACATGAAGCCGGTGTATCCTCAACGTATTTTGCTGTAACTTTTTCTGATTCAAGTTCAGTGCATCCTGGATGCGTGCAATGACGGCTAGCCGTACAATAATCACCATTTACGGTATAAGAAATCTCTCCGTCAAAGGTACAAGCTTCTTTTGCGATATAACCATCGCCGCCTTCACCTTTCCATGCATCAATGTCTGTTATTTCCTCTACACCATTTGGATCGCTATAAAATTTGTTATCATTTTTACAATACCAATAGGCTCTATGACCGGCTTTAAAATGAGTAGGCTCAACTGCTTCTACTTCTTCATAAAACCAAGATGTTTTTGGGCGAATAACTCGCGCAAGAGTTGTACGTTCAGTGCAAGCAGCATCCGAGAAATAATAATCGCAATGCGGGCAATGCCAATATTCATAATTTCCACGTTCGGTTGTTGTAGGATCTTTAGCCTCAAAATGTTCTAAATCTTGATGTCCGGTTGCTGGTATTATTGGATCAACACAAGGTGTTTCTCCTTGTGAATCTTCAAATTTCTCACCGCAATCGGGGCATTCATAATATTCTTTATTTCCAGGCATTGTGCATGTTGGAGCATGATATTCATAATGAATTAGCGGCTGTTGATGAGGAAGTGCTGTACCTCTTGTAAATGTTTCATCGTTTGATACAAAATATGATGCTCCTAGATATTCACCGCTTGCATAATAATGGCCTTGTTCAGCTTTTTTACAAGTTGCAGGAGTATCAACAACAAATGTCCCATCAACAGTTGTCAACTGACCATCTCCACAGTCACTACATTTAACGTTAATGTTGAACTTTTTTGTATCACGCAAGAAACCTGAACCAATCCATTCATAATGATGCTCGCCAGTAGAAGCAATGTGGCCATCTCCGGTTGTTTTCCAAGTAATATAAGCATCCTCATCACCAATTATTGCCGTATCAACCGGTGCAGAATAATATGTATCATTATTTACATCTAAATAAGCGGCTTTAAATCCATCTGCATTACATTTTGGTTCTTGTCCAAGGACAAGTTGAAACTTAATATTAAGACCATCCGCTAATCCGGTAGCAGAATAAACACCTAAGGCAGTAATAGATTGAGTGATGTAAGGCACACTCATATCATTAATTTTAATGGTCGAGCCGATTTTAGAAGACTCAAACCCGTAGTTAGCTACGTTTTGATTGAATTCTATATCAACAGCTTGTTTGACTAACAAATCACTATCACTAGCAGCGACTGGAAGATTAATATTAACACCAGCACTATAAAGGTCAATTAAAGCAGAAACATTACTTGGTAATGAACGATAAACGCGATCACCTGATTCAACATAACTTAAAATGGGAGTGATAACATAATTCTTAACGAACGAAGGAGCGACTTCACCATTTTCCATTTTTAATATTTCACCTACTTGAGGTTTGACTCCAACATAAATCTTAAAATCAGTTGCGCTACTTGAAGGTTTAACATATTCACCGATGTCAGCACCAGCTTCTTTAGCGGCGTCCATATAAGAAACAACCTTATTAACGGTGCTATTTAATTTATCTCCAGATAGACCTGAATCAAAGCGTTCTTGACCATCATTTAAATTTTTAAACGATGCATTAAATGTATCTTGCCAAATCATTGTTTCATTTCTTAATGTATTAAGATTTTTTTCAGATGCAATGAAATTGCTATATGTTGGGTAATCGGTTGGATTAGCAAATTTATCAAAAAATACCCAATAGTCACCATCATTACTTGGGTTTTTGTACGGAAGCATATCGTCATAGCCTAATTTAAATAATATATCCTCTACGTATTTCTTATTTTGGGTAGATAAAGCATTGATAAACGGAGATTCCTTCAATTCATATTTTCCGTATTTAGTTTCAACTTTATTTAAAGAACATATATCAAAATCGGTAGTAATCGTATGGGTATAAACATCGCTATCATAATTTTTAGTTATATTTATCGTTGTAGCTGCATCTTTATAAACACATGTATTAACAGGTAATTTGTCACATTTTCCAGTATTAAATGTAGTAACTTCATTCTTTTTGCCAGCAATAGTTGAAGAAGAGAAATAACCAATATCATCCCAATTATCATGTTCATCATAATAAAAGCCATATGAATATATCGAATCATCGTGAACAACCATTCCTTTATCAAAATCAAAATAATCGCCTCTAATTTCAGTCTTTTTTAATAAATTTGAAGAAACAATTTCGTATTTACCATTATAACCACTATCACCAATGACAATTTGAGTAGGCGCAAAGCCATCCGGGCAATTGTTATAGAACATACCACCCTTCATATCCGGATTAGTTGGGTCGCCAAACGAATAAGCGTTATAAACATAACCTTTTGGATCGGTAATTGTTTTAGGCTGATCAAATTCAATCGCTAAATTTGTAGTGATATCAGCATTAAGAACATTATTAAGATATTCGTTAAATGAAGGTCTTGTATCGCCCATTAAAATCGGCATAGTTCTCTCCATCATGCTTAAATAAGTAACTTCATCAGCATTTAATCTATATTCAGGTTTAGTTTGGTTAACTTGAAGATCGCCAAAGACAACGCCTTTTTCATCACCTTGAAGATCGATTTTACCACTATTTTTTTCAATTTCTGCTGTGGTAGGCTTGTTAGTAGTAACGTGATTTTTTACAACCTCGATAGGACATTTTGTACGATAACAGTAGTTATCAATCGGTTTGCCGCTCTCATCAACCTTATAGTGATTTTGAATTGTGGCAACAATATATTTATACGTAGTTAAGATAGTATCCTCTAAATCAGAAATAGTAGATGAATCAATAAGACCACTTAGATAAGCAACTTGTTCAGTAAAGTTAGCGAATTGTAAGAAATTATTTAAATAAAGGTATCCAGTATCAACAAATAAATTTCTTAATTCTTTTGTATCTTGATCAATATAATTAGCATCTTTTTGAAAACAAAATACATTTTCATAAATGTCATATTGAAGCGCTAAAGGAGAAGCTGGAGTACTGAAATTGAGACAATAAGAATTAAATGAATTAAGAACACTAGCTGCATATGTCTGGTAAGAGCTGCTCGAACTAAATATTTCAATAGCAAATTGATCAAGTAAGAAATCTTGGAATCCAGAGGTAAAAGCAGATATAAATGTAGTATCTTCGAATCCGCTATCTTGACGTTTCTTTAATACAGGAGCTAATTTATTTTCAACATCAGGATTTTCAAGTAATTTTTCTCCAACCAAAATTGTCCATTCTTCAATATTATTGATGTTTATTGACATTTCACTATTAGCATCTTCAACTGCCTCTTCAACTTCTTCACCGGTGATATTAACATTTACGCCAGTTTTCCCAGAAAGTTCTCCTAAGAAATAACCATAATCAGCGCTATAAGTGTCCTTATAAGAATAAGTACTAGCAGCACTAAAATCCAAAAATTTTCTATTAATGCTAGTTTTTAATTGAGTTAAATATCTATCTAGAACTGTTGAATCAAAATTATTGATTATTGCTAAATCTTCTTTTACTTTCGCGCCATTAAATTGGATTTGAAGCGCGGTAAATTCAGTGGTTAAATAGTCCATCATTTCGTTTAATTTACTATCAATTACATCAACTTTTTCATTAATGGAATTTAAAATGTTGACCATTTTTTTAAGTTGCTCCGCTGGACCGCTTTTACATAATTGAGCGATAGATAAACCAATAGAGATAACGTTACAAATTAGTCCGCCGACTCCAACAATCGATTGCAAAGAAGGCTTTCCAACAGATAAATTTGATGCAGAATTAGTTAATTGAGTATCGTCTATATGATTATGCTGATGTTTACTTTTAGAAACCGCATAAGTCGATGAGATACCTAAAGATAGCGCAAAAGCACCGATAGCTAATTTTTTTGTGAGTTTATTCATATATAAACCCCCTTTTATTATTGATGATATTATTATAGATTATAATAATTAAGTGTCAATATACTATTTTACGGAACAATTAAATTAGAATGTTGTGGCAAAAATCAAATGAAGTGCTCTAAACATTTTAAAAATTAGAACAACAACAAAAGTCGACTATTATTCCATCGATTCCATCTATTTTAAATTAGAGTAAATAAACACCGTTAAATTCGTTAATAACGTTAACAATCCCACCAGCGCATATACAAATAATGGCAAATGTAGATAAAATCGCTGGAGCAATAAAACCAAAATGGCCGAAGATAGAACCCGAAATTTTAATGTCTTTTCTTAAAGTATAAAAATTAGGAATAATAAATAAACCTAATAAAGTGGCTTCGACAATTGATGAAATGCTCATAAATAAATTAAAACCAGAACCGCCTTGATCAATGTAGGTAATCAAAATCGAGATAATTAAAGAAGGAAGGGTAGCAATCAACCAAGATATTTTTTCATTTAACTTAAATTGAGAATGCCATAAATCACGAAGAGAAAAAGAAATGGCCCAATAGGAAGAAAAAAGCGCTAAGAGAATAAAGATTAGACCGACAATCTTTGCCCAATCACCAATGCTTTCGGACCAACCCTCAATGCAAGGATTAGTAATTGTTTTAGATGATAAGAGGCAAAAAATCATAACTAACAAAATTATCAAAGCATTAAATCCCATACCTAAACCGATACTTTTTCTAACCTTACTCTTATCCGCATCTAGCCCTTCTACCACTTGTGGAACGCTAAAGAAAGCATTAAAAGCGAACATAACAATACTAGTGTAAACAAGTGTATCTTTAAACGATTCAGGTAAAAGAGCAATCTTTGTAGTATCTAAGTGAAACATTGAAGCGATTATTAAACAACCAATCGTTAAAAAAATTGCGATTGTGGCGTATTTTTCAGTTATTCCAAGTACTTTCAGACCAAATAAAGCAACAACAGCGGCAAAAACATAAAAAATTAATTTCCAAAGTTGCGGGTCAACGGCAGGAATATTCTTACTTAATAACTCAGCGGCCGCTACAACGTAGGAAGATAAATCACAAGTTAAAACAACACTAAGTAAAATAAAAACCACAATGGCTACTGGTTTTCGATATTTTCCAAATAATTTGGAATTATTTAAGATGCCTACCATGTTGCTACCCTTTCCAGAGCGAATCGTTAATTCAGCAATTAAAAGGTGCACAATA
>JAKSUY010000026.1 GCA_024408495.1 Bacilli bacterium
CTGCTAAGGTTGAAATGAATGGGTGCATCTTAAATTTCGCAGTAAAGAAACCAGCGAAAGATGTAAATAAAGTACATACAAGAACAGAAATTAGAATTGCGCAAATAACTTTTCCAGCAATCGGCATATCAATAAATGGCCACCAAGCACTATCAGTAACTTGATCTTTATATAGATAAGGTGACAATATCATTAAGCTAAACGAAACACCTACACCGGTTAATCGACCGATACTTAAATCAGTTCCGCCAAGTAGAATCAAACCAGCAACGCCTAACGCAAAGAAAATCTTAGGTGATATTTGAACCAATGCACCTAAAATATTTTTGCCAGCTAATAGCCCATCACCTGGCATAGTATAAGAAATTCCAATTAAAGCAGCAAATACAACAAGAATAACAACATAGAGAGCATTTTTAATTAGCCAGTTGGTAAAATTAAAGTTAGCAATATAATTTTCGAATTTAAACTGGAACCATTCGCCGACTGGGTGATGGTCATGTTTAAGTTTTCCAGTATAAGCATAGCGATTCATGAACGAGTTATAACGGAGTTCTTTAGAACGAGTAAGTGCATCTGCTCTCGCGGTTTTCGCTTCGTTGATTTTGCTTGAATAAGCAATTTTTTCAGCTTTTAAATCAACGGCTAGTGCTTTTTTATCGGTTGACTCTTTCTTTAACTGAGCAACACGCGCATCGTGCATTTCATTGATTGTTTTGCACATGTCATTATAAGTACTGCGTGATAATTCATTGTTATGTTTATTGACCGCTTTTACTAAGCGCATATATTGCTTTGAATCGAATTTAGAGATTGCAGTCGCTTCACGAAGAACAAATTTGACTTCTTTCTTCATAAGCTTAGCATTCGCCTTCGCTTCTTTAAGTGCTTTTAGGTTAGTCTGAATTAATTCTTTCTTTTCATTTTTTTCGATTTGTTTATTTAAAACAATATCTTGAATTTCGTTACGAAGTGCAATTGCTTTATTTTCACCATCGCGTCTTAACTTATTTAATTCATCAAGATATTTTTGATATTTCATTTGCTGATAAGAGAAGCAAACTCTTAAGTCATAGAATTTGTGATTAATTGCTTCTTTAACCGTTTTCCTAATGGCGTTTTTGCTTGCTTTTGCCTCGGCCTTTGCGACTTTAAGCTTATCCGCTAATTCTTTTAATTTACCCGCTTTAGCCTCCGGAGTAAGTTCATTACTATTCTTTATGTTAATAATTTCTCTTTTCACATCAAAGACTTTAGTAATATCCTTTCTGCGTGCTTTAAGAATGTCTTTAACAAATTGAGCCTGCTCACTTATATATTTTTTTTCTTCTGCCGTGGCAGGCGCAGTAGAGATAACTTCTTTCTCCACCTTTTTCTTTGAGATAACCTTTGTAGGTTTCTTTACGGTTTTCTTTTTTGTTGCCATAAATTTTCTCCTTTATTTTATAAATATTTTGTACACAAACGCATTATTTGTTCTTGCGTTGCTTTTTTAGTTTCAAGTTCGCCAGCAATACGGTAATTACTCATAACGATTACTCGGTTAGTAACACCAAGAATTTCTGGCATCTCGCTACTTACCATAATAATAGACTTTCCTCTTTTAGCGAGTTCAATCATCAATTCATATATTTGGTATTTAGCCATAATATCAATACCACGTGTGGGTTCATCCATTAAGAATACATCAGGCGCTCTTTCTAGCCATTTACCAATAATTATCTTTTGCTGATTGCCACCCGATAAGTTAAGAATCATATCATTCCGATTATTGCATTTGACATGCATTTGACCAATTTGTAAATCAGCAGCTTTGTTCATCTTGCTATTAATTAGCATAGTTCTAGATTTGTATTTATCTAGATTGGTAATACAGGTATTAAAGGTTAAATTACAATTCGCGAACATTCCAGATACTTTTCTTTCTTCGGTCACGAATGCGAAATTATGATCCATCGCTTCTTTTGGAGTGGTAAACAAAACGCGCTTATCCTTATAGCGAATCGCTCCAGTGCCAATCGTACGGCAACCGAACAAACATTCAAGTAATTCAGTTCGACCAGCGCCCACTAAACCATAAAGTCCTAAAATTTCACCTTTCCTTAAATCAAAATCAATATCCTTTAAATATGGCTTATATTTCGTTTCAAGAGCTCTAACTTTTAAAATAACTTCTCCAGGCTTATTAGTTAGAGGTGGGAAACGACTAGTTAGGCTTCGACCAATCATCGCACGGACTACTTCATCTAAATTCGTTTGAGGAATCGGCTTATCAAGTGTAACTGCACCATCGCGAAGAACAACAATGTTATCGCATAATTCGAAAATTTCGTTCATCTTATGCGAAATGAAAACAAAACTTACCCCCGTTTTCTTTAAGTTATTGATAATTTCAAATAATTTTCTTGTTTCTTTTTCTGATAATGATGATGTCGGTTCATCAAGAACAATAATCTTAGCATTGTAAGAAATCGCTCGCGCAATTTCCACCATTTGTCGCTGAGAAACTGATAAATTCTTAATCATCATTTTTGGATTAAATTTCATGTCTAAACGAGAGAACAATTCAAGCGAACGCTTATACATTGCTTTTTCGTTAATGATTCCAGCGTTAGTGAGATAACGACCAAGAAATAAATTATCTTGAATGGTTCGATTTAAGCATTGATTTAATTCTTGGTGAACCATCGCAACACCATTTTCCAACGCTTCTTTACTAGACTTAAAATCAATTTCTTTTCCATCTAAGCGGAATGTACCAGTGTCTTTTGCGTACATTCCAAATAAACATTTCATTAATGTTGATTTGCCCGCACCGTTTTCTCCCATAAGTCCCATAACGGTTCCTTTTGGAATACGGATATCAACCCCATCAAGAACTTGGTTCTTTCCAAAAGCTTTTGATAAATTAATTATTTCAAGAACATAATTGCTTTTCGAAGGACCATTCTTCTTTTGCATAATTACTTTCCCTCCTTAACGTTTTCGATATAAGTTTTGTTTAGCCACGATTTAACCATTTGACCTTGTAACTCTCCGCCTTGTTTCGCATCAAATCCAACATAATATGTGTATTTAAAGTATTTATTATTCATTACTTCTTTTGAAGAAATATTACCTTGAATATCGGAAGGCTGACGATTCCAGAAGATAACCGGAATATCGCTTCGGCTTCCCCAATCATCCTCTTCTTTAAGTTCATAAGCATCTGCGATTTTTTTAATATATTGCAGGGAGTTAGATTGTTGAACTGGATTAATTAAGAATGCTTGAGGCCCACTATCTTTACCATGATTTAATGCTGTATCAAGCGAGTCAAGAATAACTTTCTCGTCTGAACCATCGCCTGGATAAGGATAATCAACACTAATATTAAATTGTTCTTCGCTTTGGGAAATCTTAAAATACGGATCCATATTGCCGGTAAAGAAAGTGTCGGTCTTGCTATACCATGTTTGACAAGTAGAGATTGGTTCTAGCTTATCTATAACTTTAATTTGATTTTCTACTCCAGTCCCTTCAGCCTTATTATAAAGTTCAATAGCGCTTAAATCAGTTACTCCATCATCTTTAAAGAAATAAGTAGTTGGAATTGCGCTAGGATCAACATCTTTTGTGTATAAATCGTTAGTAACAGAACGATTTTTAAGAAGAATCGCGTGGTGCGATTCATCATTGTTAGTTAAATCATTATTAAGACATCCATCAAAAGTCACAGTGCTATGAACATAACCAGACCCATAACTAATTGTTGAGCGTTTATCACCAATCATTTTTACATTTGGTTGTTTCTTTGCTTCGGTTAAATACGCTTCATCATCATATTGGAAACCTTCGTAAATTGGATTGTAAGGAATATGATCTTTTTCCCACATTTCCTTAATTATTCCAGATTTAGATGCTTGGTGAATATTACGGATAATAACCGAAGTTACTAGACATTGACCAACCGTGTTTGAATCGATCGTGCCTTTAATTGAAGCGCCTTCTTGATTCATTAATAGCAAAGTCGATTTATTTGAGTCATAGCCAAAAATCGGCATACCCTTTTTCCAGTTATAAGCTTTCATCGCGCCTTCCGCCATACCATCGTTATTTGATACAAATAGCGTTAGATGTTCATTATGTTTGTTAATCCATGTCGCAGCAGTACTATTTGCGGTAATCGGATCCCAAGTAGCGCCCGAAAACGACTTTTGCTCTAAACTTTCTAATTCGTTAACTTCAAATTCGCGTTCATGCGCAGTACCTTCGCCAAGCTTGATATGACCTTGCTTTACGCCTTCTAGATTATAATTAGTTTTTTGATATTGCTCTTCAACACGGGTATCTAATTCTTGACGAACACCGCGAGTCCGAAACATCGAATCGTTGTGGTCGATTTGACCAATTAATAAACAATAATTAATTTTAAAGTTGCTAGTTGATTTTTCCCAAGTCCACGGAGCGTTTTCAAGTGCTCCGCATGCAGTTAACGCAACAGTAGTTAATGCTAAAGGAACAATAAATAAACGCCGGTTTTTCATATCAATTTTTAACAGTCTCCAAGTAACATTGATCTAGGTAATCAACAATCATTTTACCCTGAACTCGACCACCGTAAGCAGCATCTACGCCAACAAAATATGTATATTTAAAATATCTATTATTCATTGTATCAATATCAACTTCACCAGTGACTTTTTGTGGTTGTTTATTCCAGAAAATTAATGGTGTATTTAAACGGTCTTCCCATTTATCCCAACCGCCAGTTGGAATTGTTTTGCCTTCATAATCAGCAGCCGCTTTCGATAATTCAGACACAAAAGTTTGGCCATCGGTTGTGGTAACCATGTTAACCAAGAAAGCATCAAATTTATTAGCAGATAAAGCGCCTTTAATTCGATCGAAGATGGTTTGCTCACTAACACCATCACCATCGTATTTGTATTCCTTCATATTTTCGACTCCAAACGCTTCGGCGTATTGTGAGTAATAGTTAAACATTGTGCCTTGAAGATAAGTTTCGGCTGCATTGTTATAAATATGACAAATTTTATAAGTTGAAAGATTGCTTGCGGCACTATTGGGCGTAGTTACACATTTATGAACAAAACCTAAAGTATCATCCCAAGCTAGTGCTTTAGCATCTTTAACATTGCCTTTTTCATCAAGGTAATCATTAACGTTGTTAATGTCGATTGCGACGCTTTTAGAAAGAATTTCGTGATTACCATCATCAAAATTTAAATCCATATTGTGCTCGGAACGCTCGTCCTCGTTTGGATTAACAATTCCTTCGTGATCAGGATTAGATGTATTAAATCCATCAATATAAACATTAAGATTGGTGTTAGGTTTCTCCTTACTAAAGCCACGATTAGTCGGATTATAATCACGAGTACCAATTCCGTTTTCGCCTGATTTTTGATCATCAAGAATGTTGCGAATAATCATATAAGCAGCAGATGTTTGAGCTGCAGCGTTTTGATCAACTGTGCCCATAATGCCAACACCATTTTTACTACATTGTTCAATTAAACGCATAGTTGATGTATTTGCATCATAACCAAATAATGGTAATTTCTGAATATAGTTATAAGCGTGCATAGCGCCTTCTGCCATGCCATCATTATTAGAGATAAGTAATGTTATATTTTTACCATGCTTATTAATCCAAGTGGCAGTTGTGCTATTTGCAGTAATTTCATCCCATACAACACCAGCAAGGGATTTTTGTTCCATGTGTTCAATTTCTGTTACTTTAAATTCTTTTTCAAATGAGGTGCCCTTACCTAACGTGAGAGTTCCTTCTTTTGGAGTGCCTAAGTTAGCGTTTCCATTAATTTCAGTAGTTGCATCACGAGTGCCTAAAGCATCTCTAGTCCATCTAGTTCTTTCGATGGAGTCGCTGTGTTCATTTTGGCCTATTAGCAAACAATAATGAATCTCTTCATTATTATTAGTAGCATCCATCCAATCATAAGAAAGATTAGAAAATATCGAACAAGAAGTCGCAATAAAGGAAGCGCTTACAAGAGTAATGATTTTCAAAGACCTTTTCTTCATAATCATTATCAAAATAGACTTATTAATATTATAAACTAATTTTCTCTAAATAATAAATATTTACTCAATTAGTTATATAATGCTTATTGTGAGGTAAATTTATGAAAGAATATTTTCCAAACATCAAAAAGATTAAATATGAAGGAGCAAATAGTAAAAATCCTTTAGCTTTTCATTACTATGATGAAAATAAAGTTGTCGCTGGTAAGAAGATGAAAGACCATCTCCGTTTTGCAATGGCGTGGTGGCATAATCTATGCGCTCAAGGTACGGATATGTTTGGAACCGATACCATGGATAAGTCATTCGGCCAAAAGATCGGTACCATGGAACACGCGAAAGCGAAAGTTGATGCGGGCTTTGAATTTATGCAAAAAATGGGCATTCACTATTTTTGTTTCCACGATGCTGATTTAATTCCTGAGACTAATGATATTAATGTTAACTATAAACGTTTAGACGAAATTAGTGATTATATCTTAAAGAAAATGAAACAAACTGGCATTAAGTGTCTTTGGGGTACCGCTAACATGTTCTCTAATCCTAAATTCTTTGCGGGTGCTGGATCTACTAGTAGCGCAGATGTTTATGCTTTTGCCGCAGCTAAAGTAAAGAAAGCTCTTGATATTACTGTTAAATTAGGCGGACGTGGTTATGTCTTCTGGGGCGGAAGAGAGGGCTATGAACATTTATTAAATACCGATATGCAGCTTGAACTAGATAACATTGCCCGTTTAATGAAGATGGCAGTGAAGTATGGTCGTAAGATTGGTTTTAAAGGTGATTTCTATATCGAACCAAAACCAAAAGAACCAATGAAACATCAATATGACTTTGACGCTAGCACTGCGATTAATTTCTTACGTCATTATGGCTTAGATAAAGACTTCAAGTTAA
This sequence comes from Bacilli bacterium, assembly GCA_024408495.1. Taxonomy (GTDB): domain Bacteria; phylum Bacillota_I; class Bacilli_A; order RFN20; family CAG-826; genus UB1719. The sequence continues at coordinate 6,946 of JAKSUY010000026.1, forward strand.
ACATTGAAGCTAATCACGCTACACTAGCGGGTCATACTTTTGAACACGAATTAAGAGTATCACGTTTAAATAATATGTTAGGAAGCATTGATGCAAACCAAGGTGATCCAATTTTAGGTTGGGATACCGATGAATTCCCATATGATGTTTATACCGCGACCATGGCGATGTATGAAGTGCTTAAAAGTAAAGGCTTAACTGGTGGATTTAATTTTGATGCGAAGAATCGTCGCGGCTCATACACACATGAAGATATGTTCTACGCTTACATCCTAGGTATGGACACATATGCGCTTGGATTAATTAATGCGGATAAATTAATAAAAGATGGACGTATCGAAAAGATGATTAAAGAAAAATATGCATCATTTAACACTGGTATTGGTAAAAAGATTGTTAGCGATAAAACATCTTTAGAAGAACTTAGTAAGTATGCTTGTAAAATGAAAGATGCGAAACTTCCTAAGAGCAATCATCAAGAATTAATGCAAAGTATTGTGAATCAAATAATTCATAGTAAATAAATAATTTCAACAATAAAAGGCACCTTGTGGTGCTTTTTATTTTTATTTTAGTCAATGAACTTTTTAATATATAATTAAATAGTATGAATAATGAAAACAACAAGCCTCAGCAAAAAGAGGCTACAAAAAAGCCTAATAAATTTAAGGCGATTTTTAAAAACAAAATTTTTTGGATTTGCTTTGGGGTTGTATTGTTAGGCGGAATTATCGCATGGTGTGCAGTAGCTCCCGGTGACACTCAAAAGATTTTAAATATTAAAGTATGTGTTGCACGCTTGATTGGATTATTTTGCATTTTAACACTTGGTTTATTACTTGGCCGAGTCACAATTAAAGGCATCTCATTCGGCTCCGCTGGAGTATTCTTAGTCGCGCTTTTGATTGGCGCGATATTCGCTTTACCGTCTATTAGAAATGCAGATTGGATTAAACAATTTGCCTTAGAGAAATCTGATATCGAAATATATAACGACGCTTTTGGCAATTTAGGATTAGCTTTATTTGCTACTGCGGTTGGCTTTATTGCCGGTCCTACTTTCTTTAGAAGTTTTAAAACCAACGCAAAAATATATATTACGATGGGCATAGCGGTTACTTTTATTGGTGTAGTAATAACTGCATTAATTGGATTATTGCCTTTAACCGGAAATGCTAAATTAAATCCTTTCCTTGCGAGTGGAATTTTCTCGGGCGCAATTACTTCTACTCCAGCTCTAGCTGCTGCTAAAGAAGTGGCTGGAACCGGCGATGCTGCAACTTTAGTTACTATAGGATATGCAGTTACATATCCATTAGGCGTTTTGGGAGTTGTTCTCTTTATTCAATTGATGCCAAAAATACTGAAAGCAGATATGAGTATGGAAAGAGGGTTGTTAATTGTTAAAGCCTTAAAGCAAGAAATGAACGAAGAGAAAGACGAAGCTAAACGAAGCGCTGAAGGAATAGTTAAAAAAGAGTACTTTAAAATTGACGAATATGGTCTCACTCCATTTGCCATCGCCGTATTTTTTGGGATGATTATAGGCGCGATTAACATTCCTTTAACTCCTGATGGTTTCGGTGGTCCAGCTTTCAGTTTAGGAACTGTCGGAGGGTGTTTATTAATGTCAATTATTTTTGGACATTTTGGGCACATTGGTAAAATGTCATTTGAAGTCCCCGCTCCCACTAATAAAACTTTCCGTGAATTTGGATTAATTGTTTTCTTAGCCGGAATCGGAGTCGGTGGCGGATACGATTTGGTTTACCAAATTACCAATGATACTGGATTAATTACCGGTCCAATTATTGCTTACTCAATTTTATTAGGATTAGTCATTACAATTGTGCCGATGTTTATTGGCTATGTTATGGGCAAGAAATTATTTAAACTTCCTTTGTTAAATAACTTAGGTGCTATAACTGGTAGTATGACTTCTACTCCTGCGCTAGGCGCTTTAATTGGTATGGCAAAGACCGATGACGTAGCAATCGCTTATGCTTCTGCTTTTCCAATCGCAACGATTCTTACTGCGGTTGCAATGACCTTCTATCTACAGTTAGCCACGATATAGTATGAATACCTATATTGGAATTGATTTAGGAACAAGTGCAGTCAAACTTCTTTTGGCTGATAAATTAGGTAAAGTTCTTAATTCAGTCAGCGTGTCTTATCCAGTTAATATTCCTCAAGTTAATTTTAGTGAGCAAGATCCTAAACGTTGGTGGTCTGCGACTATTTCTGGTTTAAAGACTTTATTGAGTACGACTAATAAGAAAGATGTAAAAGCTATTTCCTTTAGCGGACAAATGCATGGACTAGTAATCTTAGACAAAGACGATAACGTAATTAGACCTTGTATTCTTTGGAATGACAATCGGAGTGAAGAATTTACTCAATTGTTAAACAAGAACAAAAAGAAATTAAACGCTTTAACAGGCAACATTGCATTTAATGGATTCACCGCTCCTAAGATTATGTGGGTTAAAAAATATGAGCCACAAAGCTTTAAAAAGATTAATAAGATTATGCTTCCAAAAGATTATCTTATTTATCAATTCACTAAATGCTTCGCGACTGATTATAGCGATGCAGCGGGAACATTGCTTCTTGATGTTAAAAGAAAGAAGTGGTCAGATGAAATGCTAAAAATTGTTGGTGTAAAGAAAGAACAATTACCAAAGATTTATGAAAGCTATCAAGTCGTTAGTAAGATTGATAAGAAGATTGCTAAGGAACTTGGTTTAAGTAATGATGTAAAAATTGTTGCGGGTGGCGCGGATAACGCCATTGCAGCAATTGGTACTAACACAATAAAGAATAACGCTTGTAACATTTCACTTGGCACAAGTGGAACAATTTTAATCGCTTCTGATACCTATCATGATGGTAAAACTTTACCAATCCATTCATTTAATCATGCGAATGGTAAATATTATTTAATGGGTTGTATCCTTAGCGCTGCTAGCGCTTATAACTGGTGGAGTCAAATCGTTAATCAAAAAGTTAGTCGTAAAATTAATATCAAGAAAAATGATATTTATTTCTTGCCTTATTTAACTGGCGAAAGATGCCCATATAATGATCCGAGCGCAACTGGAGCATTCTTTAATTTAAGAAGTAACACTACAAGTGAAGAAATGTCTCTAGCTGTTCTTGAAGGCGTAACGTTTGCTTTAAAAGATTGCCTTAATATTGCACGCGATATGGGAATTGATGTCAAAGAGACTATGGTATGTGGCGGAGGCGCTAAATCTGATATTTGGCCAAGCCTTATCGCCAATATCTTAAATGTAAATGTGAAATTAATTAACGCAGATGAAGGACCTGGATTAGGAGCTGCAATTCTAGCTATGGTTGCGAACAAAGAATATAAATCAATTGAACAAGCAACTAATAAAATAGTTAAGGTTACTAAAGTAATTAAAAAAGATTCTAAATTAGTTAGCTATTACCAGAAGAAATATTTAACGTATCGAAAACTATATCCGTTAATCAAGAAAATATAATATTATATTTGCTTTTTCTTATGTTATAACATAGTATATACACAAGAGGTATATCTTATGCAAACAAAAGTAATTCAATTTGGCAATAGTAAAGGTATTATTATTCCAGCTAAACTTATTAATGATTTAAAGCTCGATGTAGGCGATCAACTAGAAATTAAAGAAAAAAATGAACGTTTAATTTTGGAAAAAACATATGACGAACTAGAACTTGATTTAGCAGAAATATTTCAGAAATACGAAAAAGAGAATGGACCACTTAAAAAATTAGTTGAAGAAGAAATTGATTGGGGCAAAGTTAAAGGAGAAGAGGTATGGTAGAGCAAGGCGATATTCTCTTTATTGATTTTGAACCTGTAAAAGGACATGAACAAGGTGGATTCCGCCCAGCTCTAGTAATTTCTAATTCTAACTTCAATAAGCTCGCCGGTGGTTTAATTATTGCATTGCCAATTACTTCAAAATTCTTTTCGCACCCTTTACGTATAAATATAAATGGCAAAAAAATTAAAGGACAAGTACTTGCTCATCATTTGCGAACAATCGATTTAAAGGCAAGGAAACATCGTTTTATTGAAAAAATTGACCCTGGCACACTTAATTACATTAAAGCTTTGGTAAAAGCAGAAATTAATTAAAACGTGAAACTATCCGTGAAACATTGTAATATAGGTGCATGGGTAAAATTATTTCTATCGCTAATCAAAAAGGCGGCGTAGGTAAAACTACTACTACCATTAATTTAGCGGCTGCTTTAGGCAACTTAAATAAACAAGTTTTAATTATTGATATGGATCCACAAGGCAATTCTTCTCGTGGAGTTGGCATTGATATTAATGCTATTAAAAATACTTTATTTGAAGCCTTGATTAATCAAAAGAACGTGAATGATGTTATTAAATCTACTTCGTACAAAGGAATTGATATTATTCCTAGTAATCTTAATTTAGCGAATTTTGGCATCACTATTTCTAATGTTACTAATCAACCACATAATCGTCTTAAAGAAACGATGGAACAAATTAAGAAAAAATATGATTATGTTTTAATTGATTGTCCGCCTTCTTTAGGCTTATTAACCATTAACGCTTTAACCGCTTCAAATAGTATTTTAATTCCAGTGCAGTGTGAATATTTCGCGATGGAAGCGATTGCACAAATCCTTGGCACTATTAGCGAAGTTAAACGTTTACATAATCCTAACTTAGAGATTGAAGGATTCGTATTAACAATGTTTGATACTCATACAAATTTAAGTAGCGAAATTGCTCAAGAAGTTAGATCACTCTTTAAAGAGAATACTTTTATCTCAGTCATTCCAAGAAACGTTTCAATTCCAGAAGCAACCGCCAAATTAATGCCCGTTAGTGAATATCGTCCTACTAGCGCTGGTAGCGTTTCTTATGCAGCGCTTGCAAAGGAATTATTAGACCATGAGCAAAACAAATAGACTACTTAAGAAAAATCAACTTTCCAAATTAGTTAATCGTTTTTCAAAGAGTTACGTGATTGAAGAGATGGAGAAAAATCTCCGTCAAGCTAAATCAACTGAATTATTAGTTACTAATATTGATGATAACGCGGTTATTAAAAGCGCGGTTATTCCTAATGATGTATTAAAGAACATTGCTGATAGCATTAACAAGAACGGATTAACTAATCCATTAATCGTACGTCCAAAGAAAAATTATTATGAAATCGTATTTGGTCGTAAGCGTTTAATCGCGATGAAAAAATATAAAATCTATAAAGCACCTGCAAGAATTATTAATGTAAGTGATGAAGAGATGCTTTTTATGTTACTTGCGGATAATAGAGAGCAACGCGATGCCAACATTATTGAAACTGCATTGGTCTTAAAAGAATTAAGTGAGAAATATAACTATAATCAAACCACTCTAGCGGAACTTGCTCATCAATCGCGTTCACAAATCACTAACATTTTAAGATTACTAAATTTACCGAAATGGATTATTGATGATATCTCTATTGGTAAGTTAAGTTATGGACACGCTAAAGCAATCGCTTCACTTCCTGATTCATCCATTGAAGAATTGGTGAGTAAAATTTATGAAGAAGGCTTGTCTGTTCGTGAGATTGAAAATTTAGCGAAAAAGAAACATGCTAAAGGCAATCAAGACACTTCAGTTATTTTATTAAATAAGTTTAAATGTGAAGTGGATAACAAAGATAAAACTTTAGTAATTAGTTTTACTAGCAACAAAGAAAAAGATAAGTTTCTAGAAAATATTAGCAAGAAATAATTATTTAATTTCTTTAGGATTTTCGTCAATTACGTTTTTATCTTTTTTAAGCGCAGCAACTAATGCAAAAATTGAATAGACTAATAAAAGAATACCTATGATAAGCCATAACACATTAATAGTCTCGTTAGTTGCTAAGCAAAGTATAAGAATACCGGCGACAAGCATTAAAGATCCAGCAATCATTGCAAAGATATCGGTTCCGCGCTTATTGATTTTATTAGCAAGGCTAATAATTGTGGCAATTATAAAGAAGGCTCCTAAACCAATTAATATACAAGGAATTAATTTACCAATAATTAAATCAGCAATGGCGCCGGCTTCTTTTAAAACTATGAAGATGCCAAAACCAAGAAGTAAACCATTATAAACAACCAATCCAACATCAAAATGCCGCGGATCTTTTGACACTACAATGTAAGTTGATGCTAATGCACCTAAAATCAACATAGCACTAATGATGATTCTAAAAGCAATTGTAATATCTTCTTCACTTTTTCCGCCATTCGCTAAATTAACAATTGCTAAAATAACCATTACTAGGCTTGCAATTGAAACTAATAACGGAGAAATTATTTTGATCACTTTATTTGCTTTGCTCATAAATATACCTCTTTCTTTATATTATAATGGTCTTTTTTTAATTTGCCCAAATTTACGTGGATATTGCTTATCTGTGCTCTTGATTTTGGTAAAAATCAGATTTAAACGCTTATCGCCAGTTGGAATGGCGGTCGCTTGGATTTTATTTAGTGATAAATTTAATTTCTTAATTGCGTTATCGCTAGCAGCTAATTCTTCGTGCGCATTCTTTCCTTTAAGCGCAATAACATTGCCTTTTACTTTAACTAAGTAAGTCACGAGTTCGAGATAAATTCTCAATTCAGATAAAGCACGAGCAATTACTACATCGTATTTTTCTTTTTCGTTCATTTCTTCAACGCGCACACATCTAACTTCAACATTGGTAAGGTTAAGTGCTTTAGCGACTTCTTCTAAATATTTAACTTTCTTCATAGTCGAGTCAACTAGCACAAAATGGGATGTAGGATAAAGCATTGCAAGCGGAATGCCTGGAAAACCTCCGCCGCTGCCAACATCTAGAATAGTTTTATCTTTAAAGTCATATGCTTTGCTAATTAATAAAGAATCATAGATGTGCTTACTAATCATTTCTTCTTTATCAGTAATCGCAGTTAAATTCATCTTTTCATTAGTCTTTAATAAATAAGTTAAGAACTTATCGACTTGCTTGGTGTTGATATTAAATTCCTTTTCTAACTCTTGATAAGTCATAATTATTTCTTCTTTAAGTTTAACACTAAGATGGCAATATCACTTGGATTTACACCAGATATACGACTTGCTTGCCCAATTGAGTGTGGCCTAATCTTATCCATTTTTTGTCTAGCTTCTAAGGCTAAACCATCCATATGAAGATAATCAATATTATTCGGTATTAAAGTATCTTCAATCTTATTAAATTCACTGGCCTCTTTTAATTGTTTGCGGATATAACCTTCGTATTTAACACTAACTTCAATTTGGAAAATAGCAATATCAGTTAACTTAAGCTCCTTTAATCCTTCTACGTATGGATATAGTCCAATAAGTCTAACATTTGGGCGACGCAATAAATCTAATGCTGAAGTACCAGCAGATAAGTTATCGTATTTTAAAGTGTTTAAATATTTATTAACATCACTTTTGCTACCAAAACGTGTATCATTTAATAATTTCATCGCTTTCTTGATTTGATCATTTTTCTTAACAAACATTTGATAACGCTTGTTAACAATGATTCCTAATTTCTTCGCGATTGGTGTTAAACGAATATCAGCATTATCATGACGAAGCAATAAACGATATTCCGCCCGACTTGATAATAAACGATATGGTTCAGTTATGCCTTTAGTGACTATATCATCAATCATTACCCCGATATATGATTCATTACGTTTTAAGATAAACGGCTTTTTCTTTTTAATAAAATGCACTGCATTAATGCCTGCTACTAATCCTAGACCGGCAGCTTCTTCATACCCTGAAGTACCACATATTTGACCAGCGCCATATAATCCTTGGTATTTCTTTACACCTAAAGCAAGATTAAATTCTAATGGATCAATTGCATCATATTCAATCGCATACGCATATTTAAGGAAAACGGCTTTTTCTAATCCTTTTAATGAATGCACCATCTTCTCTTGAACTGGATGGGACATCGAAGTAGAAAAACCTTGTAAATAAATTGATTCTTGATCTTTATATTCCGGCTCTAAAAATAATTGATGCCTTTTTTTATCTTTAAAGGTCATGACTTTACCTTCGATGCTCGGGCAATAACGAGGACCAGTTGCTTGTACAGTTCCGTTATATTGAGCAGATTCATCTAAATGCGCACGGATAATTTTATGAGTCTTTTCGTTTGTGTAAATTAAATAACAAGGCAATTGTTCTTTAATATCTACAAACTTATTTGTCAAATAAGAAAACGCTAATTTACCCGGTGTGCCTAATTGGATTTCGGTTTTTTTAAAATCAATCGATTCACGTTTGATTCGTGGAGGTGTTCCGGTTTTTAAACGAATCAAAGATAATCCCATTTTGCGAAGACAATCAGATAATCCAATACTAGGTTTTTCTCCATCAGGGCCTGCGCTTATTTTATTTTTGCCATGATAAATATAAGCATCCATAAATGTACCAGTCGTGATAATAACTGCCTTAGCTTTTATTCTTTCTTTTTTATTAGTAATAACCCCACTAACCTTATGTTTATCATAAATAAGTTCTTTGACTTCGCATTCTTTGACCGTTAAGTTTTTAGTGTGTAAACAAAGCTCTTGCATATAATGTGGATAATCGTATTTATCGCATTGTGCTCTTAAGCATTGGACTCCTGGACCCTTACCAGTATTGAGCATCTTCATTTGTAAATACGTATGATCGGCGGCGATTCCCATCGCTCCTCCCATAGCATCAATTTCACGAACTACAATTCCCTTCGCAGAACCGCCAATTGAAGGGTTGCAAGGCATATTAGACATCTTTTTGATATTCAATGTGGTTAATAAAGTTTTTGCGCCCATTCGTGCTGAAACAAGCGCAGCTTCTACGCCCGCATGTCCGCCACCAACCACAATTACATCATAGCTCTTCATTTTTGCTCTACCGCCACTTCTTGTTGACTATATAATTTTTTTGCCATTCGTTTAGAAGTAATAATTTTTAAATGAGATGGGTAACATTTTACTTCGACGTTCTCCATATCCGCTAGCTCACCATCAATGCACCAAGGAGTAGGTTTGCTTAAAAATGTAAAGGTAAAATGATTCGTTTGAATTTTAACTGTCTTCATCTTGAAAAATAAATAATGAAGCAATCCATTAAACACACCGGGTTTAGTGATATAGATATTGAACTTCCCATCATTGATTTTGTTTTTAATATTTATGTAGAATCCACCAACATGGTTACCATTAAGTACTAGCAAGAAAGGTGTATTCACATCATAACTCTTGCCATTACAAGATAATTTACCAATTACTCGTCTAGGGATGAATACATCGCGCATTGCTAATAAATAATAAGCTAAAGGACCAACCACTTTTTTCGGCCCCCTTTTTGCGGTATAAGAGATTTCGCTAAAAGCGCCACAGGCTAAAACGTAAGCAACATATTTATTGTTAACTTTAAAGATATCGAACGGAGTTGGGACTCCCTTGGTAATATTTTTCAGTGCTGAATGTATATTACTAGATAGATGGAAATTCTTAGCAAAATCGTTAGTAGTACCAGCGGGAATATAACCTAGAATTGGTTTCTTTTCTTGATCGGCAACATTATTAATAACCGCATTAACCGTTCCATCACCACCAGCGAAAATTAAATAGTCATATTCGTTACACGCCAATAAACAAGCATCTTTTAATTCTTCTTTGGTTTTGGTTTCAAGCATTTTAAATTCAATAAATTTTTCTTTTAATTTTTGCTCAATTAAAGAAAGATGCATTTTAATGCTATTGTGACCAGTTAAGGATGAATAAATAAATAATGCCTTCATAACCTTAATGTATATTCTACATTATTCTTTTACTTTGAGCGTTTTTAAATATTGTTTTTGGTTATCAGAAATTCGATAACTTTCACACGCTTTTTGAATAGTTTTATTGTGGACCCATGTGGATAATGTTTTCTTTTTTAAATAAGGAATAGTGGCATCATATTTTTTTGCTAATGCAGTTGCATAAAACCACGCAATCATCATTTTTACATAATATTCATCACTGTTAATGCTTGCTGGAATCTTCAAATAATCTTCTTTAAATTCATCATCAAGATAGTGTGACATTAACATTTCAATTCCAAAACGAATTGTGTATGTTTTCTTACTCTTGCACCACTTTTTAATTTCGCTAATTAATTCTTCTTTATGTTTACGAAAAACTTTCGGAGACATAATATCGCATACTGCCCAATTATCTACATATGGTAAGAAATGATTTACTTCTTTTATGCATTCTTCGTAATCTTTAATCTCACTAATTAATAAACCATGGAGCATATTCTCATCATAGTAGTGGTGTGGGAGTACATTCATAAATTTGATGTGCTCTGAATCATTAATATAAGTCTTAGCAATCTTTCTTACATCCGGAACACGGATACCAATAAAAAGTTTTGAATCTACGGTTGGTGTTAATTTAGCCTGAAAGGCTGCGTACTTCTTATCTGCATATTTATTTAATATTTTTTGAATCTTCATAATAAAAATGGTGATCCCACCGGGAATCGAACCCGGGATTCAACCTTGAGAGGGTTGCGTCT
>JAKSUY010000027.1 GCA_024408495.1 Bacilli bacterium
ACGTTTGAGGGGCGTATGGTTCTCCGTGTGGGTTCAAGTCCCACTTCGCCCACCAAAAATAGATGGATGTTCCATCTTTTTTTAATTTAATCTTATTCCTTAAAAAATGTTTATGTGTAACAAAATTATAAAAAATGTTTCACATATGACTTTTTTTAATCACTTGTTTTCCAAAACGATTAGATATAATAATTGAATTGAGAGTCCTAGGAACGCAATTGGAGCACCATTCGGTCTCTTTTTATTTTTTAATTAATTTGCGCTATGTGGAATAGGCTTCCACTTTACTTTCTTATTAATCATTGCTACAAAATCAATTGGAGCTTCTAGAAGAATAAAGATTGGCCATAATAAAGCTACACCCATTTTATGTAATAAAGTAGCGTGGTATTTTTTGCCTCTCATTATTAATAAAATAATGCACACTAAGATAAGACCGACATACGTGAGCACAAATTTCGCACCAGTCGCGATTAAAAATCCAGTCGTAGGAGAAAAGAATAAATTATAACAAGTATTAATAAATGGTGACATATTAGGAATAATCTCCCAATTTAAAAATACCGATTGATAAGAAAGCGATGAATCAAATAGCGGGCATAAAGATACAACTAATAACTGTATTAAAAACAATAAGAAGGATACTAACATAAAAGGAATCGTTAGCATTAACATGTCATAAACCGATCCTCGATTTTTAGTATTCTTACTAAAAAGCGTTTTAAGTAATTGCGGAACTTTTCTAAAAGAATGCAAATACCCTCTTTGCCATCTTAAGCGTTGATTGAACATTACTTTTATTGTCGTAGGTTGTTCATCGATATATTCTGCTTCATCGCAATAACTAGTCTTTCTATCTTTAACGATTTGATCAACCGAGAATTCAATATCTTCTGTAATTGAAGTATACTACCAACCATCTTTTACAATATCGGGCGGAAGTAAATGGCCAGGCCCGAACATTCTAGTTGAACAATCAGTAACGGTTCTTCCTCTTGAAAATAAATAACAAGTTAACATATGGGAAAAGCCAAATGTATCAGCAATGAAATTTTTACCCGCTACTTTAAAATCCCGATAGGAAGTGATAGTTCTTTTCTTTTGATAATATTGAAAAGCATCGTTCATTAATGAAAAATAATTTTTTCTAATGGTGTTATCCGCATCAAAACGAATATATCCATCAAAGGTGTTAGATGGATAATCCTCTTTTATTTTCTTATAAAGATATTTCAAGGCATAGCCCAAAGTCTTTTCGTTTTCGTTATTATATTGATAAACTACCGCTCCTAATGCTTTAGCAATCCTAGCGGTGTTATCCGTACAATTATGCGCTACTACAAAGATGTGTAATTTATCTTGAGGATAATCTGTGCTTCTTATACTCTTAATAAGATTCCCAATCACACTTTCTTCATTTCTGGCTGCAATAACAATCGCATAATTACCGATTACGTTACTTTTAGGGAATCTTTTTCTTTTAAAAATTCCAATTACTCCCATCACGAAAAAATGAATCATTAAAAGAGAATAAACTCCGGTAATTATAGCGAACACAAGGTTAACAATAGAATATGTAGACATAATAGCGAATTTAATAGTCCTATAACATTATACTATTTTTAAATTGAGAGATATTATCTTTAATGATAATATCTTTTATGTATGAATAAGAAACCGATTATCGCTATTATGTATGATTATGACCATACGCTCTGTAAAGAAGATATGCAAAATTATGGTCTAGCGCCCGCTTTAGGCCTAACTCCAAAAGAATATTGGGCTAAAGTAGCTAAGAACACTAAAGATACTCATTGTGAAATGATTTTATCTTTTCTTTATTCCACAGTAAGACAAGCTTTAACTAAAGGTATTAAACCAACACGCAAATGGTTTAATTCTTTAGGCAAGAATATTGAACACTTCCCAGGTGTATTAACTTGGTTCTCTAAAATGAATGAATACGCAGCGAAGAAAGGTATTATCTTAGAACATTACGTAGTAAGTAGCGGCAATAAAGAAATTATTGAAGGTGGACCAATTGCGAAAGAATTTAAAAAGATCTTCGCGTGTGAATACCACTATGATAAAGACACTAAATTAGCCGTGTGGCCAAAATTTGTTATTAACTACACTCAAAAAACTCAATACTTATATCGAATTGAAAAAGGCGTCTTAGATGTTAATGATGATATTCGGATTAACGAAAAGAGCAAACCAAGAATTCCACATTCCAATATGATTTATATCGGTGATGGAATAACTGATGTCCCTTGCATGACCGTGGTTAAAAATAGCGGCGGCCACTCGATTGCGGTTTACGATAAAGATAAAAAAGAAACCGCATTAAAATTAATGCAAGAAGGAAGAATAAACTATGCTTGTGTTGCCGATTACCGCAAAGATAAAGAATTAGATAAAGTTGTAAAACTTATTATCGATAACGTTTCCATTAGTGAGAAACTAGCGCACCGTCAAAAGAAAGAAAAGAAAAAATTATGAATTACGCTTTATTATTACTCGCTGGAAGTAGTAAACGTTTTAATAACAAAACCCCTAAGCAATTTTATTTAGTAAAAGGTAAACCGGTTTATTATTATCCACTAAAAGCGCTAAACGATTCACCTTTAATTGATCACATTGTAATTTTAACTTTAGAAAATAAAGTCATAGATGTATTTAACGATGTTAAAAACTTTAAATTTAATAAAGTTAAAGCGGTTATTAGCGGCGGTAACACACGTAATGAAACCGTTAAATTTGGTTTAAATAAATTAAAAGAAAATGTTCAAGATGAAGATATGATTTTAATTCATGATGCTTCTCGAGCCTTACTTGATCTACATACGATTGAAGTAGCAATTAATGAAACTAAAAAGAAAAGTGCGACTACTTTTGCGCTTCATTCCTACGATACTTTAGTAAAAGCTTCTAATAATTATGAAGTAACTTCTTATCTAGAAAGAAATGAAATATTTAGATTACAAACGCCTCAAACCTTTAAGGCAAAAATCATTATGGATGCTTATAACCATATGAAAGAAACTCATGATGATACTGAACTTGTCTTTTTAAATAAAAAGAAAATCCATTTATTAAAAGGCAGTGAACGTTTATTTAAAATTACGAATTTTGATGATATTAAAAAATTGGAGAGCTATTTAAAATGAGTTATCAAGTAAATGAAATTGTTCAAGGTGTAGTTACCCGGATTCTCCCTTATGGGGCGATGATGGTTTTTGAAGATGAAACGATGGGACTACTTCATATATCGGAAATCTCTAATTCTTATATTAGAAATATTTATCGTTATCTAAAAGTAGGCGCCGTTTATCAAGTTAAAGTCCTTAGTGTCGATGAAGAAAAACATTTCTTAAAAGTATCACTTAAGGCTCTAAGTGATGAAGAAAGAAAGATGATAATCGGGTTAAATGAACGTAACCAATCATTAATTGATTCTAAATTATTAACCAGTAAGGTTAATGATTGGACTAAAATAGAAATAGAAAAAATGAATAAAGGAGAATAAATATGCTAAACGTAAACTTAAACCATTTAGTAGATAAGGTCGACTTTAAGTCCTACGAATGTAAAGTCAAAAGCATTCACCAAGGCATTCATAAAAAGAGTATGGTGGGTAATGATTTCTTAGGCTGGTTAGATTATCCTAAAACTTATGATAAGGAAGAATTAAGCTTAATGCTTAAGAAGGCTAAATACGTTAGAGATAATTTTGAAACTCTAGTGGTGTGTGGTATTGGTGGATCTTATTTAGGCGCTTTAGCCAGTATTAATGCTTTACGTGGTATTTATCATAACGATAAATTAGAAATTATCTTTTTAGGTAATACTTTCTCTCCTACTTATATCGCTCAAGTACTAAAATGCTTAGAACATAAAAAGTTTGCGATTAATGTTATTTCTAAAAGCGGCACTACGACTGAAACTAGTATCTCTTTCCGCTTATTAAAACAACTACTTATTAAAAAAGTTGGCAAAAAGAACGCGAGCAAAATGATATTCGCTACAACCGATAAAAAGAACGGAGCGCTTAAACAAGAATCCATTAAAGAAGGATACACTACTTTTACTCTTCCAAGTGATATCGGTGGACGTTATAGTGTTCTAAGTCCAGTAGGATTATTCCCAATTGCTTGTGCGGGTATTGATATTAAGAAAATGTTAGAAGGCGCTAAGAAAGCAATGGAAGAATTTAATAATCCTGATTTAAAGAAAAATAAATGTTACCGCTACGCGGTGGTGCGTGATTATATGTATCGCCATAAGAAAAGTAGCGAGATGTTTGTAACTTATGAACCACATTTAAAAGAAATTGCCGAATGGCTTAAACAATTATTTGGCGAATCCGAAGGCAAAGAACATAAAGGTTTATTACCAACCTCTGCAACCTTCTCAACTGACCTACATTCATTAGGGCAATTCATTCAAGATGGCTCACCCGTGTTATTTGAAACTCTTTTATTTATTAAAAAACCAATGCTTGATGTAGTAATCCCAACTGATAAGGAAGATTTAGATGGTCTTAATTATATTAAAGGTAAGAAATTAAGTTATGTAAATGAAAAAGCTTATTTAGGAACCTTAGAGGCTCATCAAAAAGATGGTAAGGTCAATAACGTCGTTTTAGAGTTAGATGAATTAACTCCTTATTCTTTAGGATATTTATTCTATTTCTTTATGAAAGTTTGTGCGATGTCTGCTTATTTATTAAAGGTTAATCCCTTTAATCAACCAGGGGTAGAAATATATAAGAAGAATATGTTTCATTTATTAGGTAAGAAAGGATATTAATTGTTTATGAATATAAAAAGAAGTTTATTAATTGTTTTCCCTGTATTAGTTACTTGCGGGGCTCTCTCTACAAGTTGTCAAAAAAGAATGTATGGCGAAATTAAACATCTTGCGCCATATCTACACCAAATCGATTACACCGATTATGTGTATGATGAAAAAGAAGAAACCGTTTATACCGAAGGAGCTAACTCTATGAGTATGGGCGGATGCGTAGGCATTCGAAAAGGTAACTTCTACGGACGTAACTTTGATAACGCTAGAAGAACCATGCCCGAATTTGTCGTTAGTCTACCTAAGAAAGGTGATCGCCATGCTTCCATCGGAATCGCTAATAGTTATGTAATGAGAGAGAAGGGAGTACTAGAAGGAACATATACTCAGCACGACTACGAAATTCTTCCTAATCATATGTTAGATGGCATTAATGATGCTGGAGTGGTAGTAAATTGTAACATGGTTAAAGAAAAAGATACCGGACCATTAGAGCACACTAATATAGAGAAAGAACCATTACATGTATGTTTTATTCCACGCCTAGTATTAGATAATGCTTCAAGTGCGGCAGAAGCGATTGAATTAATTAAAAATAGAGATATTCATGGTTCTCAAATCGTACCGCCTTTTGATGAGACTATGACTATGCAATTACTTATTGCTGATCCAAAAGAAACTTACTACGTTTCTTTCCGCGATGAAAATCCCGAAAGCACGGAAGAAACCCATATTAGCAAAATGGTAGTAGAAAAATATACTGATATTAATAATGATAGTGAACAACTAATGACTAACTTCCTTAAAAAAGTCGAAGGAAGTTCTCAAAAGGAAGATTATCCAGAAAACTCCGTTGGAGTTGAACGCTATGAAATATTAAAAAAAGGATACGATTCCGTAAAAGACGCCAATGATTTACGTGAATTAATGAAAACCGTTCGCTTTTCAAATTTCTATCAAAATTATCATGCGTTTGCGGATGAAGATCATCCTGATTTTTCTGGCTACCTTAATTGGTGGTTAAGCGAAGAAGGCACACAAACACAAATAAAATATTTTAAAGAATGGATTATTGAAGACAAACAGGATCCAAAAGAATTAGAGGGAGATGGTGATAAGGCATTGATTCTAAATGGAATTTGTGATCAACTTCACGACTACGAAACCGAATTCCTTCCAATGTATTGGTCAAACATTATCGCTGATTATCGAGGCGAAGATATGACTGGATGGATTACTATCCATAATTCGATTTATGATATCGAGAAAAGAAGCTTGCTATTAACGGTTCAAGAAAATTACAATGACACATATAAATTTACTTTAGGAGTTTGATTTATGAAAATGAAAAAATTATTTCTTTTACTAGCTAGTTTAACTAGTTTATCTGCACTAAATAGCTGTAATAATCAAAAGAAGCTTTACTCTAATTTAAGCGCAATTGTTCCTTATTTACATAAAGTTACTTTTACTGATTATTCGGATGAACACACTGATGAATTTATTAAATGGATTGAAGAAATGTTCGGCACTAGTAATCCTGATTACGCTAATTTACTATCGTGTAATTTTGGTTGTAGCGATTTAAGAAACGGAAATTTATTTGGTAGAAACCTCGATTTATTTTATTCTCGGTTGGCGGAATTTGTGGTTAAAGTTGAAGCTAACAAAGAAAAAGGAAGATTCGCCTCAATCGGAACGGCTATTCATCCTTATTTTACTGAAGAGGATGTTTTAGAATTAGAAAAAAACGGAACTTATAGTAAAGAATTAGAAACCCTTCCTTATATCACTTGCGATGGTATTAACGAAAACGGCGTAGCGTGCGCTATGAACACTTGCTCTTTAATAGATGCAGGAAAATTTGATCACACTAATGAAGGAAAAGAAGAAATATTCTTATTATATTTAGTTCGTTTCGTGCTTGATTATGCTACTTCAGCAAATCATGCCGTTACATTACTTGAATCATACGATATTACTTATCCATATGAATTAGCAATGGAAGTTGGACTAGAGGATAGCGGACATTTAATGATAGCAGATGCACAAGAAACCTATATCGTTGAATTTTTTGATAATCGAGTTGTTTATAAGAAGGCTGATGCTATTAACCAAGCTGAAGGTAATGTTATGACTAATTTCTATAACAACATGAGCGAAGATAGAGAAAAAGCGACTTATGATGAAGGAGAAGATAGTTGCTACCAAGGATATGATAAGTACGCGGAAGGAGTTGAACGCTACGAAAAATTAATGAATCAATATAATATAACAAATGATTTTGCCGGAATGTTCTTAGCGATGAAATCAGTCAGAGCTTCTGATACTTACCTTTCGCCTACCGAGCCAAATTGGCCAAGTGATGATGTTGATCAAACTATCATCAATAATCCAACAAAATTTAGTGATTGGACTAAAGGAGAAGGAGAATATAAAGACGACCCTCATTCTTATCCAAATATTTATAAAATTAACATGGAAATTCTTTCTAGCGAAGATAGAGATAATTCCCTTTTTAACGATGTATGGATTACTACTCATACCGCAATTTACGATATTAAAGATAGGAAAATGAGCATCTGCGCTCAAGAATGCTACGCCATCATTAATTCTTATTCAATAGAAGCCTTCTAAAAACATTTGTTATTTCTTGAATGAACTTAATTGACTACTAATAACGTCAATGATATATTTATAAAGCACGTAAAATAGAGTAAGCGGATGCTTAGCTCAGCTGGGAGAGCATCGCCTTTACACGGCGGAGGTCGTGGGTTCGATCCCCTCAGCATCCACCATTTACGTAGTAAAATCGCGGGAGAGTAGCGAAGCGGCCAAACGCGGCAGACTGTAAATCTGTTCCTTCGGGTTCAGTGGTTCAAATCCACTCTCTCCCACCAGGAACACCTTGGGGTGTAGCCAAGCGGTAAGGCACGAGACTTTGACTCTCGCATTTCACTGGTTCGATCCCAGTCACCCCAACCATGATCCATTAGCTCAGCCGGTAGAGCACTTGACTTTTAATCAAGGGGTCAGGAGTTCAAATCTCCTATGGATCACCACTCTTGCCCGAGTGGCGGAATCGGCAGACGCACAGGACTTAAAATCCTGGGGAGTTAAATCCGTATCGGTTCAAGTCCGATCTCGGGCACCAATAAAAAATAATGGAAGTATATCAATTATCCCCTTTATTAACGACATGTTTGGCCGCGGTTTCTTTAACAGTCGGATATTTGCTTGTTAATAAAATTAAATTTTTAAAAAAATGCTCAATCCCATCCCCTGTTATTGGTGGATTGATTTTTTCTATTATTCACTTAATTCTTCATGAATGTAACGTTGTTGAATTAGCGTTTGATGACACAATCAAAAATTTCTTTATGACTATATTCTTCGCTAGCGTTGGTCTAAGCGCTTCTTTTAAAACGTTAAAGAAAGGTGGACTTGACGTCTTAAAACTTATCGGCTTTACCGCTGCCATAATCATCATTCAAAACTTTGTTTCGGTTTCGATTGCCTCAGGAGGATTTAATTGGAACTATAATTTATCACTAGCGACTGGTTCAATTCCGTTCGTAGGAGGACATGGAACAGTTGCTAGTTTTGGCCCGCTACTTGAAAAAAGAGGCGGTGTTGGTGCAGAAGCGGTCGCCTCCACTTGTGCAACTTTCGGTTTAATTATCGGAAGTTTAATCGGCGCTCCTCTAGGAGCTTATTTAATTAAAAGAAAAAAAATATTAACCCCGGCTGAGCAAATTAAAAACATTGAAAGCAAAAAGACAGATGTTCGTAAAGTCCCTAAAACAGCTTTTGATAGTAAGGCTTTAGGATTAAACAAAGAAAGCGAACTTCCTGATCGCATCATGCGTCTATCCATTATGGTTGTAATTTTGCTTATCTGTTCTGGTGTTGGTGAATTAATCAATTATGCAATCGGTCTTATTAGAGTGAATGGCGAACCACTAGTGTTTCCATCTTATATCGGCGCTTTAGTGCTTGCTATAATCGTAAGAAACGTTGCAGATTTTATTAAGCATCCTATCCCACTAGAAGAAAATAAAACCATCGGTCACGTTTCGCTTTTAATCTTCCTTGGCATCGCCTTAGTATCGATAAAATTATGGGAATTAAAGGGCCTAGGACTAGTTATTGCTTTAATCGTGTTTTTACAAGCCGCAATCGTTTTTATAACCGCACGTTATGTAATTTTTAATTTAACGGGCAGGAATTACGATGCTAGTATATACGCGGCTGCTTTCTGCGGGTATGCTTTAGGCGCCACGCCTAATGCGATTGCCAATATGCAAACATTGATGGAACGCTATGGTGATTCACCTAATACATCATTAGTAGTGCCAATCGTAAGTACCGTCTTCGCAGATTTATTAAATACTGCTATTATCCTTATCTTTTTAAATATCTGCCCATTGATATTTGGCTAAATCGAAAAACAACTAAAAGCGCCTTGCCTATTAACGGCAAGTCTCATATAGCAATCGTATTGTAAATTAGGAATTAGACGAATTATCTTTATTATCATCCGCTTTTGGCGCAGGCGGTTCATCATCAGGTAAACTTGCTAGAGCCGCATCTAAAGCAGCGGGATCAGTGATTTTAGGCTCTTCTTTACTAGGAGCTGGTTCATCATCAGGTAAAGAGGCTAACGCGGCATCTAATGCTGCTGGATCAGTTATTTTGACCTCTTCAGTAGCGGGCGCTTCATTAACTGGTGCACTTACTTCAGTAGTAGTCTCTTCTACTTTAGGCTCTTCTTTCTTTTGTTGTGGGATGTTCTTTAAATACTTAACAAGGTTAAGTGTGTTATGACGGTCTTTATATTCATATTTCATTTCATCCATGGTCTTCTTAACAATGAAAATACCTAATCCGCCACGCTTGCGGTCTTCAATGCTACTAGAAGTATCAACTTCTCGAGGCGCCGTTGGGTCAAATGGAATACCAGAGTCAATTAGAGTTAAATAGAAAGCTTCGTTTCTAAAGTCAACTTGAATCGTCGCTTCACCTACGTAATCTTGTGGATAAGCGTAGAAGGCAATATTAGCGAATAATTCATCAATAACGATTGATACACGCGCAATAAAGGTTGGAGGTAGTTCGTACTTCGCTAGCACGGATTCCACGAAGTTAACTGCTAACACGGCGTTAGTAGGTCTAGCCTTTAAGGTAATCGCGGTTTCAGGAATAATATCTTGATTACCGATGTAACGCATAATTAATAAGGTTGTATCGTCAAATTGTTCAACTCCATCTGCGTATTTCACAACGTCATCACTAATTTCATCAAGCAACTGCTTCGCGTTAAAGTATTGAGCGTTATTAACTAAGTTAATTAAACGTTCTACGCCATAAAGTTCTTTATTCGAATTATGCGCCTCGGTTACACCATCAGTGTATAAAACTAATTCATCACCTGGTTCAAGATAGGCAATTTCAGTCTTATATTGATAATCGGGCATTGCCGCTAAAACGAAGTTATGTTTATTCGGGAATTCAGCGAATTTGCCGTTCTTCTTCTTAAGCAACGGATTCATATGACCAGCGTTAATATAACGGAGTTCACCATTATTAGGATCAAGAATACCAATCCAAGCCGTCACAAATAATGAGGCTTCGTTTTGTGCGCATAATTCTTTATTCGCGGTATTAACGATATCTTCAAGCGGGATATCAGTCGAGGATAGTGATTTAATTAAAGTCTTCGCTCTCATCATGAACATTGCCGCTGGAATCCCTTTACCAGAAACATCCGCGATTAAGAATAAGATTCTTCCGTTGTTCATCTTAAAGTAATCGTAGAAGTCGCCGCCTACTTCTTTCGCCGGTTCCATTTTCGCATAAATGTTATACGCTTTTTCAAATGGGAACGCAGTTGGAACAGACCCAGTTTGAATATCGCGAGCGAACTTAAGTTCGTTATCAATTCTAAGTTCAACTTCTTGTGCGTAGTTCTTTAATGCGCCAACGGTTAAGTTAATGTTATTAGATAGGTTAGTAAATTCATTATAGCCTTCGATGTGTAATTCTTTATCAAGATTCCCATCCATGATTTCTTCAAGCGATCTATCCATCATTTCAACACGTTTAACAATCTTCTGGTTAACGAAATATTCAGCGAAGGTGAATAAGGCAATAACAACCATTAAGTTCGTGTATAAAGAAATTCTAAAAACTACGCCAGAAGATGATTCGATTTCATAATATGGGATAATGACCACAATATAAGCTTGAGCAATCACTTCATTGCCAAAGGTAAAATTAATGCAATTAAAAACCATTAAGCACGGGACTAAGGCTTCATCATCAAGAATCGCGTTATAAATAACCCCGTTATTATATTTTCCATCAGTTAAATATTGAAATCCTTTCTCTCCGTTCATTTGGAAATAGAAGGGGGTATTTTCTAACGAAGTATAAGCGCTATCTCTACGAACACTAATAATATTGTTTTCCGGATAATATTCGCCTGGTTTTAGGAAAACTGGGATATTACCACCTTTACCAGCGACAGTTACAACATATCCGCCAGTACCAACATGATGTCGCTCAGGTAGAGAATATAAAATATCACTTATATATCCAAAATCAGGTTCGCTTTCATCTTCGCTATCAGCAGGAACTTTTGATGCTTCATCAAATTCAACCCGAATATCTTCATTAGTCTCTAAAGCAATCTTTCGATAGTCTTGTGTGCTTTTAGTAGAAGATATCATACGCACTGAAGTGGTCATAACCGCAATACCAACAACACAAGCGATTACTAACGCTAACTCGACGTGGAAAGAAATGTTGTTAAGTTCTTTCTTTCGAATAAAAAGATGCTCTTTTTCAATTAAAGAGATGCATATATTAGTGAGACCGACTGATAAAGCGGCGAAGCCGATACAAGCTAAGTCAAAGGTACTAACTAATGTATAAACCTCGGTAATATTTTTAATGTTAAATAAATAAATTAAGAAAATATTAAACGTTTCAACAAAAATGCCAATTAATATTCCAAAATACCATTTTGGTCTTTTATCCTTAAAGATAAAGTGCGAACACGCCGCAGTAACTCCGCCTGATAGTAAAAGCGCAATGGAGGTTGGCCATCCAAGCCACCCACCCATACACACTCTAAAGATAAAGGCAATTACTCCGCTAATAACTCCAGCTGGCCAGCCAAAGACTAATCCGGCGATAACTGGCGAAATAGTAGAATTGCCTACCACAAAATAATCATTTTTAACAATATGAATTAAATTATCAGCGACTGGAATTTCAATACCAAAGAAATAACCTACAATCGATAAAACCGCAAACACTACACCTAATACCGACATTCTCCACCAGTACGATCCTTTCTTGGTGGTGAAAATAATGTAGGCGAATTTTTGGAGTGGATATTTTACGTATTTATATAAAAATTTTCTTTTAACCGGAACTAAATATTCAGGTTTACGAACCATCAAAGGGTTCGTGAATTTAAAAATAAGATGGATGAGTACTGCTACGGCAAAAGGGATTAAACTTATCCCTAAAAACCGTAAGACATTTAAAGCATCCATCTTATCTTAATATGAATTAATGAAAAGACTATTAGATTAAATTACTTAATGTTAATGAAGGCTGAGAATCCAGTGACTTCAAAGACATCACGAACAACGTCATTCGCATGAGTGACGCTCATCTTACCATTATGAGCATTCATATTCTTTTGGGCGGTTAATAAAACACGGAGACCGGCAGAAGAGACGTATTCGAGTTTACTAAAATCAAGTTCAAGTTCTTTCGCAACGGGGGTAATTGAACTTAACGCAACTTCGAGTTCAGGCGAAGTGGCAGTATCAAGACGACCGTCGAGAGCGATGACAACTTTGTCACCAGTTACTTTCTTATTGATTTTCATTAATTATTCCTCCGAATAAAAATTACTTATGTAGATATTATACATATTTCTACATTTTTTGCTATATTTTTTATTTTATTAAATAAAATAGCATTTACACAGTAGTTTTTAAGCGTTTGCCTAAAATCCGTACTCTATTAAATAAGAACGTCTATAGGTTGTAATCTAAATTGAAGCACGTTCTTGTAAGTTAGCAGAACATTGATTATACCAACCTTCATCCCAACAACCAGGTGTCGGGGTTGGATAAGATATGGTTTGATTGCTTGTCCAATCTGTAAAAACCCAAGAACCCATGTATCCATCTTTCATGCTGTCAGGGATGTATATATGAGTAATCGAGGTATTCCACGAAAAAGCATCAGAACCGATGTAAGTTAAACCCTCAGGTAAAATAACTTCTCCAGTAATACCGCTGTTGTATCCAGAGAAAGCTCCATCTTCGATCGTGGTTAATTTACTATTTTCTTCAAACGATAAACCCAACGGCATATATGCGCTATCAAAAGCAGAGTCACCGATTATTTCAATCGTATTAGGGATGACTACTTCTTTGGAAAATTTAGTAGAATTAAAGGAGTTATCACCTATTTTTTTAGCATCAGCTGGTAAATTAAAGTCACTCGTACCACATAAAACCGTTTTCGTTTTAGGTTCATAGATTACATTCATATCACAATCGGAATAACGCGGGTTCTCATCATCGACTTCAATTGAAGTTAAATATTCCCCGGAAATCACGCCACCTCCAATATAGGTAGTATGTTTAGAAAAATTAAGCGAAGTGAAATTTGTATTAGCAAAAGCACATTCACCAATATATTCCAAATTTTCGGATAATGTTAAAGAAAGAGCACGTTTCTCGCCTTCTGTATCGCAGCATGCATTGTGAAACACTCCATTATCAATTCTTTTTACACTATTTGGTATAACAAGATCGTTATTTAGACTTGCGCCAAAAAAAGCTTCTATAGCTATATGCTGTAATGCGCTATTATTAGGAGCACCCGCAAAGATTAGTGAATTAATCTCTGAAGTATACGAAAAAGCCGCATGCCAAATATATTTAACCGTTGAAGGAATGGTAACATGAAGAGTGCTACCCCATACAGGTTCGTTAGATAAGCTCATGAAATAAGAATTAATTGATGTAACTGGATATCCGTCGATATTTTCTGGAATGGAAAAAGCATCACTGGTGTATTCTCCACGATAAGCGATAGCGCTAGCTTCATTTTTAGAAGTAAGATAATAGTCATAATTATTATCAGCGCTAGTATGCTTAGTAGGCGCATTCGGACAATCAAATAAGATATGATTAAATTGCATATATATGGATCTATCGTGCCAGTGTTCAGGATAATCATCTAGACCGGTGTACAACACCGCATGGTTATTACTTTCATAGCTGTCCGTGTATGCAAAAATGCCACTCTCTTCGATATAGTCAACACTTTCAGGGAGATGAAAATAACAGTCACTGGTGCTTTCGCCATTCAAGGAAATATCAAAAGCATGCTTATTAATCCGTTTAACATTCTTGCCTATTTCAATCGACTTTGGATTAGTAATCCTATAAAAAATGCTATTAGGGATAGTAGATACATTATCTCCAACTTTAACTACGCTAAGATTGTTGCGTAATGAAACAGGAGGCTTTGCTCTCGTGGAATAGTCCACGCAAATATCTGCTTCCTCATGAGGTTTTCCTAAATCTTGATATAATGTGCAACTAGTTATTGCGTAATTACCAACCGCAAGCGGTTCATCATAATAGCCCCATTCATCTAAGTCGTTAGCTCTAATAGTGTCGATATTACCATATATATGTATTTTATGTTCTGAACCAGTTGCTTCATTACTAAAATCGTGTTCAATGAAACCATCCGTAACTGGAAGTAATTCGCCATTATCATAACTGACATAAACATCTTCTCCAGATTGAGATGGAACCTCGTATTTAATTTGTTGTTCTGTCTCAATACCATAAGTTGCAGATGGCACTACATACGTTAATTCAATTGCCTCTGAAGGAGTATCTGTCTTAGCGTGCATCTCAACATAAACATCACCAGTAACATCGTTAATTAATAAAGTAGCTTGCTTATCGCCTGTTTTTGTATATGTGTATTTACTATTATCATCGATTATTGATACGCCACCAACCGTAATTTCGCTAGGAGCGTCATTTAATGCATCAAAATCATTTAATGCGGTAATGGTAAATTCATATTGTCCAGGTTCAACTTCATAAGTAGTGTTACTAGAAGTACAACCAATACCCGCAAAATCAAATTCAAAAGCTTCATCGACTACAGGAGGAATTGGTCTTTCTGGATATGCTGGAGTTATTGTTTCGTATTTATATACAGTTGTTTCTGTAATAGCGTTTCCTCCTTCTATTACATCTTTCTTACTTACAAGTTTTTTATTTTCAAACTTTAATGTAATAGTAGTCTTAGCCCTTTCTCCTGTTCCTTCATCAATTGCAGTATAAACTCCTTCTTTATCGTTATAGGTAAACGAAGCATAAGATAATCCAGCATGATTGAGTTTATACATTACACTAA
Source organism: Bacilli bacterium (assembly GCA_024408495.1). Taxonomy (GTDB): domain Bacteria; phylum Bacillota_I; class Bacilli_A; order RFN20; family CAG-826; genus UB1719. The sequence continues at coordinate 15,283 of JAKSUY010000027.1, forward strand.
ATTGATCGGATTGAGGAGTGATAAAATCACTTTCTGTCGCTTCTTCAAATGAATAATTTCCTTCTTTATCATTTCGAGCAGCCTTTTCATAGGTTCCATCTTCTTTCTTTACAAAATTTTCAATGTAGAATGAAGAACCTTCATTAACGGAATGATAAACGGTTGGGGATAATTGTTGAAGTAAAGTAATCGATTCAGTTGAGTTACTTAAACTCGCTTGAACATATTGAACGCCTGTAAACGAACAAGCATCATTAAATTCTGCTACAGTAACTTTATAAGGGTCAACTGATGGAGTAGGCTCCACTAATGAAAGAGTGATTGTAATGATATCTTCGATATATTTACCAGGAATAAATAAGGTTGCAGTCTCCTTATTATCCGCAACATCATAAGTATATTCTTTGTTAGTGATTGTACGATTGCCAGAAGTAACTTTAGTTAATTCATCAGGAAGAACACAATCGGTTAAAGTTTTATTCACTGAAATGCCAGTATTGTAATCTACTCCGACATATGCTTTTTGATTGTCTACTACTAATCCATTAATTTCTGGAACAATGACTTTAACTTCTGGCGCGCTAGGAGTAAGTGCAAAATAAGTACCTACTGCCGCTCCTACTACGCCTATGCATAATAATGGGAGAGCTAACGCTAATATCTTTTTTCTCTTTTCTTTTTTGATATATCCATTACTATATTTCTCTAACGAACCGTCTTTAAGCATACGGCTAATAATCTTCTTAGCTTCATTGACATAATAAGATTCATCCGCTCCATCTTTCTTTTTAACATCAACGTTTTTAATAATGTTTTTATATTCGTGAAGATAAAAAACTTTTACAACTACCTTATCATCATAAATAAAATTATTACCCACTACATATTTAAATGAGTAAAATAAATTTTTGTTTTCCATAACGAAGATATTCTACTATAAATATAAATTAATTAGCAATAAAAAAGCCCGGCAACTCGCTATTCTCTCTAGCAAATGCTAGATACCTTTGCCACTACAGTGCTTAACTTCTGTGTTCGGGATGGGAACAGGTGTGGCCACTGCGCTATCGTCACCAGGCTATTTTAACTAATTTAGAGAGAACCATTGTTCTCTAGAAACTGAATACTATTTAAAACATGTGTCTTTCATTAAGTCAATTACCGCTATTTTAATTTACTTATTAGTGAAATTAAGTCCTCGAGCTATTAGTATCGGTCAGCTGAACACATTACTGTGCTTACACTTCCGACCTATCAACCTCCTAACTTTGGAGGGCTCTTACTTCTTGCGAATGGGAAGTCTAATCTCAAGGTTGGCTTCACGCTTAGATGCTTTCAGCGTTTATCCGTTCCATAGGTAGCTACCCAGCCGTGCCACTGGCGTGACAACTGGTTTACCATTGCTATGTCCATCCCGGTCCTCTCGTACTAAGGACAGGTCCTTTCAAACTTCCTCCGCCCACGATAGATAGGGACCAAACTGTCTCACGACGTTTTGAACCCAGCTCGCGTACCACTTTAATTGGCGAACAGCCAAACCCTTGGAAGGTACTTCCCCTCCAGGATGTGATGAGCCGACATCGAGGTGCCAAACCGCGTCGTCGATGTGAACTCTTGGACGCGATCAGCCTGTTATCCCCAGGGTAGCTTTTATCCGATAAGTTACGGCCTTTCCACTAAGAAAACCGCAAGATCACTAAGCCCGACTTTCGTCCCTGTTCGACTTGTAAGTCTCACAGTCAAGCACCCTTATGCCTTTGCACTCGTAACCTGATTTCCAACCAGGCTGAG
>JAKSUY010000028.1 GCA_024408495.1 Bacilli bacterium
CCGCCAACCTACTGATTACGATTCAGTTGCTCTACCAATTGAGCTAAGTCGGCACACTTAAATAATATTAATAAAGGTTAATAAAATTAGCAAATATTACTAATTCTTGATTCGATGATTTTCTAAACGGAATTGAAGATCATGGAGAATTCGATAAGAACCGTTCCTCGCTAAAAGCTCCTCGTGTGTTCCCATTTCCTTAATCTTTCCGTTTTCCACAACTGCAATTACATTAGCGCGTTTAATCGTCGATAAACGGTGCGCGACAATAATACAAGTTCTACCACTTGCTAATTCGTTTAATGCTTGTTGAATAATCATTTCGGTTGCATTATCAAGCGCACTCGTTGCTTCGTCTAAGATTAATAAAGGAGGGTTCTTTAAGAAGATTCGAGCGATCGCGATTCTTTGTTTTTGTCCACCTGATAATTTAGAACCACGTTCGCCAATATCAGTATTCCAACCATCGGGTAAAGATTTAATGTAATTATAGATATCGGCTCTAATTGCGGCTTCTTTAATTTCTTCATCGGTTGCATCAGGTTTACCATAACGGATGTTGTCTTTAATCGTACCAGCGAATAAATAGACTTCTTGTTGAACAATACCAATGTTCTTTCTAAGTGACTCAAGAGTGTATTGATTAATATTTTTATTATCAATTAAAATATCGCCACTATTTTTGTCTAAGAAATAAAAACGAGGGATTAAATGGCAGATGGAAGTTTTGCCTCCACCGCTAGGACCCACAAGTGCTAATATTTGGCCTTTCTTTAATTTAAACGAAATATCATCTAACACTTTTTCATTATCACGATACGAAAAAGTAACATGTGAGAATTCTAATTCACCATCAATCCCTTCTAAGGTAACCGCACCATTATGAATAGTTTCTTCCATTTCTTCAGTTACTTGAATAAAACGTTCAAATCCGCTCGCAGCCATTTCTAACTGCTCTAAGAACATCGTTAGTTGATTAACGGGAGTAATAAATAAAGATACTGAAACAACAAAAGTTGAATAATCCGCAACTTTAAATTGATCAAATTCTAAATAAAGCAAAACACCACCAAATAAAATAACTATGACGTTAAATAAATCCGTCACAAATTGAGAAATCGAGAAGAAGCGTCCCATTGAAGAGAAAACTTGTGTTCTTACTTTCACGAATTCTTCGTTTATTTCTTCAAACTTCTTTTCTTCTAATTCTTGATTAGTAAAAGCTTTAGTGACTTTAATACCGGCAATGGAATGCGCGACACGTGCGTTAAGGAGCGCAACGGTTGCTCTAGTCTTCCGCATGTTACGCGCAAATTGCTTACGGAAATGATAAGTCACAAAAATTAAAATCGGAACTACTGCGACTAGGATTAATCCAAGAATCCAATTGATGGTTAACAAATAAATGATGCTTCCTAAGATGGTAAACGATGCAACTAAGATGTTTTCTGGTCCATGGTGGGCTAATTCACTAACTTCAAACAAATCGTTGGTCATCGTGGATAAAATCGTGCCCGTTTCATGATTGTCGTAATAAGAGAATGGTAGCTTTTGTAGTTTATTAAAGAGTTCGCTTCTCATGGTAGCTTGCATTCTTACTCCGATAATGTGGCCGTAATATTGGACAAAATAACGAAGTAAGGCGCGAACAATATAAATACCAAGTAATGAACAACCGCCCGCAATAATTAAATTAATATTTTTATTAGGAATCCAATCCGACAACATGTAACGAGTTAAGACTGGATAACCCATGCCAATAACTGCAATTAAAAATGCAGCGGTCATATCTAAAACAAAAATCTTTTTGTGTGGACGATAATAAGCAATAAACTTTTTAAACATAAACTAGTTTATATTTTATGCTTATTTCTTTTTCTTGCTAACTTTTTTAAATAAAATTACTAATTCGTGAACTAAAAGCGGTAACAACGATAAAGCAATTGCAATTAACCACTGCTTATAATCTAATGCACGGGTTTTAAAAATATCGTTAACTCCAGGAGTAGCTACTACAAAGACTTGTAAAGCAAACCCTATCACAAAAGCAAATATCATCATAATGTTCTTTTTCTTGAAAACCGTAATAAACGATTCGCTATCGGCACTCATTCCTAACATATGGAAAAGCTCACCGAAGGCTAAAGTAACAAATGCCATCGTTCTTGCTACGCCAAGGAAGAGAGAATTATTTTCATAAAACATTCTTACATCAGTAACGTTATTCATCCATGCAGGGATGAAATAGGCAATGATAACTGATATAGTAATAATTCCACCATAAATTAATGTTTTATTTAAGCCACCATTAGATAAGAAAGTAACTTTTTTATCACGAGGTTTTTCCTTCATAACATTCTTATCTTTTGGATCCATGCCTAAAGCAATTGCTGGAGTAGAATCAGTAATTAAATTAATCCAAAGCAAATGAATTGCAACAAATGGAGCAGGTAAGCCTACACAGATCAAAATAAACATCGTTAATACTTCAGCGATGTTACTAGATAATAAGAATAAAACGGTCTTCTTAATATTATTAAAGATGCCTCGACCTTCTTCGACCGCTTTTTCAATTGAGGCAAAATTATCGTCAGTTAAAATCATATCACTTGCATCTTTAGCGACATCCGTACCAGTAATACCCATAGAAACACCGATATCGGCGGCTTTTAAACTTGGCGCATCATTTACACCATCACCCGTCATCGCCACAGTTAAGTCATTCGCTTTAATCGCTTTTACAATATCAACTTTGTTTTGTGGAGAAACTCGAGCAAAAACATTTACAAATTTTACTTTCGATTTTAATTGTTCCGGAGTGAGTTTATCAATTTCCGTTCCGCTCATACATTGATTTTCGCTAGTTGCGATATCAAGTTCTTGTGCGATTGCAAAAGCAGTGTCAGGATAGTCTCCGGTAATCATAACCGTTCTAATGCCTGCGCCTTTTAGAGTATTAACCGCAGCCTTAGCTTCTTTTCTAGGCGGATCAATCATTGCGACTAAACCAACGAAAATTAAATCTTCTTCTTTAATTTTGCTACCGATTGAATAAGCTAAAGCTAAAACACGAAGCGCTTTAGAAGCATATTCTTGATTACCTTTATTAATCTTTTTAATATCATCATTAGTAATCTTCCTAACATTGCCATCAATTAAAATAAATGATGTATGTTTTAAAATCGAATCCAATGCACCTTTAGTGTAAATCGTGCTTTTATGTCTAGTTGACATCATTTTTCGCACGCTATCAAACGGCAATTCTTCAATACGTGGATTTTCTTTTTCTAGATTAGCCTTTGTAAATCCTAATTTATCTGCAAAAACCACTAAGGCGATTTCGGTGGGATCACCATAAGTTAATGTTGCATCACTACATAACGCAAAACCTTTTGCTAGTAAATTAAGGTTTTTATCACCGACAAATTCTTTATAATTTTGATCATTCGTATAGGCTTCTACTACCATCATTCTGTTTTGAGTTAAGGTTCCGGTTTTATCTGAACAAATAACATTGACACTTCCTAAGGTTTCCACACTTGGTAATTTTCGAATAATCGTATTGGCTTTTACCATTCGAGTAACACCAATAGCTAAAACAATCGTTACAACCGCAACTAATCCTTCTGGAATAGCCGCGACCGCTAAAGCGATTGAAGATAAGACCGCTTCAATCCATTCACTAGCAACTCCGCTTTGACCTCTAACAAAAATCCAAACTAAATCAGCAATAAAAACGAGAACCACAATAATTAAAGTAAGAATTCCTAGTGCTTTAGATAATTTTGCTAACACTTTTTGTAAAGGCGTTAAATCATTATCTTCTTTCATTATTGAATTAGCGATTTTACCAATTTCCGTATCCATGCCGATTGAGGTAACAATGCCTTTACCTCTTCCGTAGGTTATAACCGTTGAAGAGTGAACCATGTTAAGACGATCTCCGATTGGTAAGGATTTAGAGAAAACCATATTAGCATTCTTTTCAACCGGTACTGATTCACCCGTTAGAGCGGATTCATTAATTTTTAAGTTATAGGCTTCAGTTAAACGTATATCAGCTGGAACAATATCGCCTTCCGCTAAAATAACTAAATCACCAATTGTTAAATCTTTAGAAGAAATCTTTTCGTTATTACCATCACGAATAACATTCACCATCGGTGAAGATAATTTCTTTAAAGCGTCAAGACTTGCTTGTGCCTTCCTTTCTTGAATAGTGCCAATCAAAGAATTAAGAAGAATGACTGCTAAAACGATAATAATATCAGTCCAATCGCTGGATGCTTGACCTTTAATTGCATAATAGATTTCTATTCCGGCGGTAACACCCATCGCGCCAAAGAGAATATAAATCATAGGATTTTTCATTTGTTCAAAGAAAATCCTAATAAGAGATTTCCTTTTACCTTCTTCTAATTTATTCTCGCCGGTTTCAAGTTGGCGTTTACGTGCTTCGCCTAAAGAAAGACCATCTTCAATATTCGTTTTTAAAAGACTAGCGGTTTCATTCGCGCTTTTAGTTTCAAAAGAAATATTAATATTACCATTCATTATTTTATTTTTTCACTTCGTGACAATGGCGACATCTAGGTTCGTAAGCCTCTTCTGCACCAACTACCACAATTGGATCATCATAGCGTGCTGGTTTGCCGTTTATTATTCTTTGGCTTCTAGTGGCAGGCGCGCCGCACTTCATACATATTGCAGTTAGTTTTGTTACGTCTTCTGCTTTAGATAATAATTGACCCATAACCTCAAATGGTTCACCACGGAAATCCATATCAAGACCCGCAATAATCACGCGTCTTCCTTCATTCGCGAGCTTTTCGCAAATCTCCACTAATTCAATATCAAGGAATTGTGCTTCATCCACTACAACTACATCCGTGTTATATGAAATATGTTTATAAATCTCATTAGCTTTTTTAATCGGAATCGCTTTGGATTTATTTTTAATATGAGATACTAGTTCTCCCTTTGAGTATCTAGTATCAATTGCTGGTTTAAAGACTACGTATTTTTGCTTTGCGTAATCTAGGCGTCTAATCCGACGAAGAAGCTCTTCGCTTTTGCCCGCAAACATGGGTCCAGCAATCACTTCTATCCAACCTTTATTCTTAACTTCTAAATCCATAAAAAACCTTAATCATTCAACAAAGTTATTAGTGACTTCAACATAACCATAGAATTGTGTGGGGCCATTTACCAATGTATTTTGAAAGAAATAATACGCATCGTATTCACAAATACCATTTGTGTTAAATCTGCGCACTCTAGTCGCAGGCCCTGATAATATGTTGCCATATGCAGTCAGATTTTCTATGTACTCTAAAATATAAAGATAATCATCGTCTTCGCTAATACAATACAAAGACTTATCCGAAATATTATCAATATCAGCATCGCTAATAGGATTAACATTCAATGCAGGAGAATAGGTACAAGGAACATTCTTTTCGTAATATAAATCATTAACCGTCATTTCACCACTAACCACTGATTTAGTAATAAAACTTGTAATTCCCTCATATAAATCAGATGCACTTTCTTTTGTAATTTTTTCGATGTAATTAAATTCATGATCATTAGCGCTCGTAGCAAATGACCAATCAAGCGATTGCTCATTAACTTGCGCGCTTTCGCCAGCATGACTACTGGCCCATCCCTTTATAATATTTTTATCACTAGTAGGCCGACCATAGTTTTCAAATGAGAAATAAATGTTATCTAATGTATAAGGAGCTCTATTATAAATGAATGTAAAATCTTTAATGTCAAAACGATAAAGAATCATATAGCCATTTTTATCAAATTTGAGTGTACGTTTAATTTTTCCGGTTGTAGTCGTATCTAAACCAGAAATTAGTTCAAAGTCCATTAGCGATGGGCATTGGACCGCTTCTAAACAACCATCGTGAACAGAGAATGTAAAATCGTTTTGAGAATCCTCTATTTCATCAGTAATAATGTGCATTTTAAAGAACTCTTCGAAATTGCCTGAATTTAATGCAGATACTTGGATTGGTTTAAAAGATTGATTGCTAGTAATGGGGTTCGGATTAATGGAAGCAGGCTTGCCCAATGAATAAGCAACCGGTAAGGTATTGCGAAGTTTATCAGAAAACCTAATTAGAAAGCTATTAAAACGATCCATTACACCACTATCTATCGACTGAAGACCTGCCAATGGAGTAAAGTCCCATTTTGTATAAACGAAGAAATCAGAACCGCTTGATTTATAATGTTCTTCAACCCATTGTCTCGCCTCTTCTCTTGAAGATAAAATTTCTGAATCAATTACACCATATTGGAAACGAATATCTTTCGGTTCGAATTCCGGATCTTTAGAGGATTGCTCGCAATAGAACGTATTATAGTTCCAATAGCCCATTACTCTATCATATCCATCTTCTTCTATATGCAAAGAATAATTTTGAGTAGCAAGATCAGAAACGTGAATATTAATTCTATCAGTACGATTATTATCAATAAGATCGGTAATATGATGAGTTCCTTCCGCTTTTTCGTTTGGTACATATTTAGGTGGATCAATTGAACGCATAGTTAAATCTGTCAAATCATCAAAGAATGGATTCACATTTAATTTATTATTTTCAAGAAAAGGATTATCGTAAAAAGCATCAAAATTAAAAGTCTTTAAGGTCGAAGGTAAATCAAGTGAAGTAATATCTGAATTATTAATTGCACCATAAGCAAAATCAGTAATAGGGTATGATGTAGGTTCGCCATCAATATAAATATCACCTGATTCAACAATCCGAGTGGCATCTTTAGCAACTTTAATAATAGACAAGTCATTATCTTCATTTAACTCTGCTAAAACGAGAGCGGACATATATTCACCACCTCCAGTTACAGTTTGATATAAATCAGGATAATGTCGATTTCCTTGTTCAACACATATTGAATCAATATGAGAAATTGCTAATTCATGAGAATTAATTGATTCTACGGTTGAAGGGATTACTAATTGATTGATATCAGCACCAGATAATGAATTAATTGCTTTAAGGCCTTCATACATATGGGGATGAACGGTTGAGGCAATAACCGTGTCTTTTTTATAGTCAGTATCGTCATATTTCTCTTCTTCATCAAAATGTGGACACTTAACTTCTTTCTTTGTTACTAACATTCCACTCTCAACCATTTTGCCTTCTTTGTTTTTATAAAGGGCAGAAAAATATTCATTATCTTCAGGAATGGTTAATTCTTCTAAAGAGCGACATAACTTTAATGGACCCATATAAGTTAAACGTTTAGGTAAATGAACTATTTTTAAATTGTTACAGGCCATAAAGCAACCATAAGCTATATCAAGATGGTCGGTTTCATCAACTGTACTAAAATCAACGTATTGAAGATTCGTACAACCGCAGAAGGCTTCTTGTTTTATTTTGCTTACGTTCCCGGCAATATGGACAGAATTTAGGTAATTAACGCCATTAAAAGCACCAGCAAGAATAGTGGTAACCGATTGACCGATATTTATAGAGGTAAAATAACTATTACCATCATCTTCGACAAGATCGAAGCTAACTGTGCTAAATGTTCTAACATCGCCACTAATAACAATGGTAAATTCTCTTGGACCAGCATTTGGATATTTTCCTTTATAGTCAAAATCAACTTTTTTAGTACCAGCTTCAACTTTTACTTTTGTACTAGGATCATCTTTATTCCATTGAACATAAACATCACCTACAAAAGGCGGCTCATCTTCTTTGTTATCTTCTGGATTTTCATGTTCAAAAAAAATCGTTGGCGAATTACATTTGCGGTATGGAGAATAATCATAAGTGAGGGTTGAAACCGATTCATCAACAACTGGAGTATCGCCGCCGCCTGATGCGGGCGTTAATAATTTCCAAGTAAGTAAACCGCCTAAGATAAGTGCTATAGCACCAAGGATGCAAAAAACAGGAATAGCAAAAGAATGACTTATCGTGTTTTTTGAATTATGGCAGGCTTTAATAACTTCGCCTGATTCAAGATCTTTTTTAAAAATCTTCTTTGCTTCATTTATATAATTAGTTTTTGGCTTTTCTTTAACAAAAATAAAGTATGAACTTTTTTTACCGTTTAATAAAAAAGTAACGTGTACTTCTTTAAAACCTTTGGTTAAAGAATCAATTAATTCATAATGAACATTAGATACCTTGTTATCCATAAGCAAACCTCTATTTGATTTATTATATCATCTATGATGATATCATGTAAAACTAATCAAGAGTGGTTTCGCGTTTAATATATTCGCTTTCGAATTTATAAGCTTTATCTTTTAAATTATCCTTAATAAGTAAATCAAGCATATCCATTGCTTTTTTACCGACTTCAATTAAATCGATATGCATACTAGAAATTTGAGGAGCCATCATATGTGCATATTTAGTTCCTATAATCGATAACACCTCAACATCATTAGGAACTTTAAGTCCGTTTTCTAAAGCGGCATTAATAACCGCCATTGCAATCGAATCACGGCTCGCAATAAAATAACCTTTCTTTTTATTCTTACTAAAGTACTTTTTAAAATATTCATATGTTTTTTGGTAAGAATCGTGACAAGAAATTGTTGAACACTTTCTATTTAACAATTCATGAATATCGTAACAAGCTTTTTCCATGCGATTAATTAAACGTCCGCCATTTTCAACTTGTAAGAAAGTAATCGGTTTATTGTTTTTGTTTGTAATCATATTGGCAATAATCTTTTTTAATAAATGTTCATAGCCAAAATAAACACAACCAATCTTTTCTTCAACAACCTTGTTATTTATAACAATAGCGGGGACATTATAACTTGACATACTCTCTATGTCTTTGTCTTCTAATTCATCATCAAAAATAATCGCTCCATCAACGTGAGAAGTAATAACATTCTCTACCATCTTCTTAGCTTCATCTTTATTATGATTAGTAACAAAAAGCGAAAGAACAAAACCTTTTTCTTTAGCGCTTTCAGTTAATCCATAAAGTAAATTTGAAATATAAACATAGTTCGCACTTGGAATGATGACACCGATATGAGTAGTACGGTTAGTGGCAAGCGCTTGCGCTAGCGCACTTGGTTTGTACCCGAGGCGCGCGATAGTTGCATTAACTTTCTTTTTGGTTTCTTCGGTGACATTACTTTGATGATTAATAACACGAGAAACCGTTGCTAAAGAAACGCCTGATGCCTTAGCAACTTCATAGATAGTGACACGATCTTTCAAATTATTCATACTCTTACATTATATATTTTTATTTCAATAAAAATGAAAAAATTAATCAGTGAATTGAAAATATTAACAACAAATGTTAAATCTTAACTTTTTTTAATCGCTTACTTTTTATGTCTTTGCGACCGACTTTTGCTTCATCTTTTCCGTCAAGCATTACTAAATCGCCGGTAAAGCCAGAAGTTGTATTAACAACAAGCGCGCTACCAACACCATAGGTATCAACTGGAACTTTTAATTTAACCCATTCTTTAATTTTTTCTAAAGTGAAACTAGAAGAAACAACGATCTTGACATGTTTATAACCGTGCTTATCTAATTCGTGCCGTAGGGCAAATATTAATTCTTTACATACACCATGAGGATCAAATCCCTTAGTGTTTTTATTCTTAAAATATTTATCAATCAGGGCTTTAGAGGTATCGACACGAACTGCGCCTAAATCTTTATTTAAAGCTTTCGCTAATTTAAGAGTATCAGTAATAACATCGTTATTATAATCTACTAAAGCAGTTACTTTTTCTTTCGGAAAAGTTTGATGATAAAGTTTAGCGGCTTTAACCACATCGCCTTTGCACATTTGAATCAAAGCATGAGGCATCGTGCCCATACCCTTCCCGCCCCAATATAATCCCTGAGCATCCGTAGATACCTTTTTAACACCCGCTACATAAGTAGCATAGCCATCACCGGCCTGAGTTAAATAATCATCTTGGCGGTCAGCCATCGAAAACATATCGTATTTATTTCCAATAATTTTCTTAATGCGATAAACATTAGTCGCCACACTCGTGCGTCTTGCTAATATTCCATCAATTAAAGATTCTAAATAGCCAAAGTCTTCATAACGGCCAGTAATTTTTAATACAGGTTCATTTTCTTTAATTAAATCGCCATCATTAAGCGCTTCTATTTTTAACTTTTTAGGATTATGTGCAAATGTTGCAATCAATGCGATGACTTCATCAATACCACAAAGCATAGCATCGTTACTACGTTGAAAGAATTGCATAGTAACCGTATGATTTTTTAGTTTAGTCGCAACAATTTTTCTAGTCTTTAAAAAATAATTCGCACTATAAAAACCAGTCGCGATTTCTTTAGGGAATTTAAAAGTTTTATTGGTGAGACGTTTAATTTTTTCTTTTTCTTTTAGAGTGATTTCTAATTCTTTCATATCTTTTTTAAGATTAAACGATATATCGTTTTCTTTTCCTCTCTAAATTTAGTTTCGTATTCCGTTAGGGAGTCATCCTTATCTAATTTATTATAATGTGGATTATCCAAGATAATAGTAAATTTTTCTTTTTCTAGCACTGACTTAGTATATTCGTATAAAGGTCTTTGGTCGGTTTTAAAGACAATTAATCCATCTTTTTTTAAGATGCGATAGTAGTCGTTCATAAACAAAGGAGAAGTTAATCTTCTTTTAGCATGTTTCTTCTTCGGCCAGGGATCAGAGAAATTAAGATAAATCTTATTAATTGAATTATTTTTTAAAGCATGCGATACATTAATAAAATTATCATATATCACTCTTACGTTATTAATATCATTTTCAATTAATTTCTTAACGGCTGGAGCGGCGACCGAAATTACTCTTTCAATCATTAAGTAATGAGTTTTTGGATGTTTAGTTGCTTGAGAAATAATAAAATCACCTTTGCCACCGCCAATTTCCATTTCTAGAGTGTTATCAAAAAACTTGTCCTTTTTAAATGTCGGATAAGCTAAATCACTATGCTCCTTTAAAAAAGGCAATGCCCAAGGTTTATATTTAGTTCTCATTTCTTTGCGTTTATTAGATTATAAATAGCATGAGCATAAATGCTCATAGTGGTAAATAAATCCTTAATTGGAATATATTCATCATCTTGATGCATGTGGTAATCCTTGTTAACACCTTCTGCGCCAAAAGCTACAGTATTGCCAATTTCTTTAGCATAAGTTCCGCCACCGCTATACATAGGCTTAGTTTTATCGCCGGTTTCTTTTTTATAAGCATCCATAAGTAAAGAAACTAGAGGCGATTTAAGATCGAATAAGAGCGGTTCATGGAAAGCGTCTTTTACTAATTTAAAATTAAACGATTTTAAAAGTTTTTTAACAATATCTTTATGCTTTGCGCTTTCTGGTCGACGACAATCAATAGATAAAGTTAATTGATGATTAGAATAATTAACGATACCTACATTATAAGAAGTCTCGCCTAAATTCTTGCTTTTGTAATAAGCATTCAATTTGCGGCCTTTAGTATCAAGAAAAGCATTAGCGATATTCAATGCAATTTGATCATGATTTAATTTCGCTAATTCTTGTAATCCTAATAAGAATGCATTCTTACCTAATTCCGGTTTTGAGCCGTGTGCGCTTAGACCGATGAAACTAATTTTGTTTCCTTTAATTTTATGAGGAGTTTTCAATTTATTTTTAATTTCGTTAATATTGCTAACTTCAAAAGTCGCTTCACCGATTACGATGTTAGAAGCTTTACCGCCTTTAATAGAAATAATATTTTTTAAATTAACGTTTTTCTTCATCGTAACAAAAGTGTTGCCCTTTTCTCCGTAAATAAGGGGGAAACTAGAATCAGGGGTAAATCCGAAATCCGGAGCTTTATGGGTTTTAGCATAATCAATTAAACAAGATGAACCGTTTTCTTCATCGCCTCCGGCAAATATTTTTATTTGAGCATTTTTAATTAATCCTTTTTCTTTTAAGGCAATTGTGGCGTATGTGGCTGCAAGTAATGGACCTTTATCATCGGCTACACCACGACCGACTAATTTGTTTTTTTCGCGTTTTACTTTAAAAAGTTTAGTATCATTAACCGGCACTACATCTAGGTGACCAAATATTCCGATTACCGGGCCTTTATTACCATAACTTAATTCTACATAACGTTTATTACGTTCAACTTTAAAACCATTCTTTTTTCCAAAATCCGCAAATGATGTAAGTACATCATCAACTGTTTTGCCATATGGCTTAGCATCAGATGAAGTTTTTGCATCATAAACACTTGGAATGCTAACAAAAGCATCGATGCTTTTTAATAGTTTACCTTGATAAGGTTTAGTAAGTTTTTTAAAATCCATTATTTATTCTCCAAATAAATATAATAAATTCCCAAAATCGTTAGATAAGGATAATAAGTAATATTCTTTAAAATCGGGCGAATCAAAGATGCGCCTCCACCAGTAACAATTACTTTCATATCCTTGCCTAATAATTTTTGATAATTCTTAATAAAACCTTCAATTGAGTACACTAAAGAATATAAAACACCATTATTAATACAACTAATCGTAGTCTTTCCCATAAAGTTATTCGAATATTCTAATTTAATTTCAGGAAGTTTATCGGTGTCATGAAACATTGAACGCACGGAACCTTCAAAACCCGAAAAGAAAGAAGCTCCGATGAAAACATCATTTTTATCTAATGCCAATACTTTATTAACGGTTCCGATATCAAAGATTAATACCGGACCTTTGAACTTTTTCTTAGTAGCAGTTAAATCAGCGTATAAATCGCTACCAATTTCATCAGCAGTACAGTTAACACCGATTTTAATTTTCTTTTTAAGTTTAGCGATATCAATAATTTTAGCCTTAGAAATCTTTTTAATTTCTTTAATTACAACTGGTGTAAGTTTATTTACTACACTAGAAATTAACACCGTATCAAATTTTAAATTGTTTAATTTAGATAAATTAATTTTCTCGTTACTTTTAAAAGGAAAATAACGAATTACGCGCTCATGATTAATTAAGGCAACTTTGGTATAACTATTACCAATATCAATGATTAATTCCATAATTAAAATGCCACAATATTAACAATCTTGTTTTTGACAGGAATAATTTTTTTAATGGTTTTACCATCAATCAACTTTTTAATAACTTCATGATTAAGCGCTATTTTTTTCATTTCTTCTTCATCAACATCTTTCTTCATTTTAATTGTCGCCTTTAATTTACCATTGATTGATAAAGCGATTTCAATTTCATCTAAAGTTACTTTACTTGGATCAAAGGTTGGCCACTTCGCATAAGCGATACTTTCTTTATTACCGAGTGATGAATAAATTTCTTCACCAACGAATGGACAAATGCATGAGAACATCTTTAAGAAATTAATTAGATACTCTTCATATATTTCATTTGCTTTATAAACTTCGTTAATAAAAATCATCATCTGGCTAATCGCAGTGTTAAATTGTAGATTAGCGAAATCTTCGGTTACTTTTTTAACCGTGTAGTTATAAGCATAGTCTAAAGAATGATTATTATTCTTAGACCATTTCTTTTTAATATCATCACTCGTGAACACTCGCCAAACTCTTTCAATAAAACGTTTGCTACCTTCTATATCACTCATCTTCCAAGGAAGAGAGGCTTCTAGTGGTCCCATAAACATTTCATATAAACGAAGTGTATCTGCTCCGTATTTATTAATAATATCATCGGGGTTAATTACATTACCGCGAGATTTAGACATCTTTTCCCCATTCTCACCTAAAATCATTCCTTGATGGAATAATTTCTTAAATGGTTCATTGCTACTCACGACATTTATATCATGTAAAAATTTATGCCAGAAACGAGCGTAGAGTAAATGAAGAACCGCGTGCTCACTACCACCAATATATAAATCCACTGGTAACCAGTGATCTAATAATTTCTTATCACCGATTGCATCGTTATTCTTTGGATCGATATAACGAATATAGTACCAACAAGAACCTGCCCATTGAGGCATCGTATTAGTTTCTCTTTTAGCGATACTTCCATCTTTAAGTTTTACATTTAACCAGTCTTTGGCATTCGCTAATGGAGACTCACCCGTTCCACTCGGCGCATATTTATCTAACTTAGGTAAAGTTAAAGGTAAATCTTTAAGCTCTAATGGAATTAATTTATCATCAGCAATAAGCATTGGAATTGGTTCACCCCAATATCTTTGACGAGAGAACAACCAATCTCTTAATTTATAATGAACCGTTAATTTACCGGATTTTAATTCCATTAATTTATTCGTGATTTGTTTTTTCGCTTCATCAATTTTTAAACCATTAACAAAATCGCTATTAATATGTTTGGCATCTTCAATCATTGCGGACTTAGAAATATCACCTTCAAGAACTTGAATCATTGGTAGATTATGTTTCTTTGCGAATTCATAATCACGTTCATCATGCGCTGGAACGGCCATAACCGCACCAGTACCATAACTTGCGAGTACATAACTAGCGATATAAATCGGCACTTCTTTATTGTTAATTGGATTAATGGCATAGGCTCCAATAAAGACTCCATCTTTATCTTTATTTAAGTCCGTTCTTTCTAGATCCGATTTACTTTGGCATTTCTTAATATAGGCTAATACTTCTGCCTCTTTATCCTTACTCATGATTTCTTTAACGAGCGGATGTTCAGGCGCTAAAGTACAATAAGTACAACCAAACAAAGTATCAACACGTGTAGTAAATACATCGAATGTTTTATGAGTGCCTTTAATTTTAAATGTAACCGTAGTTCCAAGTGATTTACCAATCCAATTAGTCTGCATATCAAGAGTAGACTTTGGCCAATCAAGTTCTTTTAAACCATCAAGTAATTTATCTGCATAAGATGTTATCTTAAGCATCCATTGTCTCATTGGCATTCTAATCACGGGATAGCCGCCACGTTCACTCTTACCGTCAATAACTTCTTCATTTGCTAAAACCGTTCCTAGTTTCGGACAGAAGTTCACCGGAACATTCGCGACGTAGGCTAAACCTTGTTTATATAACTCTAAGAATATCCATTGGGTCCATTTATAGTAACTAGGATCAATGGTACTTATTTCTTTAGACCAATCATAGGAGAAGCCTAAAGCTTTAATTTGGTTTTTAAAATGTTCAATATTCTTTTTAGTGAATGCTTCTGGATGAACGTTATTAGTTAAAGCATATTGTTCAGCCGGTAAGCCAAACGCATCCCATCCCATTGGATGAAGAACATTAAAGCCTTGCATTCTTTTCATTCTGGCTAGGATATCACTTGCGGTATAGCCTTCTGGGTGACCAACGTGTAAACCTTGTCCGCTTGGATAAGGGAACATATCTAGAATGTAATATTTAGGACGAGAGAAATCGTGCGTGTCGCAAAAGAAAGTATTATGTTCATCCCAATACTTTTGCCATTTCTTTTCAATATTAATAAAATCGTATGCCTTCATACTTGATATATTTTATATCAAATAGAGTTTATAATAAAGAAAGTTATGAGTAAAAAAATTAGACCATCTCATAAATACACTTACATTGTCTTTTTCATTCTTTTTGTTGCTTTGACTTTTTTACTTTGGGCAATCTGTGGTACACATCCTTGGAATATGCAATACGAAAGTTATGTTAATGAACGTCTTTGGATTGAACTTACTTATATTGCTTGTTCATTTTTAGTATGCGCGACTGGAGCGTTCATCTACCGCTTAAAAGTCTATTACATTGTCGATAACAAAAAGATTACTAGAACAGGCACTAAAGAAAGAGGGTATTTCTTTAATGACATTATTTATTTAGATGAAGAATACACCAATAAGCATGGCGATATGCTTATTTATATTAATACCGGCAAATGGGTAAATTTAACCATGGACAGTAAAAAAGAATTATTAAAAATCGTGAAAGAGAAATGCCATTTGTTAAGCAAAGAAGAATTTGCCATAAAGCATCCGGATGCGGTTATCCGTAAATAATTTGCAATTATCTAATGCTTCCTTTATAGTATTAAGAGTTATTACAAGAGGTAATAAATATGAGTAGAAAATGTCCAGTAACTGGTAAGAAACCATTAAGCGGCAATAATCGTAGCCACTCTTTAAGAGCGACTCGTAGAGTGCAAAACGTGAATTTACAAAAGTTCCAAATTAATGTGGATGGTAAGGTCCAAACCGTTAAAATGAGTACTCGCGCTTATCGTACTTTAACCAAAAGTAAAAAGAAGTAACTTATTGATAAGTCAGTAAAAAGGAAGGCTCGTCCTTCTTTTTTTATTCCTAACTTACTTATTATTTATTTGAATATGATTAAAAATATATTTATAATGTAACTCGCCTTAAATGGAGGATTACCCAAGTGGCTGAAGGGGCGGGCTTGGAAAGCTCGTAGGCTC
>JAKSUY010000029.1 GCA_024408495.1 Bacilli bacterium
TCAGTTAGAATTACTGAAAATAACAAATCCCGTATTCAAGTTTTCCAAGGCGTCGTAATGCAACGTCGTGGCTCTGGCGTAAGTGCTACCTTTACGGTTCGTAAGGTTAGTAGCGGAATTGGTGTGGAAAGAACTTTCCCACTTCACTCACCGGTGGTTAGTAAGATTGAAGTTACTAAACACGGTAAGGTGAGACGTAATAAGATTACTTATTTACGTAAACGCGCTGGTAAGAGTGCTCGAATTGAAGAAAACTTAAATTCTCAAAATCAAGTTGAAGAAAAGAAGTAAAGATAAGCGGATGGAAATCCGCTTTTCTTTTCTCGCTTTGACTTTTTTTTTCTTGATAAGTACAATTTGTAATTGTACAAGGAGCTTTTTATATATGAAAAAAGGTGCAATTATTGGAATTTGCGTTGGCGCAGTTGTTGCAGTGGCGTCGGCTATTACGATTCCACTTGTGTTACTAAATAAAGGTGGAGACGAACCAGCTGAACCTAAATTTAGCGCTCAGTCCGAGGTTACATTAGACAAACACAATAAACAAGCGGTAGTTAGTTTAAACTGGACCCCGACCGATCATTCGATTGAATGTAGTGATTTTACTTTTACGCTTCAGAATCAAAGTATTAATTCAAAAATAACATTAGGAGAACCAGGTTCTCGTCCGTTGAAAGTAACTATAACTTTTGATAATGTATTAGCGCAAGATGATACGGGTGAATTAGATTTCCGTTATGAAGATAAGACTATTAAGAAAAAAGGTGAAGGTAGGATTAAAGGTATCGAGATTAAACGTCACAAAGAGCCAGAACCAGAAAAGAAAGCAACCTTTAAACTCGATAGCGATTCCGAACAATATGGTTCTTTAAGCGCAGATGAACCATTATACACTTTGGATATTAGTAGCAATATTGGTAAAAGTGAGTTTGATATCCCGTTTTATCCAAGTGTTGATTATAAAGGATTGGACTTTGACGTCACTATCGGTGATGGAGAAAAATTCACCGCTGATTATAATACTGCTAGTAATAAGATTACTCTTACCGCAGTAGGAGATTATAAGTTAGCAGATGATGATGAATTAATAGCAACGCTTGCTAATACCGGAATTACTTTAACCTTAGATGCTGGAAATGAAGGATATTTTGGTACTAAAGGAACTACGCAGTATAAAATTAAAGGCATTGAAGAAGGAACTACTTTACGCGAAGTCCTAGCATCAGATTCTGATTACGTTCAACCTACATCTAACAATGAGCCGTTAACTCCTACTGGAGAAAGCACTGCAATCCCATATGCTTTAGATTATTATTCTCTTAACGGTAAAGAAGTTAGAAACGATTATGTTATAACTAATAGTGTTACATTAACTGCTAAGTTTGATTTAGCGTGTCTACGCTTTGAAGTTCCTGAAGATTCTTTATATGATGTTTCATCTTATATAAGCCAGACAAGTTACAAAACTCCGCATGTCGCTCCAAATGTTAAATATGTGATTGATAATCCTAGCGGTAACTGGATTGATTATCCTACTGAAGAAGCAAATGCTTTCACTATTGGAAAGGGTCATAAGGTATATGTTAAAGGAAATAACTCTGATGGATTTTCGTTCACGAATGTCGCTACAGATAATGGAACTACCACGTTTAAACTAGACTCCGTTAATCCAGAGCCTCAAACATATTCTACGGTAAATGCGTATGGAAGCATCATGTCATTAATTGATGATGGAGCATGTAGCACAGCTGTTATTCCTTCCCATGGTTGTTTCAATAATCTATTTAAGTATTGTCGTACAATGGTGAGGGCACCGAAATTACCCGACACTATTAATGAATATTGTTATCTTGAGGCGTTCTCTGGATGCAGTAAACTTTTATATGCGCCTGATTTATTATCTGATAATTTAGACGATGGTTGTTACTACAGCATGTTCGAAGGTTGCTCGACTTTAGAAGTCGGCCCGTTTATGGCTGCAACTACATGTATCAGAACAGCGCAGGGAACTGGATCAAACAATGCTTGTGTTAGAATGTTTAATGGATGCTCCAAATTAAGAACTGCACCTGAAATATTTATAACAGCTAAAAACTTATCAGATTATAATACAAATCTTTTTGAAGCGATGTTTCGCAGTTGTTATTCATTAGAAAAAGTGAGGGTTCATTTTGGAACAAAAAATTCCGCTGATTGGCCAGAAGCCTATCAAATTACAAAGCAATGGTTGGGTGGTGATGCTGGTAGAGACGTAGAGCACCCGGTTTTTGAATGGTTAGGTGCAACCGAAGGGATCACCAATGATGATACTCACGTTCCACAAACACACGTGGTAGAGGGAGAGACGGTTCCTTTCTGGGAAATCCATACCTACGAAGAATAATTATTAAGGTTAGCGGACTCTCGGGTCCGCTTTTCTTTTACTTGCACTATCACGGAGTACCGGTATAATGTTAGTAGGAGAAATTATGTTTATTGATGATCTATTAAAAGAAAGGAAAATGAGTAAATATCGTTTAGCGAAATTAACGGATATTCCTTATTCAACCATTAACGATATTTGTAATCATCACGCTAGTATCAATAAGTGTAATGTTTTAACTGTGTATAAAATCGCGAATGCACTCAATGTTACAATTGAAGATTTACTTGAGCCAAAGCGCATTCCTTTTGAATCGTTTAAAAGTAATGTATGCCACGAAGTTAAAAGACTTAGTGATATACCATTTATTAATAAAACAATCGAAGATAACAAAATACTTCATTATCTTAAGTTAAGATGGTATCCAGAAGCCTTATATTTATTAGCGATGATTGATTATTTATCTAGAATTAATAAAATCCCGTTAAATAATGATTACGATTCTTTAAGAAAATTAAGTCTTACTAGCCCGCATTATCCAATCAGCGCATTAGTAGCAGATATGGTTAATAAAAATAATCTAGAGAAGCAGAGAGTTAAAAAAGAAGCAATTCCTGAATTTAAGCGTTTTAATATAATGGAGAGCGAAATAAGAAATGTCTATTAATAACGAATTAACTAAGAAAGAATTAAATCTTTATTTAAACGAACTTTCTAAACAATATAAAAAATTAGGCGGTAGGCGTGTACCATGCGAGTTAATAATTGTTGGAGGGGCCGCAATTGTTTTGAATTATAATTTTCGTCTTTCTACAACTGATATTGATGCTTTTGGCGATACTCATTCGATTTTAAAAGAAGCAATTCGTAAAGTAGAAGATAAATTTAATTTATCCGATGATTGGCTTAATACCGATTTTCTATTTTCTTCTTCCTTCTCTAAGCGCCTTGTTGAAGTCTCTATTCCATATAAGACCTTTAATCAAGTTTTAAATGTGCGAACCATTTCGCGTGAATATTTAATTGCTATGAAACTTTATGCTTTCCGCAATTATAAATATGATAAATCAGATATCATCGGAATTATTAATGAAGAGAACAAAAAGAAACCTGTAACTTTTAACGAAATTAAAAAAGCGGTAATTAAATTATATGGGGATTATAATAAGATTTCTAAAAGCGCTCAGACTTTTTATTAGTAATTTTATTAATAATAAACAAATGGATGATTATTATAATTTAATTAGATTAGAAGAAGAATTAAATAAGAAAGATTTGCTAAAATATAATGAGACTAATAAAAAACGCCTCACTCATGAAGAGGTGAAGTTAATAACAGAAGCGCTAGAAAGAAAACGCATTAAGAGGAATAAAAAATGAGTATTATTCATTGGTACCCAGGTCATATGAAGAAAGCTTCTAATAAGTTATTAGAGGCCATTAAACTAGTGGATTTAGTGATTGAATTAGTGGACGCGCGTTCACCAAATAAAACCACCAATCCATTCTTTAAGACTGTAGGCATTAATAAACCACACTTAATGGTATTAATGAAATCTGATTTAGCGGACATTTCTAAAATTAAATTAGATGACAATAGTATCTTAGTAAATATCAAAGATCAGAAGTCTTTAAATGCTTTAGTGGATAAAATTACCTCTATGATGGCTAAGAAGCGTGAGAAAGAGATTAAACGTGGAATTAAACCATTACCAATTAAAGCCATGATTATTGGAATCCCCAATGTTGGTAAGTCTTCTTTAATTAATGCGCTTATGCATAAAAAGATTACTAAAGTTGAAAATAAACCAGGCTTAACTAAGAATAATCGTTGGATTAATGTGAATAATAAATTCTATTTATTAGATACTCCAGGAATCTTACCGACTGATTATTTAGAATCTAATTATGTATTAGCGTTAATTGGCGCAATTAAGGTTGATATCTTACCGATTATTGAATTAAGTGAATTTGCTTATTTTTATATCGTTAAACATTATCCTAAATTATACGAAGCACGTTATGGTAAGATTCAAGAAAATTCGCATGAATCATTTAAAGCCATTAGTGAGAAATACCAAATTAAAAACGATAAGAGTATTAATTTTGAAAGAGCAAGAAGTTTGTTCTTAAAAGATATACGCGATGGTAAATTGGGTAAATTATATTTCGACTAAAATGTTAGATTTTGAAAAGAAATATTATTCTAATGATATTAACTTCATCGCTGGTACGGATGAAGCTGGTCGAGGTCCAATTGCGGGACCCGTAGTCGCTGCAGCGGTTATTTTCCCTAAAGGCTATAAGAATGATGACATTAATGATTCAAAGAAATTAACTGCGAAAAAAAGAGAAACATTAGAGAAGATTATTAAACAAGATGCTTTAGCATACGCAGTTACTTTTATTAGCGCTAAAGAAATCGATAAGATTAATATTTACGAGGCTAGTAGAAAAGCGATGATTACTTCATTACATAATTTAAAACATAAATACGATATGGTGATTACTGATGCGATGCCTTTACCCATGGAAGCGTGTAAAGTGATTCCATTAGTTAAAGGGGACGCTAAATCATTAGCGGTCGCCGCAGCATCGATTTTAGCGAAGGTCGCGCGTGACCATTATATGGATGAACTTGATAAAAAATATCCTAAATATAAATTTAGAGACCACAAAGGCTATCCGACTTGGGAACACCTCGCACTATTAAAAGAACTCGGCCCAATCGAATCAGAATACCGTTTTTCCTATAAACCAGTTAAAGATTTACACTATCAACAATTAAGTCTTTTATAAAAAAGTTAACCAAAGGTGTGGTTTGGTTAACATTTTGAAAAGTTCAAAAAAAAGTTATATTTAGTATAAATATAAAAATGCTTCTCGCGAGTCATTTTTTATCGTTTTCGCTAATAACTATATAGGGGCATATTGTCCTCTGGAGGTTATTATGAAAGAAAAAATTATTCAAAATGTCGCGGAAACCTATCATCACTTATTACGAGTGAATAATTTCTTCCCTGACTATAATCAGGAACTTGAATTTTACGATGCTGTAAGCACTGCATGCCGTAGACATTTACCATGGGAAAAATTTATTTTGGCTGTGGAAACTGCTTATTTTGCGATGCAATACCATCTTCGCAAAATCATTAAATGCGATTTCTTTTATCAAAATTATTCTTTTTGGTGGGAAGAGTTTTACACTAAGCGACAATATAAAAAATTCCGTGAAGAAGCAATTGAATTATTTTATGAAAACCTAAAAAAGACCCATGCTATTAGCGAAGAAGGAGAGTTGAATTATGAGAAAACTATCTAAATTGCTATTTCTTCCTTTAGCGGTTGCTTGTTGCAGTATGAGTAGCAACACTACGAGTATTAGATTTGTTTCACTTGGTATTAGTGACGAAGATTCAGTTAAAGGCACTTTAAAATTGTCGGCATATATAAATATCTTAGTTAAGAATCTTGATAAAATGTGTTACTGCTATTATTCGTGGGTTGATCAAGATGGTACATCGCATCCTTGCGGTGAATGTACAATAACCGTTCTTACGGTTCGACAAAATGTTTTTATCACTGGTTGCAAAGAAATCGATGTAAATGAACTTTATAATTGCTCACCAGTAACATTTATTTGTGATGCAAGAATAAAAGGAGAAGGCACATACCGCGCCACCATTAAATACAATAGCAAAACTGTTGATTATTTTGAAATTAGCGAGAGCGATAATTATAAAGAATTTACGACCGGCTTTCTAAAAGAAAGCAAATATCCAGATAGTAGCAAAAATTATTGTTACGAAGACTTTTTCAGTTTTTTAAATTTTGAAGATTTGAGAGTTAATGAACTTTATTACGATTTAG
Organism: Bacilli bacterium; assembly: GCA_024408495.1. Lineage (GTDB taxonomy): Bacteria > Bacillota_I > Bacilli_A > RFN20 > CAG-826 > UB1719. Next base: position 6,233 of record JAKSUY010000029.1, read on the forward strand.
ACATTTCTTATTTACGTTTTAAGTATCGTAATGGTTTAGATGACACCTTAAAGGGTGAGTTTCGTTTTGCTTTTTATGATCGTTATAATTTATTCCCGGATTTTCCAATTGGCGAGTCAATGTATCGTTACATTCCCTTAAAGCTACATAAAGATGAGGATGAGTGCTATTTCACTTTTGCTCCAACGATTTATTATGATCCCCTTACCCATGATAGTTCATTAATTCAGAAAGAAGGTTACCTACCTTATCAGTACTTAATGTTGCCTTTTAAAGGTGCAGCTGAATTAAAATTTTTACCCTGCTATATCGAACTTAAAGTTAATAGTCACACTAATTTTACAATCATGGGCAAATTCATGATGACCTATATGAAAAAATATTTTGGCGATTGTGAAGATAGCGAATTTTGTGACACCATGCATCAAGACGAAGAAGTTAATATTCGCGAAAAAGTAGTGGAGGTTACTATATGATTTTGATGATTTTCTCTTTGTTTATTGTTTCTTTTTCAGGAGTAGCTTTATTCTCTACTACTGCACTTCAAGCGATTGATAATGCATTCACTACTTTAAATTATTCATTACCACCTAGTTGGATAGTTACTGATATTGAAGGCCCGCTTCCCATGCCGGTTTATGACACTAAAATTGTAGAGGAAACTTCAATTAAACATTTAAAAAGCAATTTATCTAACTATGTAGATAAGTTCCAAGTCGGCTTTTATTACTTTGATAGTAAAAGCAAAGAAGAGATGACTGATCGTTATGTAACCGGTGTTAGAATCTCACTTAAAGCTAAAGTGCCATTCCGTAACGATTATTATAAAAGCACTACTTATGAAATTGAGGAGACAATGATATGATTTTTGATTATGTGATTTATATAATGGTTTCATTATTATCTAGCTTAGCTAGTTATTATTTGACCAATAATTTTTATTTCCTAGTTGGCACTATGGCAGTTTACTTAGCATATTTCCTAACTTATGAATTTTTCTTTAAACGAAAAGAAAGAATAAAACTTAAACACAATAAAGATTTAACGTTGTTTATTCATGATTTCTTTCTAACATATAGCATCGATTATTCACTTGATAAAGCGTTACAAATAGCACAAGAAAACGCTTCTAGCAGTTTAAAAGAACAAGTTGAAATGTTAAAAGATTTTAAAAGCGAGGAAAAACTAGAGCGGCTTTCTGATTATTTTTCTTCATCGTTGTATCAACTTTTCTTAAAAACTATACATTTATGTAATAACAATAGCGAGAATCGCGCAAAAACTATTTCATTCTTATTGGAAGAAAATAATCGCTATATTTATAATCGAAAAAATTTGCAAAAAAGCATTTGGCGAGGTTTAACTGAATTTTCTTTATTATGGATTATTTCATTCTTGATTTTAATTATCATTCGTTTTGCGGTAAATAGTTATTTTAATCAAATCATTAAGACTTGGATTTATTTAATAGGAATTGCATTCTATTTTGTCTTTTTCTTATTTAGTATTCATTTATTTATGCAAGCCACACACGGGAGGGTTAAACGTTATGAACAATAATAGCTTTAAAACGAAATTTAGCATTAATGTAAAAAAAGAATTACTAGTCATTTTAATCATTAATATTTTCTTAGTCGCAGTTATGGTAGCGACTTATGTATTCACTAATAACAGTTTATTATTTATTCCGTTTATCTTCTTAATCGTTTTAGTGAATGCAGCTACATTCTATCGTTATCTATTTCTTTATAACAAAAAAGAAAACGGGAAGATTAAAGAATTAACTGTTTTATTAAAATACTTATATTTAGATATAAACAATCAAATTAAAGTCAAGGATGCATTAGCTAATTTAAAAGAAAAAGCATCGCTCAAAATGAACCAAAAATTAGACGTTTTCTTTAACGAGATGAAACAAGATGAATCCTTGTTACCATATCTACATTTCGCTACTAATTTTTCTAGCATTTTTGCAGAAGAGGCGATGATTAATTTATATCGCTTTGAAAAGGAACCGAATAAGGAGAATCTTCAACATTTTAATGAAACTTTTTTAAAATTAAAGAAAATCGTTGATGAAGATGATGAACGGGATAATAACTATCAATACGAATTTGTTAAAATCACGGCAATCATTGGAACGGCTATTATTGTAATGCTAGTTATCATTGTGACAATTATTATTGTCGAGGGGTACGTTCATGGGTAAAAGAATTGTTTTAATGTTTTCGATGTTAGTTGCTAGCGTTGCGATTTTATTATCCAGCGATTTGGTGGCAACCGAAATGATTTACGGAGAACTTGATTCGATGTCTGCGACGGTTGGCTATTATATAAGCAAAAGTGGTGGAGTAACCGAATCTATTCGAACTTATGTAAAAAAAGAGATAAATGCTGATATTTATTGTGCAATGGAAGATTGCACCGCGATTCAAAAAGGCGATACGTTCTTTTATATTATTGAAAAACCTTATACCGCAATCATTTATCGAAAAAGCAATAATAAAATCACCATTAAAAGAAGTGTAGTAATAGGCTTATATGAGTAGGAAAACTTTCTCTATTGAGAAAAGTTACTATTTTGCTATAATATATTTCGTTGCGGAGAAATTATGGAAGATGCAATAAAAAAGGTCGAATCGGTTTTAGAAAAAAAATTAAAACTGACAACAATTGACCCTAATAAAGAATTACGTGAATTAGGGCTTGATTCTTTAGATGTTGTAGAACTTTTACTTGGTTTAGAAGATGAGTTTGGAATTGAGTTCACTAGCGAAGAATTAAAAGATCTTAAAAAAGTTGATGATTTGTATAACGCGATACGTGCCAAGATTAAAAAATAAATGATATTTGCTCAATTTTCTTACTTGTGATAAGATTTTTTCGCTGCCCACCTAGCTCAATGGTTAGAGCAATCGGCTGTTAACCGATAGGTTATAGGTTCAAGTCCTACGGTGGGCGCCACTATTTGGCCCGTTGGAGAAGAGGCTTAACTCACAAGATTTTCAATCTTGCATTCATGGGTTCGAACCCCATACGGGTCACCAAAAGAAAAATATCCCCCGCTTGCGCAGGGGATTTTATTTTGCTAGAAATATGTATCAATAAAATCTACGATAGAAAAATACGCTAATATACCTGGTCCTAATACACCGATGAGTTGCATAATTATCCCAAAGATAAGAAAACGACCGCTGTTGGTAACATAGGATCCGCAAGCAAAAATAAAGGTAGCTACAATTAAACCTAGGAAATATAAAATAGGTTTAAATTTATCTGCCCCCTCATTATATGCAAATATTTGCAATGTAGATACGGTTATAATCGTAGCGGCTGTGATTCTTAGGAAATCGATAACATAAATTATGATATTTTTGATGTTTTCGAAAGTGTCGTTGGTATAAGTGGCGTTTATATAAAAAGTAAAATAAGCGGCCAAAGCAGTTAAAGCTACTGCAAATGCAATTGTTAGGATTATTGAAAATAATTCGTGATCAAAAACGCTAGGAATGATAAATATTGCACTAATTAGTAATGCAGAAGCAGGCAATATCAGCCAAGTAACGAACCCGTGCATTGCTAAGGGAAAAGTTTGGCAAACATCCGAAGTGAAATTTAAATTTAAATTGTCCCTAAATAGAACAACTAGCGAAATTCCACCAGCAGCCGCCAACGAAGAAAGAATGATGGTGATAATCGCAGAGTATGAATCGATTCGATACAATAAGTCATCAAAAAAATCGACAATCGAATCGACAAATTTAAAGCGATGTGGTTTTCGGTAGGAGGAGTAGTCTTGATAAGAATTATTCTCCTGCCAACTTGTATTAGAGCGTTGTTTAAACTCTTCTTCTTGTTGTCGATAAATTCTTTCTTGCCTAAGCTCTTCGTAGTACGCGCGATAGGTAGCATCGTAGTTCATCCTTGCTTCCGGATCGTATAGATGATCTTTAGCATTATTAATTAATTCCATTTTTGCTTGAGTGTTTACACCTGGATTCGCATCGGGGTGATATTTCTTTGCCAACAAACGATAAGCGGTCTTAATCTCTTGCTGAGTAGCATTAGGCTTAATACCTAATACTTGATAGTAATCGATGAAATTTTTGTTATTTTCCATTATCAAAAACTATAAACTAATTATAATTTTTGTAAATCATTTTCCATTAAATAAAAACACTAGTTGTTTATTATTGACAAATTATTTTAACTAATTAACATATATAAATATATGTGGAAGAATTTTAAGTTAATTCTACATAGTTTACGTGAATATAAAATCTATGCGATTTTAACTCCTTTACTTATGATGATTGAAGCAGCGTGTGATTGCGCTCTTCCTTTCGTTATGACTATGTTAGGTGATGAGATTAATCTAGGACCTGATGCTAATTTAAATAATATTGGAATTTTTGCAGGTATCTTCCTTGCAATCGCAGTTGCTAGTCTTCTTTGTGGAATTTTTGGTGCTAAAACCGCAGCAAAGGCTTCAGTTGGATTAACCCAAAATCTTCGAGCGGATGTGTTTAAACAAATTGAATCGTTCTCGTTTGCTAATATCGATCGTTTTTCAACTTCAAGCTTAGTTACTCGTTTAACAACGGATATTACTAATACTTTTATGGCATTTAATATGGGCATTCGTATCATTGTCCGTGCGCCCTTGATGTTTATCTTTGCTACCGTGTTAAGTTTTGTAATCGGCGGACAAATGGCTTGGATTTTTATTGGAGTTATTCCTTTAGTCGGGATTGGTTTCTTCTTTATGCTAAAAAAGGCCACAAAGATATTTACTCGTGTTTTCAAACGTTACGATAAATTAAATGAATCTATTCAGGAAAACGTTTCCGGTATTCGTGTCGTAAAGAATTTTGTTCGCGAAGATTATGAAACCGAAAAGATGAGCAAAGCGTCTGATGCGATTTGTGAAGAATTCAAAAAAGCTGAAATTATTGTTTCATTCGCTTCGCCAATTATGAATTTGTCAATCCATATAGTTAATTTACTTGTGTGTGGACTAGGTGCATTAATTATCGCTAATAGTGGTGAGCAATACTTAAATCCATATAAATTATCTGCATTACTTACTTATGGTGTACAAATCTTAATGTCATTACTTATGGTTACAATCGTATTAGGGATTATATCTATGAGTTTAGAAAGTATGAGACGTATCGCTGAAGTCTTGCGTGAAGAAAGTACTATTCATAATCCAACCGACCCAATTATGCAGTTAAAAGATGGATCGGTGAAATTTAATAAAGTTACTTTTAAATATTCTAAAAGTGCTAAAAGAAATGCTCTTGATGAAATCAATCTTGATATTAAATCCGGTGACTTTATTGGCATCATTGGTTCGACTGGAAGTGGCAAAACTACTTTAATCAATTTAATTTCACGTTTATACGATATCACTACGGGCGAATTAATCGTTGGAGGTAATCCAGTCAATCAATATGACCTAAGAACTCTTCGTGATAATGTTGCAGTAGTTTTACAAAAGAACGTTTTATTTTCTGGTACGATTGCTGAAAATCTTCGTTGGGGCGATTTAAACGCTAGTGATGAAGAATTAATCAAGGCAGCGAAAATTGCGCAAGCTGATGAATTTGTGCAAACCTTCCCAAAGAAATATGAAACTTATATCGAACAAGGTGGTACCAATGTCAGTGGTGGTCAACGTCAACGTCTTTGTATCGCGCGTGCTTTGCTTAAGAAACCAAAGATTTTAATCTTAGATGATTCCACTAGTGCGGTTGATACTAAAACCGATGCACTTATTCGTGCTGCGCTTAGAAACGATTTACCAAACACTACTAAGATTGTTATTGCACAAAGGACCTCTTCAATAGAAGACGCCACTAAGATTATCGTGATGGATAACGGTCATATTGATCAAATCGGTACCCATGAGGAACTTTTAAAAACTAATAAGATTTACCAAGAAGTCTATTATACTCAAAACCGCGTAAAAGATGATAATGGAGGTGCCTCTTATGCCACGGATGCGAGGTAATGCTGGTAAGGCTAAAAAAGGCACCATTAAGCGTTTAATTAAAATGGTGTGGCAAAAGCATAAGCTAGGTGTCACTCTTTGTTTAATCTTTATTGTTACTATGTCAGCAAGCACTATTTGTTCACCGGTGTTGATTGGATCGATTACCGAAACGATTCAAGCTTACTTAAGCACCGACCCCGCCATACATATCACAATCGATCAATTCTGGCAGCAAATGATTTTCTATCTATGTTTAATGGGTGGCATTTACATTGAAGGCATCATCAGTGCGGTTGTTTGCAATGTTGCGATGGCAATTGTAACGCAAGACTTCTTAAATGAAACTCGTAAAGCTATGTTTGCGCATATGCAAACTTTACCAATTCGTTATTTTGATACGCATAAACGCGGTGACATTATGTCAGTGTATACAAATGATATTGATACAATTCGCCAAATTGTCCGCGAATCTTTGCCAGGCGTTTTCCAAACGGGCGTTATTGTAACATCCTTAATTTTTGTTATGCTTTATTATTCGTTATATTTAACACTAATTGTGTTATTTGCGACGGTTGTAATTTTCTTTACTGCTAAGAAGATTGGCACTAAGAGCGGAAAATACTTTAGAAAACAGCAAGAAAAATTAGGTATTGTTGAAGGTCATATTGAAGAGGCGATTATCGGCTTAAAAGTCATTAAAGTTTTTTCACACGAAGAAAAGAGCGAGTATGATTTCTCAAAATTAAATAAAGCTTTGGCGGATGATGGTGTTGTTGCTAATACTGCTGGTAATATGCTTGCGCCAGTTATTGGTAATATTGGTAATCTGCTTTATGTATTATTAGCTGTAGTTGGAGCATTGTTAGTTGTGTTTGATGTAACAAATATTTCAATGAGCGGTTTGCCAATCGGCGCACCGGTTATTGTCTCTTTCTTAATGATGGCTAGAATGTTTACTAATAACGTTAATAATTTATCACAACAATTATCAATGATTTTCCTTGGCGCTGCTGGTGCATCTCGTGCTTTTGATTTAATGGATGAACAAAGTGAAAAAGATGATGGATACGTTACTTTAGTAAATATTAAATACCGCGATGATCATACTTTCTATGAAACCAATGAAGAAACTAAATTCTTTGCGTGGAAACATCCACATAAAGCAGATGGAACAGTTACCTATACTCCACTTGAGGGTGATATATTCCTTGACCATGTTAATTTTGCTTACAATCCACCTAACTTAGTATTAAAAGATATTTCCCTATTCGCTCATCCAGGTGAGAAGATTGCCTTCGTTGGCGCAACCGGCGCAGGAAAAACTACCATCACTAATTTAATTAACCGCTTTTATGATATCGAAGATGGTAAAGTTCGTTATGATGGAATTAATATTAACAAAATTAAGAAGTCATCTTTACGTAGATCATTAGGTATTGTTTTACAAGATACAAACTTATTTACTGGTACGGTTAAAGATAATATTCGTTATGGTAAATTAAACGCCACCGATGAAGAAGTCATTGAAGCCGCGAAAGTCGCAAACGCTTATGACTTTATTATGCGCTTACCGCAACAATTTGACACTCCGCTTAGTGGCGACGGAAGTAATTTATCGCAAGGTCAAAGGCAATTACTTAATATTGCTCGAGCGGCGGTCGCTAATGTTCCGGTGATGATTCTAGATGAAGCAACTAGTAGCATTGATACTAGAACTGAGCTCCTAGTTCAAAAAGGTATGGATAAGATTATGGAAGGTAGAACTACATTTGTAATTGCTCACCGCTTGTCTACTGTTCAAAACGCGGAAGCCATTATGGTTCTTGACCATGGAAAGATTATTGAACGTGGTACCCACAATCAACTAATTGACAAAAAAGGTGTATATTATCAACTTTATACCGGCGCTTTTGAATTAGAATAATTAATCTAGACAATCGAATATTACTTTATTAGCGATATATTTCGTGTATTGGTTTTTCCACTGGATATGGACTGCGCATTCTTTCCAATTCTCAAGTCCTAATTCATTAACAATTAATTCAATCCATAAATCATGACGATTAGATGTTCTTTTGATTGCGGGGTGAAATTTAATATCTAAAATACCTGGAACACTTAAAGCTTTATTAAATAATTCTTTAATGTTATTAAGTTCATTTTGGTAATCGTAATTATCAAAAAATTTAACGATGATGTTATGTTTCATACATAATGATTATAATATTAATGATATGAAAATAGTAATTGTCGGTGGTGGCGCAGCTGGATTAGTGGCTGCTCTAGCCATTAAAGAAAAGAAACCTTGCTATGATGTTTTAGTGATTGATCGAAACAATAAACTAGGTAAAAAATTACGTGCAACTGGAAACGGAAAATGCAATATGTGTAACCTTCTTGATATTGAAGGTCAATATTTAAATGAAGATAGAGCAAGAAAATTATTTAATGAAATTAATGTTCATACTTTAATTAAATTTTTTAACAACCATAATATCGCAACTGTTAATCATGAAGGATATATTTATCCTTATAGTGAATCGGCAAACATGTTAACGGATACTTTAATTGATGAGGCAAAAAAGTTAGGCGTGAAATTTATTAGTGAATGTCAAGCATTTGATTACACTAGCAACAAATTAATCACTGATAAAGGAACCTATCCGTTTGATAAATTAGTGATCGCTACTGGATTAGGTAGTCAACCAAAACTCGGTGCGGATGCTAGCTTCGTTCTTAATTTAAGTAAACATGGATATATGATATATCCACTCCATCCAGCCTTACTTCCAATTAAGACCGTTGAGCCTACTAAAGAGGTTAATGGATTACGTAGAGAAGTGAGAGTTAAATTAATTTCTAAGGGCAAAACTTATTTTGAAGAAGAAGGCGAACTTCAATTTAAAAAAGATGGATTGAGTGGAATTGTGATTTATCACGCTGCGAGTATTTATTTACGTAACCATCTAAGTAGTGCAGAAGTAGTCGTTGATTTTTTGCCGAATACAAAATTTAATGGAAAATTTGAAAATTATTTTGTGAAAGATTTAGCCATCTATTTAAAGAAGAAAGGTGATCCTAAAAAAGTAACTTTCCATATTAAAGGATTTTATGATGAAAATGATAGTGTCGCCACCATCGGTGGCGTAAGCCTTGATGATGTTGATTATTCCTTTAATAGTAAGCGCGAGAAAAATGTGTTTATTATTGGTGAAGCCCTTAATCAAGATGGATTATGTGGTGGATATAATTTGATGTGGGCTTTTACTAGCGCACTTAAAGTTAGTGCTATAATATAAGGGCGCTTATGATTATTGATGAATTAAAAAAAGCGAACATAGAAGCTCTCAAAGCGCACGATAACGAGGCTCGTGCATCTTTAAGCGTTGCGATTAATCGCTATATGCAATTAAGCATCGAAAATAAAGCAAACAATAAAGAGACTACGGATATAGATACTATACGTATCTTAACCAAGTTAAGCAAAGAATTAGATGAAGAGAAACAAGCTTATATTACAGCAGGTAAGCCAGATCAAGCTGCTTTAATCGATAAACAAAAGGCGGCGATCCTGCGATTTTTGCCAAAGTTGTTGTCGGAAGATGAAATCCGGCGTCTAGTGGCGTCCTTACCTGATAAGTCCATTCCAGCGGTTATGAAATTCTTCAAAGAAAAATATCCTGGTCAATGTGATATGGGACTCGTGAATAAAGTTGCACGAGGTCAATAAAAGAGATATCTAGGTAGAGGACGCAAGATGGCGTCCTTTATTTTTAATAGATATAATAAATACGCAGCTATGGCGGAATGGTAGACGCGCTAGAGTCAGAATCTAGTGGGAAACCGTTTGAGTTCAAATCTCAATAGCTGCACCACGGATGCGCTCGTAGCTCAGCTGAATAGAGTGTAACCCTCCGAAGGTTAAGGTCATGAGTTTAAATCTCATCGAGCGCGCCAATTGTGGCCCCATGGCGGAACGGTAGACGCAGACGACTCAAAATCGTCCGGGAAACCATAAGGGTTC
>JAKSUY010000003.1 GCA_024408495.1 Bacilli bacterium
AAGTGCTTAAAGAAGTTCCTAAAGTTAGAAAAGATTTAGGCTATCCACCACTAGTTACTCCATTATCCCAAATGGTTGGTACTCAAGCGGTGATGAACGTTATTACTGGTGAACGTTATAAGATGGTGCCAAAAGAGATTAACGATTATCTACATGGTAAGTATGGTAAATCACCTGGAGAAGTTAATGCAGAAATCCGTAAGAAGATTATTGGTGATGATAAGGTCATTACTTATCGTCCAGCGGATGATTTAAAACCAGAATTCAAAGAATTAAAGAAGAAATATAAGAAGATCGCTAAGACCGATGAAGATGTGCTTTCATTAGCGTTATTCCCAGAAGTCGCAATGAAATTCTTTGAGCAAAAAAAGGCTGATAAAAAGCCCACTAAGATTAAGGTGAAGGCATAATATGGTATTTCAAGGTATTTGGCCATCTGGTGACTTTAGCGCAGTTGATGCATTAATTGTGAGTGCAATTGCAATTGTTATTGTTTTTTTAGTTTTAATTATCGTGATTTTAATTACACACGGCATTACGGTTGCGCAAGATAAAGCCGATAGCGTTGTGCAAATTAAACCACGTCCAGAAAACAAAATCTTAGAAGACGATAAAGATGCTGTAGCAGCGGTTTTAGCCGCTACGATTGACTTCCATAAAGAGACTGGTAAAAATCCAGAAGTCAAAAGCATCGAAAGAATTGATGAATAAAAGGAGATAGATATGAAAATCTACAAAATCAAAGTAAACGGGAAGACTTATAAAGTCGAACTCGAAGCAATGGAAGAAGTTAAAAGCGCAAATAGCGCTGCTCCTGTTGCAGTTAAGAAAGAAGAAAAGAAAGCGGCGGCTCCAGTATCAACTGGTGAAGGTCATGAAGTCTTAGCGCCGATTCAAGGTATGTTATTAAAATACAAAGTTAAAGTCGGCGATAAGGTAAAGAAAGGCGATGTCCTTTTACTCATCGAAGCGATGAAATTAGAAAACGAGGTTTGTGCGCCTTGTGATGGAGTTGTTAGTGAAATCGTTGCCCAAGCTGGCAATATGGTCACTAATAAACAATTATTATTAAAGATTAAGTAGTTTTATGGCGTTTTGGAACACAATAGTTGAATTCTTCAAACAATCTGGCATTGCCGGCTTCTTTGTTAGCGGCGGCTGGAAGAATTTAATCATGATTGTTCTCGCCTTAATTCTATTGTTCTTAGCTATTAAAAAAGACTTTGAACCATATTTATTACTTCCAATCGCATTTGGTATGCTGCTCGTTAACATTCCTTTTGCAGGGCAAGAAGTATTTAAAGGCGGGACTGCGTATAACTTAGCTGGATTTGCTAGCGTTGCTGGCATTCAGTCTGGTAGTGCTGATTATACGATACTCACACAAATATTTGAGTCGCTAGGCGGGGTAGATGGCAAATACACTGTAAAGGCCATTTACACGACAGCGTTTGATTTCCCGGGCATGACACAAACTTTAAAAGATGCAATTATCAATGCTTATAATAGCGACTGCACAGGTCTATTAGGCTGGTTATACTACGGAGTTAAGTTAGGTATCTATCCATGTCTTATCTTCCTCTGTATTGGTGCAACCACTGACTTTGGTCCATTAATCAGCAATAAGAAAACAATGTTATTAGGTGCCGCTGCACAAATCGGTATCTTTATTACATTCATCGGTGCTATCTTACTTAAATTCACACCACAAGAAGCAGGCGCAATTGGTATTATTGGTGGCGCAGATGGTCCAACCGCTATCTTAGTCACTACTAATTTAGCCCCTGCTTTATTACCATCTATTTCAATTGCGGCTTATTCGTATATGGCATTAGTACCAGTGATTCAACCACCAATTATAAAATTATTAACAACTAAAAAAGAACGTTTAATTAGAATGGATGCAAACATTAAACCGGTTAGCAAACGGGAAAGAATCATGTTCCCTATCATCGTGTCTTTAGTTGTTATTTTACTTGTCCCAAGTTGCGCACCTTTAATCGGTTGCTTAATGCTTGGTAACTTAATTAAAGAATCTGGCGTTGTTCCTAACATCACACATACCTTATCAAACGGATTACTTTACACCGTGACCATTCTTTTAGGTCTTTGCGTTGGCGCAACTGCGACGGCTGAAAGTTTCTTAACTATCCAAACCATTGAAATATTTGCTTTAGGTATATTTGCTTTCGCTATCGCTACTGCAGGTGGTGTTCTTGGTGGTAAATTAATGTGTGTAGCCACAAAGGGTAAAGTTAACCCAATGATTGGTGCTGCTGGTGTTAGCGCAGTTCCAATGGCAGCACGTGTTGTTCATAAGATGGGACAAAAAGAAGATCCAGAAAACTTCTTACTTATGCACGCGATGGGACCAAATGTCGCCGGTGTTATCGGTTCAGCCGTAGCAGCAGGTGTCTTACTCTTATTATTTAAATAATAGGTTATATTAATATTTAATGATTGGCTATTTTTGTTTTACAATTAAATAGTCTATGAATAAGACAGTTATTCAATATAACTATAAAAAAGACACTATCACTAATACTATTGCACAGATTTTGTATTTAGTGGTTTTATGGCTAATGACCATTATCACTCCACGACTTAGCACAAGTGCGGATGCTGGCATTTTTACAATTGCATTATCCGTAAGTAATATATGCACTGCTATTGCCACTTATAGTATTAATTTCTTTATTGCCAGTGATATCAAACATAAGTATGGTGATCAACATTATTTCTTCTTTGGATTAATGTCTACCACCCTTTCTTTGTTAGTCTCGTTTGTTATCACTTTATCATTCGGTTATCATTACGATAGCTTCTTATTTTGGGCAGTTATTCTTTATTATTTATTTAAATGTGCTGAGAATATCACCATTATTATTACTGCTAATATGCAAAGAGCTGGCAAATTATATATTTCTTCCTATGCGTTAATGATTAAAGCGATTATTTGTTTATTAATCTTTACCTTAACTTTATTTTTAAGTCGTAATTTGGTTTTAACGTTTGGATTATTGATGGGATTTAGTTTACTTTATTTAATTTTTGTAGATTGTCGATTATTAAAGAAGTATACAAATGTCGATTATTCAATTAACAAGATTATTTTAAAAACATCATTATTTATTTTTATTGCTGCTTTGCCAACGTTTATCTATGGAATTACTTTTGCCAGCATTGTTTCTTATCCACGATTAATCCTTCAACAAGTTACCAGTAAAGAAATCGTTGGTTATTTTGGTTCAATGGCTGCAGTTGCTACTTTAATTCAAAGCGGATTAAGCGCTTTATTTATGCCGTTTCTACCACTTATAAGCAACTATTATGCTGAACACAAATATAAGCAATTATTAAAACTACTATTAATATTCGTTCTATTTATTGTCATTATCACTATGATTGCCTTCATCTGCTCTCTTTTCTTAGATAAATGGTTAATGGGTATTATTTATCCCGCCGATCAAGAAGCCATTAATTACGCTATTTACTTTAGATGGATTATCTTAATTAACGGTCTACAAGCATTTGTAATTTTAGTTTGTTTAACAATGATAAGTTTGAGAACATTAATCCCTTTGGCAATCATTTCCATTGTTAGTCTAGCTTTAATGTTTTTAACTTCTCATTTATTAATTCCTGATTATCTCATTATGGGAGTTATTTATAGTTATTCAATTAGTTATGGCTTAATGGCATTAGCAGGAATAGTAATTATTTATTTGGCGTTAAAAGATAAATTATCCACTAAAATGATTACTTATTAACTAGTTAATGTTGTAAAATAAATTTATGAAATTAACTCGCAAACAATTTGAAAAATTAAATAAACGTTTTAATCAACATAAAGCTAATAAGAATGATTTAAAAACATTAGCGCCTTATCAAGTTAATAATGCAATTATCATGGCGGCAGGAAAATCATCTAGATTCGCTCCGCTATGCTATAAAACGCCAAAGGGTTTAGTTAAAGTTAAAGGCGAAATATTGATTGAACGACAAATCAAACAGCTCCTAGATGTTGGAATTAAAGATATCATTATTGTTTTAGGTTATAAAAAAGAAATGTATCTTAAGTTCTTGAAAAAATATCCCTTTATCAAAGTCATCATTAATAACAAATATATTCAAAGAAATAACATAGAGTCTCTCTATTTAGCGCGCAAATATATTCGTAACACCTATATTTGTTCATGCGATGATTATTTTACCATCAATCCATTTTCTCATTATGAATACGAGGCCTATTATGCAGGTACTCCCGGCGGAGAAACATTCGATGAATTTTATATGGATTTAGATAAACTTGGATATATTAAAAGCATCCGTTTAAAACTTAAAAAAGGTAACATCATGTTTGGCCACGCTTTTTGGAATGAAACGTTTTCTAAAGCGATGCTCAAATTAATAGATGAGAAGCATACTACCAAAAAATATAGCCAAAAACTGTGGGATGTTTTGCTAATGGATTATTTAAAGAAATTGCCTCCAATGTATGGAAAACTATATCCTAATGGCGTTATTAATGAATTCGACACAGTAGCGGATTTAGCTAAGTTCGATAAAGCTTATGATCAATAATATTTATTTAAACTATCTTGGTTAAACCCATTTATTTTAAAGTGCGATATATACTTACTATTATCGATAATTGGCGTTAAATAATTTTCTCCATATAGTTGCTTTAAAATAACTTCATAATCAACAAAACAAGGTAAATGAATTTTGCTAAATTCTTTAATATCAATATGTTGAAAGTTAGCGGGATTAAAAATAAATTTTAAATCAAGCATACTTCCGGTATCGCAATAAGAATATTTCTTTTTATGTTGATACTTTTTACAAATTTTATAGTAATGGTTTAACAAAAGATTCAAATTAAATAGTTTTCCGAAGAAACGGAAGAAACGGAAGCCAGCGCGTTGGATGAACGGAATTTTGATATCTTTAAATTGATGATTACCATGCGCTGAACATAATGCATAAATAATCTTTAAACGAAGAGTAAATAATTTAAAAAACATTTTATTTTTAGGCGCTTTATCTAATACAAATAAGTCAACACGAGGATATTCCATATATAGCGTATTATTAAATTCATCTTTTGCTTCATATTTATTCTTTTTAAGAATAATTTTAGGAATTAAATCAACGAATTTGCCTTGATAAGAAAACGCTGTTATTAGGCGAAACGGTGCTTTGCTCTCTTTTTGCCACACACCTATTAAACGTTCGTAATTATCACGAGTTATAAAAATATCACTATCATCATCCCACGGGATAAATCCTTTATGGCGGATTTGGCCAAGCATCGTTCCATACGCAGTTGAATATTGGATATTATGCAATTTAGCAATTCGATCAAATTCACTCAAAATATCAATTAAATCATTATGGAGTTCTACTAGACCACATTCTTTTTCAATTTGTTGGTCTTTACTAATTGAATATTCTTCCATTAAAATGATTTTATCATTTTTATATCAACTAATGATATAGTTATTTTATCTATGAAATCGCTAATTAATTATATTAAGCGCGACAAAATTAATTCCCTTTTGTTATTAGTATCTTTAATTTGGTTTATTGTCGTTATGGCAATCGTAGGCGCAGATTTCTTTAGTCGCTTTTCAGTTGAACTAGAGGAAGGGGTTCGTGAAGATGGTTCTTTATACTACATGGTTGGAAAAGGCATCGTTAACGGCTACACACCCTATGTCGATTTTTTTGAAACGAAAGGGCCGTTTTTATTTTATATATGTGCTTTAGGATACCTAATTAGTGGTCCTAATAGTTATTACGCTGTCAATGTTTTTAGTTTTATTTGCATCTTAGGAATGGCGCTGCTACCGCTCATTTTTATCGTTATTCGCTTTATCAAGAAAAAACAAAAAAATTACCTTCGTTTTGCTGCGACCATCTTAGCGGTGTTTCCGCTTTCTTTCCTTTTAGCATCATCCGCTCAATATTTTGCTGGAAGAATTCACGCTGAAATCTTTTGCTCATTTTTTGTTTTAATTGCTTTTTTACTTCTATATCTTGTTGATGGCAAAAAGTTAAAATTTTATTCGCCGACAATATTTATAACCGGTTTATTATTTTTCTTCGCAGCATTAAGCAAGGAGACTTTTGCATTTATTGCCGTAATCGGTGTTTTGTTTATTTGTCGTTCGAAGCGTGATTTAATTTATAAATTTTTGCTCCCATTCTCATATGGCGTTATCTTCGCACTAATTTTTTTAGCGGCAACTCAAACATTGATTCCTTATTTTACTATCTATATTAAATCAATGATTGAAATATGGCTTCCATCTCCTGATAAAGGGTATACTAATGTTCCTTTTATCATTAAAATGCTTGATTTTCCTAACGTTATTAGATTTTTGTGGGGTTTCTCTCCAATTTTAACGATTTCTATCATTATCGGTTTTCTTCTAACATACTTTTTTATTGTTAAAGATATCGCATTAGCGCATAACCATTCGACTGTTATAAACGTATTAATATCTATTTGGTATTGCTTTTCATTAACGTTCATTACAACATTTGTGCTCGCACTCGGCGATCCAACATTCCTACATCAACAGGCAAGCGGAATTCCTATTTATTATTTAATTTTGCTTTTTCTAATTGATAACGTAGCTTTTCGCTATCAATTATCGTTTAAAGCAAAAAAGCGCAGTCAACGTATCAATTTAGTAACTCCTGTCGTCTCTTTTATTAGTTGTCTCAGCATTTTCTTATTACCATCATTTGACTATAGGCAAATCGCTGGGCCATACACTCTTCAAGCTAGCAAAGAATGTGCAGTCTATGTTGATCAAGTATTAGATGCCTTAAACGAAGAGCGCTATCAATTTGTTGGAAATTTCTTCCGAGCAATATATCCCTATACAAAGCACCTACCGTATGGTCCTTGCTTTTTTCAAACTGATGCTATGCTTTCAACTAACGATAACTATTTAGCCTTAAATTTAAAATCACAAATTCAGAAAGCAAACGTAGTGATAGTAACTAATATGAATTGCGGGGTTCTAAACACCTGGATACTTAGCTATTTAAATGGTTATTTTACGACTGATGCCCCTGAAATTGTTAAAGAAATACCCAGCCCTGTTTCTTTTAGCTTTGCAAAAATTTTTTATCGCATTGTATAACAATGCGAATGTAATGTGATATACTATGCTATAGTATCCATAATTTATTTCAAGGAGATAAAATATGAGTAATTTAAAAAACACATTAATTGATTTATCAAAATTATCTGCTCAAGTACTAAACAGCTCCAGCGATAAATACGTGGATGTATTTTGCATTTTTAAATATAACAAGCGACCAATTGAAAAAATTGTTCCCGTGCCAGTTAAAAGCGGTGCTAATAATAGTTATTATATTTCGACCGCAAAAGCAATTCTCGCTGATGCAAAAAAGAGTGGAGAGTTAGTTAAATATTGTGAGAGATATTTAAAATCTAGCGCTTCTATTGCAAATCCTATTCTTAAGGTCGCCGCAATTACAGGAGTATCATTACTGGCGGTTGCCGCCATTGGTACTGGCGCTTTTTTTCTTGGCAAGCACCTTACTCCTGGAGGCGGGAGCGATGGATTAATTGAAGTAACATTTGATGCTGTTTCTACAGAAGATCATTTAGCATACTTTAACAACGACCCTACCCTCACCGCTTTAAAAGTTAAAGTTGGGAAAGGAATTACTTTTGGTGAAGTTAAAAAGTTAGCGTCCAATTTGACGCGACACACTGGTGGAACGGTAGAAACACCCGTTTATGACATACTCGATGCTTGGTCTGATATAACAAGCGAGGTTTCTGATGATCGCGTTTTAAACGATAACTTAACAGTGAGCGCATCTTATAAACCCGAAACCGTCAAGCTAACCATCGATGCTTCGGGAAACACCCTTGGGACAATCAGAACTTCTTGGACTGCAGATACAATGGGAGCGGTTAGTAGAACACGAACGTTTGAAGTAAATAAAGGAACAACTCTTAAAGATGCTTTATACTTAGCTGATATTAAGAAGTACATTGAACCTACAATCGTTAAGTCGACAGGAACCCCTGGAGAATATACGTATGATGATAGTATTCACTTTACTTTCTTCAGAGATGCAACAGGCGAAAAAGATATTTATCCACCTTATGAAACAACACCAGAAGCAAAACGAGATGACTACGAAAAATTTATCATTGACCGCGATGTAATTTTAACGGCTAACTATAGCGGAATGCCTAGTGGCGACCCAGTTGAATGGTTAAATGTGACTTTTTATGCGGCCGATCCAATTTCAACGAGCCACGATGATTACCATCGTACTGGTGTATTTAAAAATACAGCTCAAAAAAAGGACTCCCTTTCCTCTAACACTGAAACCAAAAACGTTGTTGGTATTGATACACCAGATGACTACACCACTTTTGCGCAAATATTAGAATTAGGTGCTTCTCAATATAAGACTCCGGAGGGTACATTTGCAACATTTAAGCATTGGACCGATGAAACAGGCAAAATTTATGATCCAAATAATCCAGATACGACAACAATGTTCCCTCGTGATGTTTCTTTCTATGCTTACTATGAACCAGATTTCCAAAAGGATACATTTAGTATGATTGCTGCCTTAGCTAAGAAAGGCAAAAATCAAATAAAAGAAGCGTATAACTTAACGAGCGATAAGGATATCTATAACTTAGAAAAAGATTTAGTGCTTGATGGCGTTACTTATACGGTAAGAGTTATCGGTGTCGCAACAGATTTTCAAGAATTTATTCTTGTAGATGATCCTTACGAACGTTCTTATAAAAACGGTCAATTACAATATGATGGCCCTGAATTGTGGATTTTCTCTCAAAAACCTAGCGCTTTAACATTACAATTCATTACTCCTTACGGAGATAAAATATCTTGGGGCCACAATAGCGACTTAAACTATTTATATCAAAATGAAAATTGCAACATTAAGAAAAAATTAGATGAGTTGGATACGAAATTAGAATCCGCTCTTGGAGACGTTTTAAAAACAACAAAAAGATTAATCGATTACGATGGTGATGAACCGATGGTACTTAATGAGATGGAAGCAGAATATCAATACGATGGTGAAAAAGGTTATGAAATGAATCTTAAAAGTTTTCTTATCGGAGGACGTGGCGAAACGTTGTTTGGAAGCGGTGAGCATGATGGTCAAATACCATTTGTATATAATCCAGATGGAAGCGCGCCCCAAACCATGATTCAAATGATTCTCTCAAATTACACAAATCTTTATGGCGAAGCAGCTAAAGATAAGGCCAACTTTAAAACTTATTGGTCTAGATGGGATACATATATCAAAAAAGATTGGTGTGAAGATGATGTCACTCCACCCCGAATATATAAATTAAATACAAATCTTTCATATTTTGATATAGATGAAGATGATGGAAAACTTGATGAATTCGAAGTAGAGAATCAAGGCACTTATGATAGCGTTCCCCCGCCTTGTACTGAAGAACATTATCTTTTCCCAGCTTTCGCGATTGGTGATGGCATTCTATAATTAATGATTTATTATCATCTTTCAAGCGTTGATTCTACCAATAATTATCTAAAAACTAATTATCATAAATTAAGAGATTGGACTATTTTAACTGCGGACTATCAAACGCATGGACGTGGACGATATGATAATCGTACTTGGATAAGTAAGCGTGGTGATAATCTTTTATGTTCTATATTAATTAAAGACAAAAAGATAATTAATAAACACAACTGCCTTGTATTATTAGTAGGAATTACTATTTATCGCTTATTAAATAAACTAGGGTTAAAAAACATTAAGATTAAACGCCCTAATGATATTTATGTCAATGGACATAAGATATGTGGCATCTTACTTGAAAGCATTTCAATAAGCGATGATATAAAAGCTTTAGTGATTGGGATTGGACTTAATCTTAATCAAGAAGTGTTCTCTAAAGAATTAAACGCAACTTCTTATTATTTAGAGGCTAAGAAGAAGATTGATAAGAGCAAAGTATTAAAGCTATTAATTAAAACGCTCAAAGAAGAATTGAAAAAGATAAAGCCTAATTATCAAGAAATATTATTGAAACAATATAAGAAAGATATTATTGAATAATTATTCGTGATATTCAGATTTAGTATTTACTTTCCAAATATCTTCTTTCTTAATGTCACCTTTAATCGCTTCAACACATTTGATTGCAGTTAGCATTGAATGATCCATATTGTTATAACGATGTTGCCCGTTTCGCCCGATGCAATAAAGATTATCAATCGAATTAAGGTAGCTGACCAACTTATCAATATCTTTATAAGAATCAAAATAGGCTGGATAAGCTTTTAACACTCGATTAATAGTCGAATCAATAACTTGATTCTTATCAATTAGTCCGATTGTGCATGCTTCATTAATCGCTAAGTCAATAATAGCCTTATCAGACATCTGCCATAACTTGTCGCCTTCGTTAGCGAAATACTCTAATCCAATTAAAGTCGTATTCTCATTATCCTTCACTAAATAAGGTGACCAGTTATTAAGGACTTGGATACGCCCTAATTGAACATTTCCTTGTTGCACATATATCCATGTATCACGAATCCTATTATTGATAGTTTTGATTTTACTTTCATTATGAATCTTTAAATCTTTCATTAATAGACCTACACCAATAAAATCACGATATGGTAAATGATTAGCAATATCGTATATTTCCTTACTAGGTATATTACCTTTAATTGCATTAATTAAATCCTTAAGTGGCATAGATGAAATAATGTAGTCTGCTTTAAGCTCTTCTTTATGATTAATTTCTATTGAGGTTATTTTGTTATCCTCTATGGTAATTCCAGTAACACAAAAATTTTGATGAAGAATCGCTCCGTTATTCACGCACCATTTAGCGATTGCCTCATACATACTACCTACCCCATATTTAGGATAAGCAAAAGATTTAATTAACGATGCTTCTTCGTTTTGCTTCTTTTTAAATACACTACCAATTGCTTTAGTTAAAGATAACCCTTTCACTCTTTGTTTGCCCCATGAAGCATCAATTTCGCTAGGATTACGACCCCATACTTTAGTGGTGTAATCTTTAAAGAAACTCTTGTATAAAAAAGAGCCAAAATGATTAATATAAAAATTCTCTAGATTATTTTCCTCTTTCTTAATAAATCTACTTTTTATATAACTAAATCCAGCCTTTATGGTTTTATTAAAGCCTAGATTCTTAAACGTTCTCCATTTCATTGATAAAGGATAATCAAAGAATTTATCTAGATAATAAATATGCGAAACACGAGAGCGCATTAAAAATACATTATCTATCTTTTCTGGATCAGGTCCGCCTATAGTTAATTTAGTAGATCTACCAACCATCTTTTCTTCTAATGTAGGTTGACCTTGAAAAGGCATAAATTTCTGCCATATATCATTGATTACTTTATCTTTAGAAAAGAAACGATGCCCGCCTAAATCAATGATATTACCATTAAAGCGTACGCTTCGAGAAATACCACCTATATAAGATGAAGCTTCAATGATAATAGGTTTAATATCGGTTTTAGTTAATAATTCATATGCAGCGGTTACTCCTGCAGGCCCAGCACCAATAATAATCGCTGTCTTTGCCATAATATAATCCTTATTTGTGAGCGTATCGGCTAAGCTTATCTGAATTAGCCTTTTCGCTCATCAAAGTTAGATTAGCAAGCTTATTGCCAAAGCTAATCGCTTCATGAAAATCTTTACCAAGCATTATATGGTCAATAATACCACTCATCAAAGCATCACCGCATCCAGTAGTATTCGCAATCTTTTTAAATTGAGTAACCGAATAATGGTAGATATCTTTTTTATTTAAACCATAATAGACATCTTTACGCGAATTACTCACCACTACATTCTTTAAGCCTTTTTTAAATATAGCTTTAATTAAAGGTTCTTTTTCTAATTTTTGATTATTCACTAATGCCCGTGCTTCGTAAATGTTTAATTTCATTAAATAAATCTTGTCTAATACATTTAGGAAACGTGGAACAAACTCCGGAGCAATTGGATCACAGAAGATTTTCTTATGTGAGAAATGTTTACAAATATATTCAGTAGTCTCTTGCGTTACATTACCATCGATAAAAATAAAGTCATGTTGATTAATAATATTGCCAATCATTTTAATATAACTAGGGGTTACATCTTTAATTGCGCGATTATCAAATATCGCTATTTCCATATCGTGGTTACTATCATTAATCGCTACATAAGTTGAAGTAGGATATTTAGTAGGTACATCTACTACTTTAACTTTTAAACTAGCGTAATGTTTCTTTAAACTATCCGCCATTTCGCCTTTACCTAAAGCAGTCACAACCGTTACTTTATTACCTAATTTAGATAAATTATGCGCAACATTACGAGTAACGCCGCCAAAAGCTACAGCTAACTTACCAGAATTAGAAACTTTATATTCAAGCGGTTGATCGCTAGTTGCAATATAATCAACCGCTGAGCTACCAAATAAAATTATTTTCTTCATTTCTTTAATGCGCAATAAGCTTTAGCGATTTGCGCTCCAAGTTTAGCGTTGTTTAATACTAATTGAATATTGGTATCTAACGAATCACCTTTAGTGAGTTCAACAATTCTTGCCAATAAGAAAGGCGTCTCATCTTTACCTTTGATGCCTTTCTTTTCCATTTCGGCTTGCGCTTGTTTAATTGCTTTATTAATTACTTTTTCGTCCATTGCATATTTTTGCGGAATTGGATTAGTCACTAAAATACCACCGTCTAGTTTATATGCTCTTTTCATTTTATGAATCTTAGCGATATCAAGCGGAGTCTTAGCGTTATAATCAACTTTAAATTTACTAGTTCTAGTATAGAAGGCAGGCAAACATTCAGTATTATAACCAATTACTGGTACACCTTTGCTTTCTAATAATTCTAACGTTACTGGTAAATCTAAAATTGCTTTCGGTCCTGCGCAAATAACCGTGACATTAGTTTTCGCAAGTTCGTCTAAATCAGCACTAATATCAAAAGTATGTTGAACACCTTTCTGCGCTCCGCCAATACCGCCTGTTACAAAGAATTCAATTCCCGCTAATGCAGCAAATATCATCGTTGCGCTAACCGTAGTTGCACCCCATTTCTTCATCGCTGTGATATAAGGGATATCTCTACGAGATACTTTAGCGATTCCTTTAGTCTTACCGAATTTTTCAATTTCACTTGGAGTCATTCCTACAATTGGTTCACCATTAATAATTCCAACCGTAGCAGGAACCGCTCCATTCTCACGAATTACCTTCTCCACCATTAATGCACATTTAACATTTTTTGGATAAGGCATCCCGTGCGAAATAATCGTCGACTCTAATGCGACTACTGGTTTATGCGCCTTAAGAGCTTTGATTACTTCTGGATTAATTTTCATTTTATAACTCCACGTTATGATAGACTTCTTGAACATCCGTTACTTCATCTAACGCATCAAGGATTTGATTAATCTTATCTTTGGCTTCAGGATCGGTAACTTGAATTAATTCATTCGCAATCATTTGAATTGCAGAAATATCGAATTCAGTAATATTAAGAGTCTTTAACACTTCTTTAGCTTTATTTAAGAAGGTCGGATTCACTAATACTTCAATTATTCCGCTATCTTCACTAACTTCTCTAACATCGACATCACCTAAAATTAATGCTTCTTCAACTTTATCTTTGCCTGTACCTTTAAAAACTAAAACACCTTGTTCGGTAAAATTATAAGACACCGCGCCCATACGTCCACCACGTTTAGTAAACACGGTTCTAACATCTGTTAAAGCGCGATTAACATTATCAGTTAAAGTATCAACAATAAATAAACTCCCAGCTGGTCCAAAGAATTCATAGCGACCAGCTTCATATTGTTCTCCGCTTCCACCTTTTGCTTTTTGAATCGCTCTTTCAATAACATCCTTAGTGACTTGTTGTGATTTCCATTTTTCAATCGCACTTCTAAGTGCTAGATTAGCATTAGGATCAGGAACTCCTGATTTAGCTGCCATATAAATTTCTTTACTGGCTCTCATAAATAACGCGCTTCTTTTCGCAGCGGTTGCGGCCATAGATTTGGCTCTTACTTCATGTGCTCTTCCCATAATTACTCCTACGCACTATATTTTATTCTTTTTGTCCTTTAAGGACAAATTATATATTGGCTCTACACCAGTTGCATTCACAATATGTTCCACAGCTTCCAATCCAGGATATAGAACATCAATCGGTCGATGTGAATCAAATCCAATCACTACTCTAGCCTTGGTTTTGGCAACCATTTCCCAAAATGGAGTAAATGGGTATTCATAATAAGAATACGTACCAGCGAAATGTCTCATACCATATACTCGAACGTGCCCTAAATTGATTTCTAAAGGAATATCGTATTTAACCGCTGCGTCAATAATTTTTTGCGCGCAGTCTTTAGTTAAATTATCCCACTTACCAGTAACGCACATAAATAAATCTGGATGAGCAACATATAAAAATAATCCAGATTTCATCCCAGCGATTAGATGTTCGGTATATTCTAATAGACCAGTCACACCATGTAAGTGATACCAAATTACTTCGCCTCTTTTAAAATAACAGTGTTGACCTAAGATTAAATAATCAACCTTTTTTTCTTCTAATAATGAACGATAATAATCTTCGTATTGAGGCATATATTCACATTCAAACGCAGTATAGATATTTATTTGATTTTTATATTTATTCTTTAGATTTTTAATTGAATTAAGATAATCATCTAATAGATAATAAGCCCCTCGCATTCCAGACTGAATCACATTTGGCAAAATAACATGATCAGAAACACCATAATCCTTTAAACCGGCTTCAATCGCTTTTTTAATATATTCTTCATCTTCGCCAGAAGCATGACCACAGCGTTTAGTATGTGAATGATAACAGTATGTTATTTTATTCATAAAATACCTTATTTAAGTATAAACCTTCTGCTGGTGCCTTGTGATTAGTGATGTGTCTAGGACTATTAAATAAACGTTTTAAATCATTTAACTTTTGTTTCCCGGTCGCTACCAATATCATTTCCGCAACAATATCTCTAACCATATAACGCATAAAAGCATTACCCGTAAGAGAGATTAGTATCTCATCTTTCTTTTTACTAATCTTAATTGAATAAATCGTTCTAATAAAATCTTTATCATCTCGTTCTTTACTCGTTAAGTTTTGGAAATTATGTTTACCAATAAAAAACTTACTAGCATCCTTAAGTAATTTTAGATTAATTTTATCTTTAACTAAATAATGCGTTCTAGCGTAAAATGGCAATTCTCTACCTGTATAGATTTTATAAATATACTCTTTTTTCTTAGCAGAGAATCTCGCGTGAAAATCTTTATCCACTTCTTTTAGTGATTTAATTTTGATATCGATTGGTAAAAGACGATTAAGCGCATACACTAAATGATTAATATCCTTAATCTGTTTCTTAGTATCAAAATGAAATGGCTGAGCGTAAGCATGAACGCCTTTATCGGTTCTACCTGATCCGGTAATATTAATTTTTTCGTTTAAAATATGCGATAAGATTTTTTCAATTTTATCTTCAATCGTATTATGTGATGGCTGACTTTGCCATCCATCATAATTCATCCCAAAATAACTAACAATTCCTAGATAACGCATATTAATCCTTTAAACATCCAATAGGTATTACAAAGACATTGTCCTTAGTTTTATAACCATATTTAGACCCTGTAACAACCATTTTAAGTGTTGGTAAATCCAATTTCTTTTTTGTTTCTTTTTTGTTGTAAGTTTTAATTAATTGCTCAACTTTGTTAAGATGCCTAATTCCTTCATCGATTTCATCATCTCCTAATTTAATTTCAATTAATGCATAACGACCATCGTTTAAAAATAATACTGCATCTACTTCTAAATCATACCGATCGTGGTAATAACATATTTCTCCACCAAATTTAGAGGAATACACTCTTAAATCTCGTATACATAAAGTTTCGAAAATAAAACCGAATGTCTTCAAATCGTACAGAAGACTTTTAGGGGTTGCTTTTAAAGCGGCAACAGCAATAGATGGGTCAACGAATTCTATTTTTTTGCCACTGCGCATTGCTGTAGCCGACCTAATCATCGGACACCACCCTTCTAAATTTTTAACTATGTATAATCTATCTAAGACATCAATATAATCGTATAAAGTTACTTTTGATATTTTATTGGTAGAAGCAACATCTGCCAATATAGTTTCTAGACTCGCTAGTGTTGATATATTACGAGCATAAGAACGCAAAATCGCTCTCATTGTTTTGGCATTACGTTTTATTTGATCGACATTATACATATCACTTGTGTAAATTTGCTTATAATAATCTTTCGCTACTTCCAACTGATCAGTCTTGTTTGCTATTAACAAACTTTTTGGCCAACCACCCCGGCACGCAAGAAATATTAGATCTTCTAAAGATAGTGAAGATGTAAAACGTTTTGGATCGATTTTTTTATCATTAAATAAGTCGATAAGCGATACATGTCCATTCGATTCACCGCTTTCGTATAGACTCATTGGGTACATCAAAATTTTAGAAATGCGCCCTGTCCCAGTATGGCGAGTAGTAACTTTACGTGATGTAGAACCAGTTAAAATAAAATTTCCAAAATTAGAAGAATTGTCGCAATAATTCCTTACTGCATCATAAATATTTGGAGCATCCTGCCATTCATCAATTAGACGTGGCTTGTCTCCTTCAAGTAAAACTCCTGGATTAAATCTAGTTAATTTAATTAGATTTTCAACATCGAATGTCTCTTGAAATTTGATTTCGCTTTTTGAATGATGTTCTCCAGTTGTGGTTTTGCCACACCATTTAGGACCAATTATTTGCAATGCACCAAAAATACTTAATTTTTTGTCGATTTCTTGATCAACGATTCTATTAATGTATTTTTTCATATTAACATTTTATGTTAAATTTTGTTGTTAGTCAATTTTACTTTACTATTTTGCGCTTTTTTACTTTACTATTTTGCGGTTGTTTGCTTTACTATTTTGTTACCATACAAACGGAAATGCTTGCTTAATAAAATCAAGGTTCATTGCGGTGAATGTAATGAACATACTCATATATAAAACAATTAAAACAACGGCGATAGTATCATTAACGCTCCAATGAAGTTTACGGTACTGTGTGCGCTTCGCTTTTGGATTATAACCTCTAGCCTCTAATGCAAATGCTAAATCGTCACTCATTGAAAAACTAGAAACAAATAACGGAATGATTAAAGAAATGATTCCTTTAAATTTTTCTTTAATATTCCCTCTCTTAAAATCAATACCTCTACTTGATTGAGCTTTATAAATACGATTCGTCTCTTCTAGTAACGTAGGAATAAAACGCAGAGCAATTGAAACAGTCATCGCTACTTCCTCAGAGGGAAACCTAATTTTCTTTAATGGACGTAAAAAGAATGCAAATCCATCAGTTAATTCTTGTGGGGTAGTAGTAGAGGTTAATATCATAGCTATTCCAAACATTTCAAGTAAACGTAGAATAATCTTCCCAGATTGTAAAAACGATTCAGCATATAGTTTAAAATTACCGCTTTCCGCAATCACATGAATGCTTCCGACCGGCGGGACAAAGATATTGATAAACATTAATATCAGTATTAATAACCATAAGCTTCTTAATTGATAAAGTAAGTCGCGTAAACGTACTTTACTGATTAGCATCAATGCGAATATTACAATTGCATTAATGCCACTTAAGACAAACATCATGGTCCAACTACCATAAGATAGGAAAACGGATACCATTAACATAATCATGCCTAAAATCTTCATTCTGGGATCTAGGCGATGGATGATTGTGTTATAAGGAACGTATTTACCTAAGATATATTTATCCATGGTGTTTTAGCTCCTTAATTAAAGAAGGAATATCACATACATCATGAGTAATGTTTTTGCCTAACGCTCTTAATTCATGAATAATTTGATAAATATTAGGAGTTTCTAAATTATATTGTTCTACATCCTCTTGAAGAATATCTTTAGGCGCACCAATCTTTTGAATCTTGCCGTCATCAATTACTATCATCTTATCAGCATAATCTAAAACTACATCCATATCGTGAGTCACTAAAATAATTGCGACTCCAGTTTCATGAATCTTTTTAAATAGATCCATAATTTCTTTTTTACCCTTAGCATCAAGTCCTGCAGTAGGTTCATCTAAGATTAATAATTTAGGTTGATACGCTAATACGCCAGCAATCGCGACTCTCTTCTTTTCTCCACCGCTTAAATCAAACGGAGAACGATTATAGCATGATTCATCAAGGCCTACTAAATTAAGGGCTTTAATTGCTAATTCTTCCGGATTCTTATTCTTTGGATAAAAGCTTTGAACCCCAAACATCACATCTTTTAAAACCGTTTCTTCGAATAATTGATTTTCCGAAAACTGAAATAAGAAACCTATTTCTTTTCTAAATTCTTTAATCGCTTTACCTTTGATTTTTACTTTAGGAGCGTTCACTAAATTATTAATATGAACTTCTCCATTAGTAGGAGTTAACAATTTATTAATTAATTCAGTTAAAGTAGATTTACCCGAACCAGTCCTTCCTACAATCGCAGTGATGTTATTCTCATTTAAATCTAAATTAATATCAGTTAAAGCATTCACGCTAAATGGCGAATTAACATTGTAGGTAAAGAAAACATGGTCAAACTTTATTTGCATATTTTCTTCGCTAATGAGTGAAAATCGTAATCTACTTCACTAATTAAGCCCTCACTTAACAATGCTTGATTAAGCTTAACGATAAATGGAATATCTAATCCTAATTCTTTTAATTCAGCATCATGCTTAAATACATTAATAGGTGTGTCATTAAAGATAATCTTACCTTTTGATAAGACTACTACTTTATCACTATTAAACGCTTCATCTAAATCATGGGTAATTCTAATAATCGTTAATGATGGATTATTCTTTTTAATATCTTTAATTAAATCACTAATCTCTTTTTTGCCTTTAGGATCAAGCATCGCTAATGCTTCATCAAAAACAATAATATCCGGTAGCATCGCTAAGATACCAGCTAAGGCTACTCTTTGCTTTTGACCTCCACTAAGTGATTCAGGTGCTTTATCCAAAAGTTGATTAACACCCATCTTAGATGAATATTCATTAATAATTGCATCCATCTTTTCGTGTGGAATACATTTATTCTCTAAACCAAAAGCAATATCATCACGAACCGTAACCCCGATAAATTGATTATCTGGGTTTTGAAAAACTATACCCGACTTGGCTCTAATTAAAGAATCGTTCTTGTTATCAATAATAGTTCCATTAAAAGATAAGGTTCCGCTTCTAGGCTTTAATAAAGAGATTAATATTTTGCCTAATGTAGATTTACCTGAACCATTATGCCCAATAATGGCAATATCTTCACCGGCATTAATAGTTAAATTAATGTCAGTTAAAACATTGACCTTTTTATTATATGAATAGCTAACGTTGTTTAATTTCAGTATTTCCATTCTTTAGCATTTCCTCTATTGGACAAAGAAGTAAGTTCCACGAGTAGCTCTATTGAGCGGGTAGTAGCTTATTTAACTAGGAATTTAATGTCTCTCCCTTTATATTGACGACACTTAACACCCGCAAGGGTTAAAAGTTTCTTGCTCGCTTTAGTACCGATTTGATCTTTATATTTATCAGAAGCATAGACCACTTCTTTAATACCCGTTTGAATAATGGCTTTCGCGCATTCATTACACGGGAAGAGAGTAACATACACGGTACAACCATTTAATGAATGACCACCTTTAGTGTTTAAGATTGCATTAAATTCTGCATGACAAACATAAAGATACTTACTATCTAAACCTTCGTTCTTATTCCAAGTGAACTTATCTTCACAGCAATGACGAGGCATACCATTATAGCCAATTGAAACAACTTTCTTTTCACTATCAACGATACATGCTCCAACTTGAGTAGATGGATCTTTACTTCTAAGCGCGCTTAAAGCCGCAATACCCATAAAGTATTCATCCCAACTAAGTATATCTTTTCTTGGTTTTGTCATAAGTGATAATGATTATAACATAAATAAAAATTTATTTATGATTAACTAATAATTTGACTAATCTGACTTAGATCTAAAGAATTAGAAATCATGCTAAATGAAATAAGGTATCCACCGATTAAGAAAATAACATACATAACGTTATATGCTAAATCCCATTTAGGCGCTCTTTTACCGATGTGTGGATGATAGAAGAGAATAAACGGAATTAATCCAGCAATAATCCAGTTCGTGCCTAAATTAAGACTATTAAATGGTAATTTAAAGTAGAACAGTAAATCAATTAATGACAAAACAAAAATTACGACACATGCAATGATGTTTTTACATAAAGCATATCTACGAGAATCTAAGAATAGTTTCCCGAAATCCTTGCCGTACTTTAGCGAAACGTATTGTTGGAAGAAGAACAGGGCATACAAATAGAAAATAGCAAAGGCGGTTAATAACGCCCCATTCGTATGGAAGAGAAAATTAACATATGGAGAAAGCGTATCTTGCAAAGAACCTTTAACCACAAAAGCGGTCAATAACAATAAAACTGGAATAATGCTGCCTAAGCGCCATATAAGAACTTTATGAGGTGTATCTTCAATGCTTTTAGGAACCGTAAATAAGAAAAAGAAGATTAAAGAATAAAGCATCAAGTTCCAGATAATATTGCCGGGGATAAAAGCAGTAAATAATTTAATCAATTCGCTATAGATAGTTCCTTGGCTTGTTAAGCTCGCATAGACAATGCATTCAGCTACATAGAAAATTAGGCCGAACACAAATAGCATTACGATGTTTTCTAACAATTCTTTATTGCTTCTCTTATGATAGACATCCAGCTTTAAAAAGAACGCTAAAGCCATGCCAGTTACCAATAAATTAGAAACATAGGCATTTAACTCAAGAGCCTCTTTAGAAGACTCTAAGCCTACTAAACTTGCCTGGGTCAGCCAAACTACTCCAATAGAAGATAAGAGCAATGCGCCTAATGCTAATATTCTTAAAACGCATTCAGGAATTATCATAGGGAACGAGGAATCATTCGGAACGCTACGATACACTAATGCGGCATCAGCGGTATATTCAGTTTTATGAACAACATACGGTTGAGCCTTCCCTTCCCTCAGCTTAACCTTTCTGCCCTTAATAAGAGCAAAGATAAATATGCTAAGTGAAAGGATTAAAAACACAGAGGATATTAACATCATTCTAAAGCCCAGACGAAAACCATATTCTTTATGTGAAGATATCACTTGTGTATCGTTCATCAAGTTTTCAAAAGTATAAGGAGTTTTATAGGTCGCTTTAATATCATCATTAAATTTATTGATGAGCTGGCTAAAAAGTTCTCCTGAGCCGAATAAAATATTATAAAATTCTTGATATTCAGACGATTCGGGATAATAACTTGTTTCTGTTCCACGTTCATCAGTTATAATAATTTTTGGCATACTATATTCACCAAATTTCATGTATGTAAAAACAGCATCAGCAGTCAATTCAGTAGTCAATCTATATTTAATAATTCCAATCTTTTTTTGATTATATGCATAGGTTTGTAATATGGCTTTACTAGTTGAAAAATACACATACCCATCGCTGGCGTGTTGATCTTTTTCCGGAAACACTAACTCACAAGTCTTAGAAGTTTGGACAAAATATTCTATATCACCAGGATATTCAACGCTCTCTCTTACCCCGCGATGTTCATCTTTAGGGTTTAGACAATCTTGAATAACTTCTTGCCGAAAATCAGTAAATTCATTCGACCACATTACCTTTGGATTTACATTATCGCGTTCATAAAAATACACACCCATACCAAGAGTGATTAATAATAAGCCTGACACAATTCCTGATACTAATTTAGTTCTTTTCTTCTTAATATTGGCGCGAATTTTTTCATCGACATGCGGATCTTCGTATTTAACATTAACTGGAGTCACATAAGTAGTATTCTTATTAAAGAAATCTTTATTTAATTTGTAATAATCAATAAAACGAGGCTGAAGTTTTTTACTTACATGTACATATCCTTTTTCAATAAGACTTAAATATAAACGAGTTACTTTCAAAGCTTTCGCAGCTTCTTTCAAAGTAATTTTCTTTTGATTACGGGTTTGGAAAAGAGCATAGTTAATAGATTTAATAACAAATTTCTTTTCCTTCATAATTAATTATTAAAATAAAGCACGCCGACCGTATCTGGTCCACAATGGCTAGCAATAGTGCCGCCTGCGTGCGTCACATAGATGTTTTTAAATCCGCGCTTAGTTAATTTATCTTTAACCATACTAACAATTTCGTTTTCATTTTCTAAACTCGGAAAAGTAATAAACACAGTATCTAAATCTGGATTATTAAATTCATTTAAAGTTTCATCAACATATTGACTAACTACATTAAAATATTTTCCTCTAAATTTCTTTCCCGCATCCATCTTGCCTTCGCTTACAACAATCTGCGGACAAATGTGGAATAGGTTAGCGCCGAACATCGCAAGTTTAGAGCAACGTCCACCTTTATATAAATAATCTAAATTGTGTATAACAAAACTCGCTTGTACATGTGGTATTCTTTCTTTAACTTGCTCGACAATCGCATCCACGTTAAGTCCTTGATCCGCTAATTTGCGCGCGTGTAACGCAAGCAAAGCTATTCCTGTAGATAAACTTCTAGAATCAATTACAAATACTTTATCTTTAAATTGTTCTGCAACCGTAACTGCATTACGATAAGCACTACTCATTTCACTAGATAAAGTAATATGAATTACCACATCATAATTATTTAATAATGCCTTAAAGTGTTCTTCGTATTGAAATTGATTAACTGCGCTAGTCTTAGGTAGTTGATTAGTTTCTTTTACATAATTAAATAACTCTTGATTAGACAATTCTCCGTCAAACTTTGATTCTGCACCTAAAACAACAGAGAAAGGTACAGTATGAATATCAAACTTCTCTAATAATTCTTTAGTTAGATCAATAGTTGACTCTGCGGATATAGCAATTTTCATAAAATAGTAACAGTTCCGTCCTCACTTACTTTTAATTTGTCGCCGGTTTTAACGGTCTCTAAAAATTCTTTGCCTAGATTATCGATGGCAATCATATCACTATGTTCCCAAACATTCGATAAGACTACGCCTGAAGCTGCTAACGAATCAATATGCTCACTAAATAATAAACACGCTGGATGAATCTTTAAAGCACAAATGGCTTGAATAACTAATCCGCCCGTAGTTGAACCGATAGTAATTGGTAAACACAATGCTTTACCCGTTAATTCCTTTTTATAAATATCTGGGTTATTCTGATCGCTTGCAATTACAGTTCTTGAATTTGCGATTGCGCTGCTTTGAAAAGTGGCTAAAGTGTTTACGCCTTGATGAGAGACGATTGCTTCGCCTTCCCAATTGCCTTTCGCTAGTACTCTACCTTTAAATGTTTTCATACTTATTTCCTCTTTCCTACAAGGATATCTAACATATCATCACTCTTATAATAACGAGCTACTGAATAAGTTCTTAACTTATTAGAAGTCGTCATAATTCTTCTCATTTTGGTCAATGGGTTATTGGTATACATCAGTGGGCAAATGCAAGAAAGTTTAACACCCGCTGATATTAATTTATCGTATCGATCAGTCTTTAAGAACTTTTCTTTAACATCTGGCGCCGTCGTAATAATGGTTCTAATGGTAACTTTCTTTCTACCAGTCTCTTTTAAACCATTAACAATCTTATCGGTCCATTCATTTAATTGATTAAAGCTAAGATGCGGACATCCAATAAAGGCTAAATTGCCTTTAGCATTTGGATTCTTCCACATCACTGGATAATTCTTATACACTCTTTCTAATTCAGCATCATCGATAATATATTCTTTAGCATCTTTATTAATTAATTTCTGCCCTAATTCTTTAGCTTCAGGAGTTAAACCATCAATATGGTATAAACCAACCGCGCCATTGCTTGCAGTCGCAGCTCCAAAATCTTTTAGATAACTTTTAACATCATCGTTTAAATCATTACCTAAAAATTTATCTAATCCGATAACATAAGGAACATCTTCCATAACTTTCATACCAATTGCACTACCTAGTATTTGTGCTTCTGGTAATTTACTTAATTTTAAGATTACTTTCCATTTCGCTTTTCTACCTTCATCGGTTAATAAACCAAATTCTGGAACCTTACCTAATATCGAGCCAAATAGATCAATCATTCCTGAATTACGATTAACGCGTGCGCCTAATACAGAGTTAGCATAGTTAACAGCGCTACTTTCCGCCCAAGAAAGAATATCTCCTTTCTTAGGGACATTACCTACTTCTGGTAAATAACAAGCACAAGTAAATGCGTTTGCATCCTTTAGGCCGACTGCCGTTAATTGTTCTTCGTAACGTTTTTGTTCGCCATAAAGAATATGATTAAACACTAACTTCTCAAGTAGGTTACAACGTACGTTTGTATAATCTAGTGGTCTAGGATCAACGGTAAACTTTGCTTTAGTATGGATGTCGGCTTTAATAATCTTATCCATCGTAGTGAATAATGGTTTAATGATTCCAATCCCAAACGAAGTCACTAAATGACCTTCGTGATGAGTCACATCCACTAAGCGAGGCGCTTCAAAGATATCACCGAAACGCACAATCGTTTCCATGATCTGTTGCATAGTCTCACCTTGTTTACCTTCAAGGATTGCTTGTTCTTCTTTCGTTAACTTCATTTTTGGCTGATACATAATGTACCTCCTTTATTTCATTAACCATTTGATATATTCGATTTCAACTTTCGTGTCTAAACGCGGGAATAATTGATTGCCTTTCTTTACTTTAAATTTCTCAATTATTCCAATCTTATTAATTGATTGATAATTTCTTAAAGATTCAGGAATTCCTAATTGATCTAAGATGTTTTTAGATTGATGCACTAATACCGGTGAAAGCAAAATGCTACTTACATAAAGAACATTCGCTAAATGAGACATAACACTTTTTAGTTCATCGGTCTTTCCTTCTTTTGCTAACACCCAAGGCGCGGTCTCATCAATATATTTATTCGCACGCGCGACTAAATTCATTGCACTAGTGACACCTTCAGTTATTTTTAAATCATCAAAATTAAGTTCATATTCTTTAATGGATGCTTTAATCATATTCTCGATTTCACTATCAAACTTAGTAACGTTACTCTTAAATTCAGGAATCTCACCATTGAAGTATTTATCAATCATTGAAACTGTACGATTAAGTAAATTACCTAATTGATTCGCTAAGTCTACATTAATGCGTTCGACAAATTGTTCTGGAGTAAATTCTCCATCACGTCCAAAGGTTACTTCACGAGCAAGATAATATCTCACTGCATCTACTCCATAACGTTCTACTAATGGATAAGGAGATACAACATTACCTTTTGATTTAGACATCTTTTCATCCTTAATTCTAAGTAGACCATGAACAAATACTCTATCTGGTCTTCTAAGTCCAGTCGACATTAAAAACATCGGCCAATAAATACAATGGAAACGAGATATATCGGCACCAATCACGTGAATAATTTCCGTATTCTCATCTTGCCAGAATTTTTTATATAATTCTCCATCTGGATATCCTAAAGCAGAAATATAATTTGCTAAAGCATCAAGCCACACATAAACGGTGTGTTTAGGATTTTCTTTAACCGTAATTCCCCAATCATTAGAGGTTCTAGAAACACTTAAATCTTGTAAACCTGGTTTAATGAATGTATTAATCATTTCATTCATTCTACTAGTGGGAAAACATAGTTTAGGATTCTTCTTATATTCATCTAATAATTGATCAACGTATTTAGAACATTTAAAGAAATAACTTTCTTCACTAGCTTCGTGGACTGGTCGATGGCAATCAGGACATAAATGACTATCCCCTACTTGAATATCGGTCCAAAATGCTTCACATTCAGTACAATACCATCCTTTATATTCGCCTAGATAGATATCTTCTTTCTTAAGCATTTGAGAGAATAAATCTTGAACGACTTTAATATGACGGTCTTCGGTTGTTCTAATAAAGTCATCATTGCTAATTTCCATTAATTTCCATAGTTTTTGGAAATTCGCAACTATTTCATCAACATAAGCTTTTGTTTCTTTCCCTGCTTTCTTAGCGTGTTCTTTAATCTTCTGCCCGTGCTCATCCGTACCGGTTAAGAAACGTGTTTCAAAACCCCGTAAACGTTTATTACGAGCAAGAATATCACAAATAGTTGTGCAATAAGCGTGCCCGATGTGGGCGTCACCACTCGGATAATAAATGGGCGTGGTGATATAAAATTTTGTCTTCATATGAGAAAACTCCTATATGTAGGTCTAATTTAATTATACCTAATCTTTTCGTATAAATACGAAAAAAACGGCCAAAGCCGTTATTTTCATAATTTAGTACTTAAATTAGTTTTGTTTTGATTTAAGACCGTACTTCTTATTGAAGCGATCAACTCTACCAGCAGCTTGAACAAATCTTTGCTTACCAGTGTAGAATGGATGGCAATTGCTGCAAGTATCAACTTTAATTTCCTTTAAAACTGAACCGGTTTCAAAAGTGTTACCGCAAGAGACACAAGTGACCTTGCAACGTTGATACTTTGGATGAATGTCTTGTTTCATAAATCTATTTACCTCCTGCCTTAAGTCTCAAGTGGACCTAAAGAAAGTGTGCCTTAAAACAATATCACTAACATAGTTAGCTTGTCAAACAATAATAAATTGAAATTATGTTAATTTCATAATATACTAATGAAACGATGAAGAAACACATCAAACTTATCCTTAGAACATTTATCTCGAACAACGCTTGCGTTGAAGCGGCGAGAACTAAAGAAAAGAAATATACCATTATTGGTATTATTTTTGCTTTATTTGCGCTTTTCTTTGCGGCTTTACCAACCTGCGTTACTGGTTTTCAACAAAATGGCGGCAACTGGATTAGAGGTAGTGTTAATTACTCGTTTGATACTGCTATGAGAGATTTTGGGGAAGTAACATCTACTAAAAACGTCTCTTTCAAAATTGAAGAAGATGAAAAACACAATCATAAATTAACTGCTAATAATTGGGATGCGATGGATTGTTATCCAAACCAAGAAGGCGAAAACGCACTACACTGCTTCATTTCTACAGTTCCTAATGTAGAAGATGCTGAAGAACACAAAATCATGGAAATCTATCATTGCGACGAGAGTGTCTGTGATTTTGCTCTTTTCGTTGAAGAAATAGCTAAAAACATTAATCCACTTAAGATAAAAGGTTATATCAATGCACAAGATAAGAAAGCGCGCGAAGAAACCGCTGCTAATATGTTAGAAAGCGAAACTAAAGATGATAAGACCACAGTTAAAGCGCGCACAACCTCGTTCATCGTCTTTGGCACTTATCACGTTCAAGGTGCGCTTTGTCCGCCAGGTGTTAGTCAAATTGCATCAAGTGTTTATGGGGATTATAACAACACTCATATAAGCGATGAAGACTTCATTCATACCGTATTAGCTAAACCAGGCGCAAGTAATGAAGAAATTTTAAAATCTAACCAAACGTTTTATGATCAAGTGTTTGTTAATGTCCGTCGTACCAATACGTGGCGTTCAACTGGAATTATTCTAGGTGTTGATGCCGGTGTAATTCTTTTGATGGGCTTTATGGTTTGGATATTAACTCGTGGTAAGAACAATCCATTTAGAATTTATAGTTTCTGGGATGGACAAAAGATTGCTTATTACGCAAGTTTAACTCCTGGCATCATCGCCTTGTTTGGTTTCTTAATGCAAAATATGGCCATGATGTTATTTATCTTAGGCGTTGGCGTTCGTGTAATGTGGCTTAGCATGAAAACATTACGTTATCAATCTGCTGCCAAGTAAGTTTAAATATTACTTAAAATATATTTAGCAACGCTTCTAGTAAGAGGCGTTTTTGCTAATTGCTCAATAGTTAATGTACGCGCATTACTATTTACTTCTAAAACAAAGTATTTATTGTTTTTATCCTTCACAATATCAATTGCGCCAAAATCTAATTTAAGCGCAAGTGAGGAACGAATTGCGACTTTTAATAATACTTCATCTGGTTTATTTATAACTTTCATTTTTCCGCCTAATTCAACATTACTTCTAAAATCCTTTTTATTCGTGCGACTCACGACCGCTTTTGGGCGATGGTTGATTACATAAACTCGGTAATCTTTACCATATTCATAATCAATATATTCTTGAATAATTAACTCTCTTTGCCATTTACTTTTTATTATTTTGTTTAATTCAATATCGTTATGAATAAGATATACGCCTAAGCCTAAGGAGTTACGACGTTCTTTAACAATTAGAGGATATTTAATTCCGTTAATGTTGATAAGTTTTTTAATATCGTTAAAGTATTTACTTAAATCCTCAAAGAATGTTAATGGCAACACAATTGTTTTAGGAGTAGGAATTTTATTTTTATTAAATAATGCATAGCTATAAGCTTTATCATCACATAAACGTAATGCATCTATATTATTAAACACTTTTATATTTAGATTTAAGAGTTGATACACCAAGGCAATATCTTTATCCCAAAATAAAACAAAGTCTACATGCTTTTCGTTTTTAATTACTTCTAATGCATGCAGATTATCCACTAATTTTAATTTAACGTGCTCTAATTTAAAGGCGCTCACATAAGCATCAATTTGGGTTTTGAAAATCTTTTGATTCTTCTGAGTAATGTTATAGATTAGATATCCATTAATCGCCATAATCACTACCTCTAGATTTATCTTCCACGAAGATTTTAAGTGGATTTAGTATATCAGTTATTTCTAAGTAGATATAGTCTTTAAGGAGTATAAACGGCGAGTCTACATCCATAGTAAAAAATACTTTTCTATTCTTTTTAACTCTTTCATTAATCGCATTAATAATTTCATCAAAACGATCTGGATATAAAGGCTTAAGATTCTCTAATTGAGTGTAAAAAGCCGGCTCCATAATAAAACGTGCATCTTTGTTTAAAATATAACCAGGACATAAGTTTGATTTACTATCCAAGTTTCTTTCTAAATGTGACCATTCTTGATATTCCATACTTATTTATGATACTTCTCATGGTGGTTAATTTTAAAACCACGATATATTTGTTCCAATAAGATTATTCTACTCATTTGATGAGTAAAG
This sequence comes from Bacilli bacterium, assembly GCA_024408495.1. Taxonomy (GTDB): domain Bacteria; phylum Bacillota_I; class Bacilli_A; order RFN20; family CAG-826; genus UB1719. Next base: position 29,359 of record JAKSUY010000003.1, read on the forward strand.
GTTAACTTCGATAAGGTTAAACATTCATTCGCACGATTAGTAACTGAGTTACATAATCCTAACGAACCGCCGATAACAAACACTAATTCGCTGGTCTTCATAAATTTGTCATTTAACCAAGTAGCAAACTCCTCACTAGTGTATTCTTTTTTATTTAAGGTAAGCGCAATTACATAATCTTTAGGTTTAATAGAAGATAATATTTTCTTACCTTCGATTTCTTTTGCGTTCGGATGAGTATCATTTTCTTCTTTAATTTCAATAATCTCTACTTTAGTATACTTACTTAAACGTTTGGTGTATTCATCCGACATATCCTTTAAATATTTTTCTTTGAGCATACCGATTGCGATAATTTTAATCTTCATAACCACCCTCAACTACTTTATTTTGATAAGTGCATCGAATGCATAGTTTATTTACATCAATTCTTTTTTTCTTTAAAACATTAATACAAGTTTCTACTGGTAATTCATAGGTATTAGCTTCTTGCGAAATGTGCGCTAAAAATATTTGTTTGGTATTGTTTCCTATCATTTCGCTTAAATAAAGTGAACAGTCTTCGTTATTTAAATGACCGAACTCCGACATAATTCTTTCTTTTACATATGCAGGACGATGCGTCTTAAGCAACATCTTACGATTATGATTAGATTCAATGATGTAATAAGTCGCATTATTTGCGAGTTTCATATTCTTCTCATTAATAAAACCGGTATCGGTAATGTACACTAATTTTTCTTTTTCATTTTTAAAGATAAAACCTAACGGAGAATATGCATCATGGCTCACTTCAATTGGAAGAATATTTAGATGTTTACACTTAAATGGAACATAGGGAGTAATTTCTTTATAGTTAGGACACACAAAAGAATTCTTCCCGCCATAAATCATAATATTATGAATGCTTTCGAGTCCTTTAGTGTGGTCGGTGTGTTCGTGCGTTAATAAAATAAAATCTAAATCATCTAAGGATAATTTAAGTCTATTTAAATGCTCTTCTAATTGACGTTTAGAAATGCCTAAGTCAATTAAGATGTGAACATTTTTATCTACTAATAAAGTGGCATTCCCTTTAGAGCCGCTAGCAAATATATAGAATTTCATTATTTACTTTCGTTATTGTAACGATTTTGAATCGCCTTTTCTTGATTAGCAAAATCATCGGACACTTCTGAGAATCTACTATAATCTTTTTCAAATAATAATTTAATAACTTTACCCGATTCACCATTACGATTTTTCGCTAAGATAATATTCATAATCGTGGCATCTTCTTGGCCTTCTTGATTACCTTTATTTTCGTTTACGGTTCTTTGAATAGCTTTATCCAGTAACGCGCTTCTAGCCTCGGCTGACATATTCGCAGCCGTCACTTTTGGTTGCGATTGTTGCTTTTTCATTTCTTCCGTTAAAGCGTTCTTGTTATAGTCAGGCGAATGCATTAATAAAACAATTTCAGCATCTTGTTCAATAGAACCGGATTCACGAAGATCACTTAATCTAGGAGTGCCTGATTCACCACGTTCTTCAACTTTTCTATTTAACTGACATAATACTAGAATCGGAACTTTTAAGTCTCTCGCTAATTCGTGAAGAGTTCTTGTATATTCTTGAATTTCAAGTTGACGGTTATCGTATTTTCTCTTGCTTTTGTTGCTACTAGAAATAAGACCTAAATAGTCAATAACAAGTAATCCTAAATCAGGTTGTTGACTCTTTAATTTACGTGCTTTAGCGACTAAGTCTTGAATTGAAACCGCACTAGATTCATCAACATAAATCTTTAAAGCCGCCAAACGGTCTAATGCTTCTTTAACGCGAATGACTTCTCGACCACGAATGCTACCAGTTAAAATACGTCTACCTTTAACATCAGCTTCATTTGCGACAAGTCGGGAATAAAGTGTAAGCGAAGACATTTCCATTTCAAATATTCCAACTGGCACACCGCTTTTTGCGGCATTTAGCAATAAATTAAGCGCAAAAGCAGTCTTACCTAAACCAGTACGTCCCGCTAAAATAATTAAGTTTTCGGGTTGGAATCCGTTCGTATAATAATTTAGCCATTTAAAACCGGTATCAACGCCAGTCAAATCTCCTTCTTTCTTAGTTTCGCTTAAATCGAGAATTTTCTTTTCAACATTTTTAACGACATCACGGCTGCTTTTAAAATTAGATATTCTTCTTTTTTCGGCAATTTGATAAATCTTCTTTTGAGCATCACCAACAAAAGATGTATAACTATCAACCTCTTTCTTTAGAAATTCGCCTTCAATTTCGCCAAATGCTAATAAGAGATCACGCATATTAGCATTATCCTTAACGATATTCATATATTCTTCTGAATTATCAATACTTAATACTGATTGAATTAATTCATATAAATATTCAGTTCCACCAATAGCGTCTAACTGTTTCATGTTCTTTAATTCTTGTGCAACAGTTTGGATATCGACTTTAATACCTTTGTCATTAACATTAAAGATAGCTTCAAAAATTGTTTGGTGAATTTTCAAAAAGAAATCAGTAACCGAAATGATTGCTAAACAATCATCTTTAACTGATCGGTCCTGTAGCATTGCTCCTAAAGTAGCCTTTTCGGCTTCTATATTACGCGGTAATTTATCAACACTAATCGCCATGTTATTTATCCTCACTCACATGAACGCTTACAATACCAACTATGCCTTTAAATAATTCAATTTTTAATTTAGTAGTACCGAAAGCATTAATTTGATAATGATCGATAAATTTACGTTTATCAATAATTAATTGATGCTTGTCCTTTAATTCATCCTCAACTTGTTTATAAGAAATGGTTCCTACCATTCTTCCATCAGGTGCAGCCTTTGCTTTAAATTCAAGAACAATACTCTCAAGTAACTTTTGATTTTTAACCGCTAATTGTCTTTCTTCTTCTATTTTTTTCGCAGCTTGAGCTTGTTGATCTTTCAATATCTCTTTAGCGCGATCGGTGTAATTAACCGCTAATTTTTTTGGAATTAAAAAGTTTGTAGCGTATCCGTTGCTAGTTTCTTTAACTTCGCCCTTTTTTCCAAGGCCTTTAACATCAGCTAGAAGAATAACTTTCATAATTATTCCTCTTTAACCGTAGTAGTTTGAGCTTTCTTTAAGTAACTAGTTAAGGTATCTAATAAGGATGCTTCAGCATCTTTGATTGACATATTCTTAAGTGGAACAGCTGCCATAGTAAAGTGTCCACCACCACCCATTTTTTCCGCTAGTAATTGAACGTTCACTGTTCCATCGCTACGACAAGAAATACGAGCTTCCTTTTCGTTTACACGTCCGATAACAAAAGCGGCATTAACGCCCTTCATTTGTAAGCATTGATTGGCAACTTTAGCTAAAGTAGCAGGCTCAATATTATACTTATCATCCGCAGTGCAATACACTACACCAACATGTGGAGTCTTTAGCGTAGAAGCAATTTGGGTAACTAATGAATATTCTTCAAATTCATCTTTTAAGAAGTCATCGGCTTTTGAGTTATTCGCGCCGAATTCTTTGAGAATCATACTAGCTTCAAATGTTCTAATACCTGTAGTCTTAGTCTTGAAGAAATTCGAATCTAGATAAATACCAGAAAGCATAATCGTAGCATAAGTAGGTGGTACTTCAATTTTAGGATTTTGCGTTGCATAATGAATAAGTTCACTAATTAATTCAGAAGCACTAGATGCACTAGGCTCAATATAAGAGAACACCGGCATTTCTACGAACTCTTCGCTTCTTCGATGGTGATCAATAACTACAATCTTACTGGCTCTTTCAATTAAACGGGGACAAATGGATATAGAAGGGCGGTGGCAATCTACTAAGATTACTAAAGTAGATGATTTAACTTCACTTACTACATCTTTAGGGCTCACAATCATCTTTAATATTTGTTCACGTGGGAAACTATTCGCAAAAGCCGCTCTAGCCTTTCTTTCAACTAATTTAGGATCATAAACCATACGGCATGGTTTCTTTAAGTGTTGGCACATCGCCATAATACCAAGACAACTACCAATTGCATCCATATCTGCATCATTATGTCCTAACACCACTACATTCTTAGCGAGCTTAATGGTTGCAATTAATGAATCCGCTAAAACACGTACTTTAACTTTATTACGAGTTTCAAGCGCTTCGGTCTTACCGCCAAAGAATTTTAATTCATCACCATATTTAGAAATAACCGCTTGGTCACCGCCACGGCTCATCGCAATATCAATCGCATCTGTAACCATTTCGTTTAATTTATTGAAATCAGGGAATCCGTGGGCAAAACCGACTGATAAAGTTGGTGGGGTATTTTCTTTCGCTCCCATCACCCTTACTTTTTCTAATAAGGAGAATTGATCATCTTCCATTTCTTGAAGTGAAGCATAATCACAAACTGCGAAATAAGCATCATTTCGGAAACGACGCAATAATACTTTATGTTGACGCGCGTAATTAATAATTGCATCACCAACTTTCGCTAAGATGTTGCTTTGATCACCAGCGTTACCACCAACTTCGGAGTAGTTATCAATAATGATAATACCAACCACACTCGCTTTCGCTTTGGAATAATCCATAATGCTTTGATAGTCAGTAATATCCTTGAAGATATATAGTTTGGTCTCTCTTAAGTATTTCACTTCATAGTTATGGGAGTTATAAACAAATTTAATTGTGTGATCGACCGCTCCGTTTTTTAGTTCTTTTAACCGTGGTTCCCATAATAAAATATTTTCATCTAATAACTTAATATTACGGTCTCGAAATAAATCACTACACCAAATAACGGTATCAGTCTCATCCACCAAAACCAAACCTATCATACCAAAGTTATAAGCTTCTTGAACATCTTGACCTAACAATTGAGCGCTGGTTAAATCGTTCTTACGTCTTAAAAGTAATACCGCTAATAACATCGCTCCACAGAAGATAACATTAGCGGTAATAACCGAAATCGTAATAATAATAGCGGTTACACCATCGATTACATCTTTACATCCAGCAACATCAAGAAAATAGAAAATACTTAGTAAAGTAATTCCCACGATTTCTACACCGCTAAATATGGTGTAAGCAAGACGAATGTTACGAAAAGCCTTTTTCATAAGTATAGGTATTATAACCCATTTTTTCTTTTAATTAAAAGAAAATAAACAATTATATTATGCTATATAAGTCCGAATAGCTGCCATAAAGACAATGCATAAAATGCATAGCACCGCACCTGAAACAATGTTGATGATTGAAAATACTAAGGCCGTAATATTTTTTCCTCTTTCATAAGCATCTTTAATATTTCTAGAACTACGAACAACACCGATAATGGCTCCAATAGTACAAGCAATAGAAGAAACCAAGCAACAAATTAATCCGACTTTATTTGAAGAAAGCGGGGCGGTTATTGGAATCACGATAGCAAGAATAGTTTCTATTACGAATATAGTAATCGATGAACCTAGCATAACGTTTCCTTTTTTATTTATCCTACTCCTTTTTTCCAAAAAGAAAAGCCTTACGGGAGTAAGGCTCATCTGTTTTGTTTAGTCAGCAATGAATGGAAGTAATCCCATATAGCGAGCGTTTTTAATGGCTCTTGCTAATTGGCGTTGGTACTTCGCACTTGTGCCAGATAGATAACTTGGCATAATTTTGCCATTTGGCATAATAAATCTTTGAAGGAGTTCGACATCCTTGTAATCGATCCATTCAATATGCGCTTTTTTGAAATAACATGATTTCTTGTGTTGTCTAACTTTTTTAAATCCCATATACTTTCTCCTTTAATTTAATTAGAACGGAAGATCATCATCCACAATGTCCACGCCTTCCATTTTGGCATCTGGTTGTGGTTGAGCAATTTCCTCTTTAGTTACTGTTGCTTCTTTATTTGCACCTTTTGGTTCTAAGAATTGAACTGAATCGGCTACAACTTCTAAGACGCTAGCTTTAGTTCCGTCCTTCTTCTCAAAACTTCTTTGTAAGAGACGACCATCCACTCCAACGAGCGAACCTTTTCTTACATATTTGCAAACATTGGTGGCTTGATCATTCCACACAGTAACTGGAATGAAACTGGCGGTCTTTTGACCATCAGCGCCTTTATTGCGGTTATCGACCGCTAACGTGAAAGATGCAACAGGTTTATCACTGTTGGTCTTTCTTAATTCTGGATCGCGAGTTAAACGACCCACTAATACTACTCGATTGACCATTTGTAATTCCTCCTTAATCAATTCGCTTTAAGTAATTAATTACCATGACTAATAGTAATTAAATGACGAATAACATTTTCATTAATGCGGATTAAGCGTGAGAATTCATTGAGTTGATCAGCTTCGGCTAAAACCGTAAGAACGACATAATAGCCTTTCTTTTGGTCTTTAATGATGTAGGCAAAATCTCTGACGCCCCATTCATCAACCTTAGTGATTTTTACTCCATTCTTAGTCAAAATGTTATGAAGTTTTTCAACTTCTTTCTTACGGCTAGCATCTTCTAGATCAGCGCGTAAGATGTACATAATCTCGTACTTTTTCATTACATTTCCCTCCTTTGGACATCTGGCTAATAACTAAGGTGTTACTAGCAAGAGAGTAACGACTAATAAATTAATCGTAGGAGATATTGTATAACTAAAACACTTAATACGCAAAATAAATATTATCCTAGATAATAATTTTAACAATTACACCTCCTTACTTAAGCGGGGCAACTCGCCCCTTGTGTAACCCTCAGATCATGGTATAATATCAATAGTGTTGGTGCTGCCTAGCCATGACTAGACAGCATTTTTTTATTTAGCGGCTAAGTTTACTAACAACTACATACAACACTATCAATAAGATAATGAGATCACTCACGTGACCTGACTTACCTCCTTCCCAAGGATTAACACAAGGCATCAGCGCCCCTAAGGCGAATAACATGACATTATCCCCCTTATATATGTACTTAGCGAAAAAGCGCTCAAATTCTCACTTATTTTTATATATTTATATAATTATATAAATATAAATTTTACATAAATTCTATTTCCAACCATTTAAAGCTACAATTGCCTAGTTATTTACGATTTATAAGATAAAAAATCCCCACAATTTTACCTTTATGGTAAAATAACTAACTGCGGAGTTTAACTTATGAAGTACGATGTAATTATTGTTGGCGCAGGTCCTAGTGGATACTTTAATGCCTATGAATTAGCAAAATTAAATCCTAAAATGAAGGTTCTTTTAATTGATCGTGGATTAGATATTACTAAAAGACATTGTCCGGTCTTAGAACACAAAATCACTAAATGCCCTAACACTTTAAAAGGTCATAATGAATGTTATCCAGCTTGTAGTATCACTAACGGCTTTGGTGGAGCAGGTGCATACTCTGATGGTAAATTTAATATCACTACTGAATTCGGTGGTTGGCTAACTGACTATATTGATGAAGATGAATTATTAGACTTAATCAATTACGTTGATAAGATTAATTTAAGTTATGGCGCAACTAAGACTATTACTAATCCTAATACGCCAAAAGTTCATGAAATTGAATTAAGAGCGATGTCGGTAGGCGTTAAATTATTACGCGCCAAAGTTAGACATTTAGGCACCGAAGAGAATTTAAAGATTTTAACTAAAATCTATAACGACTTAAAGAAGAAAATTGATATGAAATTCTCCACGAATATTAAAGATATCATCGTTAAAAATAATAAAGTATGTGGTGTGGTTTTAGATGATAATAGTAAAATTGAAGCTAAATATGTGGTATTAGGTGTTGGACGTGAAGGCAGTTCATGGTTGACTGATATTCTTGAATCGCGCGGTGTTAAGATGACACAAAACCAAGTTGATATCGGTGTGCGTGTTGAATGTGATAACCGCATTATGCAAGAAATTAATGAGAACTTATATGAGGGCAAATTTGTTTATCGCACTAAGTCAGGTAATTCAGTAAGAACGTTCTGCTCTAATCCAGGCGGACACGTAGTCGTTGAGAACTATGATGGGGTGGTTAATGTTAACGGCCATTCCTATAACGATAGCAAACTTCATAGTAAGAACACGAACTTTGCTTTACTAGTGTCTCATCACTTTGAAGAACCATTTAAGAAACCAAATGAATATGCTTATAAAGTAAGTAAATTAGCGAATCAATTAAGTTGTGGTTCCGTTATCGTTCAAAAGTTTGGTGACTTATTATTAAATAGAAGAACAACTTATAAGCGTTTAAAAGAAGGTTTTGTAAAGCCTACGCTTAAAGAAGCAGTCCCAGGCGATTTAGCTTTAGTGCTTCCTTATAAGACTCTTCGTTCAATTGTAGAGATGATTAGAGTGCTTGATCACATTACTCCAGGTATCGCGATGGATCACACTTTACTTTATGGCGTTGAATCAAAATACTATACCGCTCATCCAGACATTAATAATGAATTAGAAGTTAATTCAATTAAGAATTTATATGTTGCAGGTGATGGCGCGGGTCTCACTCGTGGACTTGCTCAGGCTGGAGCGTGTGGCGTATATATTGCACGTAATATAATTAAGAAGGAGAAATAATTATGGCAAGAAATGTAGGAACTATATCTAGAGGCATTCGTTGCCCTATTATTAAACAAGGCGATGATTTAAGAAAGATTGTGGTTGATGCTGTTTTAACTGCAAGCAAAACCGATAATTTTTCTTTAAAAGATAAAGATGTAATTGCAGTAACCGAATCAGTCGTAGCGCGCGCTCAAGGAAATTATGCTGGTGTTGATAATATTGCTAGTGATGTAAAAAGAAAATTCGGTGGAGACACTATTGGTGTAATCTTCCCGATTTATTCCCGCAACCGTTTCTCGGTGTTACTTAAAGGCATTGCGAAAGGTTGTAAAAAAATTATCTTAATGCTCTCCTATCCTAGTGATGAAGTTGGTAATTCCCTACTTACTTATGATGAATTAGATGAGAAGGGCGTTAATCCTTATAGCGATGTATTAACGTTAGAGAAATATCGTGAACTATTTGGTTTTAAGAAACATGAATTCACCGGTGTTGATTACATTGAATTCTACACTAAGTTAATTGAAGATATGGGCACACAGGTAGAAGTCGTGTTCGCTAACCAAGCAAAGACTATTCTTAAATATACGAAGAAAGTATTAACTTGTGACATTCATACTAGAGCAAGAACTAAGCGTCTACTTAAAGAAGCAGGTGCGGAAATTGTTTTAGGTTTAGATGAACTTATGACCGCTAGTGTTAATGGTAGTGGCTATAACAAAAAGTACGGATTGCTTGGAAGCAACAAGGCCACTGAAGATACCGTTAAGTTATTCCCTAGAGACGCTCAAGATTTAGTAGAAGGCATTCAAGAAGATATTTTAAAGGTTACTAATAAACATGTAGAAGTAATGGTATATGGTGATGGGGCATTTAAAGATCCCCAAGGTAAGATTTGGGAATTAGCCGATCCAGTGGTATCTCCATTTTATACTTCTAACTTAGTTGGCACTCCTAATGAATTAAAACTTAAATATTTAGCGGATAATGATTTTAAAGATTTAAAAGGTGCAGATTTAAAGAATGCTATTTCTGATTCGATTAAAAATAAATCTAAGAACTTAAAAGGCAGCATGGCTACTCAAGGCACCACTCCAAGACAAATTACGGATTTACTTGGTTCTTTATGTGATTTAACAAGTGGCTCTGGTGATAAAGGGACTCCAATCATATTAGTCCAAGGTTATTTTGATAACTATACGAATGATTAATAAAAACTTAGCAAAACTGATATTAAACGAAGCGCTAAAAACCGGTGCAGATTTTGCCGAACTTTATATTGAAGACACTACGTCTCATAGTATTAATTACGATAATGGAATCGTTGAAGCGGTTAGTAACACAACTTCTTTAGGCGTTGGATTAAGATTATTAAAAGGCAATCGTAGTGTTTACGGTTACACAAACGAAATTAACAAAAAGAATTTATTAGATTTAGCGAATAAACTTAATGCTGCATTTAATGAATCACCAATTAAAACTGTCGATTCGTTTAAAACAATGAAAGTGAAAGATTTATCTCCGATTGCGGATTCGTATTTCTCTACTCCAATTGAAGAGAAATTAAAGATGTTAGAGTTCGCTCATCAAACGATGAAGAATTATTCTCCTTTAATTACGCGCACGATATGCTTAATCGCTGCGAGTAAAAAGAACGTAGAGATTTATAATTCGGACGGCCTACATTTTAAAGATCATAAAGAAAGGGAGAGAATGATTATTGAAGCGATTGCAAGCGAAGGGGATAAACACGATATTGGTTTTATTGGCCCAGGTGCTAAAGATGGAATGAACTTCTTCCGTAATTTAGATATCGTTAAATTAGCGAAAGAAGCTGCAGAAGATGCGATTACTTCATTGCACGCGAAAGAATGCCCGGCGGGTAAGATGCCTGTAGTAATTGGTAATGGGTTTGGCGGTGTTCTCTTCCATGAATCATGCGGGCATCCATTAGAGGCAAGTTCCGTAGCGCGTAACCTATCGGTCTTTTCTAATAAGAAAGGTGAAATGATTGCCTCTCCTCTAGTAACTGCTTATGATGATGGAACAATTCCTAATGGTTGGGGAAGCAATAATATTGATGATGAAGGTAATCTCACTAATAAAACATGTTTAATTAAAAACGGTGTTTTAAATGAATATTTAATTGATAACTTCAATGGTAGAAGAATGAATATGAAAGGCAATGGAGCCTGCCGTAGAGAATCTTATAAGTATGAACCGACTAGTAGAATGTCTAACACTTATATTGATAACGGCACTACTCCAGTAGAAGAAATTATTAAGAATACTAAATTAGGACTATACGCTAAGAAATTAGGTGGTGGGTCAGTTAATCCGGTTAATGGAGAATTTGAATTCGCCGTTAGTGTTGGCTATATCATTCGTGATGGCAAAATTGCTGAAAGAGTGAGAGGCGCAACCTTAATTGGTAAAGGCGAAGAAATATTAAAGAACATTGATATGGTTGGTAATGACTTAGAACGTGCGCAAGGTATATGTGGCGCTAGTAGTGGTAATATCCCAACTGATGTAGGTCAACCAACTATTCGCGTTAAAGAATTAATAGTAGGTGGTAACGGAGGTAGACTCGTATGAACGTGAATAAATTATTCGCGAAGCTTAACGAGAAAGGCGTTAACGATATTGAATACCGTTATGCTTCATCTTCTTCCTTTAGTTGTGGAGTGTTCCGTCATGAATTAAGTAATTATTCTGCAAGTACTTCTACTATTATCAACGTTGATGCAGTTATCGACCATAAATTAGCAATGGTCACTACTGAAAATACTTCTAACAACAATATTGATAATGTAGTGAATCAATTATTTGAAGCCGCAAAATATACTACTAAGGCGGAAGGCGAAATATATAAAGAGAAAAATAAATATCGTCACTATAATCATTTCAACAAAGAATTAATTAATGTTCCTCATCAAAAGAAGATTGATTATCTTTTTGTAATTGAAGAAAAGTTAAAAGCCTTAGATAAACGGATTGAAGAAGTAGAAGTTGGATACGAAGAAACCTTCGTTCAAAGTTTATTTCAAAACTCGGCGGGTATCCGTTTAAAGAATAAAAGAAATAGTTATTCCTTCTTCGCTTCAGTAGTGATTAACGATAATAACGAAAAGAAAACTGAATTCTTAGTGTTTACTGATAATGACTTCACTAAATTTAACGTGGATAACTTTGTTAAAGAATTATACGAGAAAACTATTAAGAAACTTAATGCAGTTAATATTGAGACTAAGAAATATAAAGCAGTGTTTGACCCTGAAGTAGTGGATACGCTTCTTGATTTCTATATTGGTCAATTAAACGCAGAAGCGGTATTAAAGAATTCTTCTTGGTTTAAGGATAAATTAAATACACAAGTTGCGAATAAACGGGTAACTATATTAGAAACACCATTAAAACGTGACCATGACTTTATCGGCGCAGATGTTCAAGGTGTTCCGTGTCAAAATAAAGTCTTAATTAAAAAAGGCGTGTTACTAACTTATTTACATAATTTAGAGACTGCTAGAAAGTTTAATGTTAATCCTACAGGTAACGCGGCGATTGTTGCATCAAAGATTGGCATTAGACCAGGCCCAATTCATTTAAAGCCTGGAAGATTAACTAGAGAAGAATTAATCACCAAAGTAGGTAATGGCGTCTATATCACTTCATTAGAAGGATTACATGCGGGCATGAACGCTCAAAGTGGAGACTTTTCTCTTAAAGCAGAAGGATTTGTAATTAAAGATGGCAAATTAGATCGCTTTATTAATATGATGACAGTCGCATCTAATTTATTTGAGATCTTTAATAACGTAAAAGCAATTAGCCAAAACATTGAGTACATCAAAAATGGTGTGTACGCACCTTGTATCTATATAGATAATATTTCAGTATCAGTTTGATACACATTCAACCCATTTACGGAATTGAATAAATAAAAAATACGATAAATACTAGCATTTAAGTACCTAAATAATAATGATTTCTTCTTCATCTTTGCTTTTATATTTACACTAACTAAAAAGAACAACCATTATTTCCACAAAGACACCTAATCATATATAATAAATTTATCAGAGGTTTCATATATGAAAAAATTAGGTTTATTAATAATGCCAGCTATGGCGCTCTTTCTTTTAGCGAGTTGCAACAAAGAGCAAAAAGTCGTTGAGTATCTTGAACTTTACGATAAGGCAACGTATTACCTGTATGATACGTTGGCAATGCAATCCATTCGTGAATACGATGAGCAGCACCGCATCGTGACGAAAGAGGAAAACACATTTTATGATTATGACGGCGATGAAAAATTAATCAGTTATAAAGATGTTAAAACGATTAAATATGACAATCATAACAACCCGACATCTACAAAAGTTACTAGATTTACAGGCGATAGCTCAACTATTATCACTAATTTAACTTATACCTATGCATATGACGATGCTAATAATATAACCAATTACGTTGAAGAAGGAACTGATACTAGCGGAGAAGTTCATTATCGCGAGACTGCAACTTATGATGACCATAACCGACCGCTAAAAAGAGAATACTACGGATATGATGAGTCATATTATGTAAGTTCATACGATGAATATACTTATGATACAGAGCATCTTGATTATCAAACTTTAAAACATTATGAGAAAAAAAGCGTTGATTTTGTTCTCGAATATACATTCCAAAATAGTTTTGATGAACAAGGCCGTATCTTTTACTCGACAATTGTAGATAGTAATCAATATAAAGGAGAAATTATTTATAATTTTGATGAACATGGATGTTTAACTGATAGATCTTTATATTTATGTGAAGAAGAAGATAGTAAGATTATTTATCAGACGTATCGAGCGGTTTACTATCAAAACAATCCTAAGAAACCATCTTATGAATTGTTGTTCTCCGCTGAAGAAGATTTGCCGACTTATACCATTTTTAATATTTATGATGAATACCTTCGTTGCGCTAAACGTACAATAATTGTTGGTTTAGACACTGTCGAAATTGTATACACTTACAATTCGCTAATTGAAAAATAATAGGAGCACAGTATGAAAAAGAAAATTGTTATTATCCTACCTATTATCTTATCTCTATTTAGTTGCCACAATAATCATACTGTTAATTTGACGATTAATAGTGGAGCGGGTGTCTTTGGTAATTTACAAATTGAAAGGACTTACCAAGTACCAGCCGGTTCTCGTTTATCAGACTTGACTGTTGATCTGCCTAGAACATTTTTTGATATTAGCGGGGCAGATGACATTCCAGCTGCTTTACCAGTTAAGTGGCAAACAGAAAATAAGACGGTTGACTACGACTATGTTATTAATCGTGATACTACGATGACCGCTCTATATTTTCATTCAATAGAAGAAGCGAAGTCGTTTTGTTATGGCGATATCTTGCAACATTATTTTAATGCTTTTCCTGATGCATCGCATACATGGGATGCTGAAATCATCAAGTCGTTTGCACAAATTAAACCTTTTGTTAATGCATCCGAAAACGAATATCAACTATTAGCCATTAGCTTGGCAACTGTTTCTGGTGATATGGGAGCGTGCAAACGACTAGCTATGAATAATAAAGGCGATGTTTTTAATACGCTTGGAGCTTTACGTCAAGCAGTATATGGTATTGAATTAAAGGCTAAGAATCAATTATCGGTAGGCATTAGTAAAGCTTTTGCAGCCCTCTTTGATGCAATTGGAGAAATATTTAATCCTAGCGCAACAAAAGAAGTGGAATGGCTAAACGGTTTTATTGATTCAATGGTTAGATGCACTGAATCTCTTCCAGCAGTTTGCTATTATGGTTTAGGAGCATGTGCTCAAGGCTATATTGGTTCTGTAAAACGACGTATGCTGATGAGCGCAGATGAAGCACTATCTAAATTGAGTATGCTATTCGAAATCTATGTGGATGGTTTTATGCGGTGTAAATTACCTAATCAGGCTGCTTCAATTGGAAAATTTGGTGCCGCTGTTATGGATGCTGCTGGAGAAAATTATCCTACTAAATTTGATGAATTTGTTGCTTTATCCAAACAAAAAATAGAAGCAATCTTAAGGGAAGGAGATAATTTATGAAGGGTTATTTTAAATTTTGTTTACCATTTTTAATCGCTGGTAGTTCATTAATTAGTTGTGGAAACAGTGCAATTAAAATCACTTTGAATGCTGGCCTTGGTTATTTTGTCGACCCCGCTGAATTCGCGATTGAAGCAAGCCCCTCCAATTCGGTTGCATATGTCGAAAAAACATTTATTGTTAGTGAAGGTACTTCGTTTAAAAATTTTAACTACCCATTACCATCACTCTGCAATAACTTGCTAGACTTCGAATCTATTTATCAACAACCGCTTTTTTGGACTAACGAAAACAATGAGATAGTGAAAGAAACGGATGCATTTAAATCTAACACTACCTTGACAGCGCATTATTGCGCTAGTGTTGATGAAATCAGAAGCGTTGGAATGGGTGTGTACACGCAAGCGCTAACTGGAGCACTCAAAAGATGCGTTTTAACAGGCAAATCTACTGAGTGTTTATTAAAATTTTCTAATTTTATGGATTTCGAATTTGCAAACACCAGTTCTCCGTTTTTTTACCTTTCACTAGGAAAAACTGGTGCAGCAATTTCTGATGCTTTGGGCGAAACACAACAATACGATGCTTTTGCATCTATTTCTATGTTAATGTTTAATCAAATGTCTACCATTAACGACCATTGTGCAAGTAATTCGGGCACCTTCTTTCAAGCGACTATCGGAGCGATAAAGCGTATACTCTTGTATCGACCTGACACCTTTAATTTAGTTGCTTGGGAAAATTATATTCGTAAATCTATATCGGCAATAATTGAGGCTGGACCAACCAAAGCTGCATATTTATGTAAATCATTGGCTGCTTTATCCGATGAAATAGGCGAGACGGGCAAAGAAGCAGATCCAATGCAACTCGAACTAAACGATTTTATATATCAAGCCTTCATCAAGGTCAAAGACGTCCCTCAAGGGTTAGCCATCGGACGAGCGACTTCTGCATTTATTGGACAATTAAAACGAATGCTAATGAATAACCAAGATGTAGAAAACTTTATTCGAGATTACAAGAATAAAATTAATATCCTACTTACATATTAAGTAGGCGTTTATTAGATATACATATATACAACATTGAAATTGAAAAGAGACTTAATGTTATATAGTTATTTCTTTTTGGTGTTTTTGGATTTATTCTGCGCTTGAAGTTCAGCTAAGATACCTTTTAATAATTGATGATCGGTTGGTTCAGGAATACCAGGTACCGCTGGAGCAGGTCTCTCTTCAGGATGTTTCTTGTAATATTCTTCCATTGCTTTTGCGTGCATTTCCGCTCTAGTCTTTTGAAGTTTAGCAAATATTTTAATTATGATAAACAAGACAAGAGCAATTATAATAAAGGAAATAATCGCATTAATGAAAGTTCCCCAATCTATAATAGCCGCACCATTAAAAACATATGTTGAACCATGGAGCGTATATTTAGACGTAATCGTGGATAATGCTTGCGCTTCTGTAAGGCCTTGTTCTTGAACTAATCTATTAACAATATCATTCAAATTAGCAGTCGCGAATTGTTGAATATAAGATCCGCCAATCTTAATACCAGCTTGACTATCTGACATAGCAGGTAATACAGTAATTAAACCTTTTAAACCACCTGGAACAGTCCAAGTACAAATACTTAAGAAAATATTTGTTAAGGCTGTGACAATTGCTCCAAAAGCACCACCGATGACCACACCGATTGACATGTCAACCACATTGCCACGGGTAATGAATTTTTTGAATTCTGCCCAAAGACCGCCAACTTTCTTCTCAGCCTCTTTTTTCTTTTTTGCCTTTAAAGCTTTTTTATCTAAGACTTCTTCTTTAGCAGCTTGTTCTTTAGCTTCCTTTTTCTTTGCCATATCATTTAACCTCCGTATCTTTAATATGCCATTCAGGGCGAACTTGATTCACTTTATCAAGCGCGAGTTGATAGAGTTCTTCTTCAACAGCAACTCGACCTGGTAGCGTTCTCTTTAATGCTTTCTTTACTCTACTCTTCGCATATCTAGCTTCGTGTTCAGAAATATCTAACATAGATGAAATTAACATATATGCTCTTATCGAAGGCATTGATAAATCGTTACTAATATAACGTCTTTCGTTTTGATCAATATGTGCATCATAATATGTTTTAGCGGTTTGATAATCTTGAGTTAATAAAACAATGAACATCTTTTGCGCAACTACGGAACAATAGGTCTCTCTAGACAATTTAGCCTTTTCAGCAATCATCTTATCTAATAAGACCGAAGCATCTTGGTAGTTCTTATTCTTTAAATGTTTATAGACCGTGTATAAATTAATCGAACAAGTAAAGTTATTAATTTCATCAAATACTTTCATATCCGCTAATTCTTGATTCTCAGCATATGCACATTCAATTCTCATTAATTCATTAAAGGCTTTAACATTTTCTTTTTTGCTTAGAAGCGTTAAACGATAACCATCAGTAGTGGTATCTAATTTAGCAGGGAATATATTATAAAGAGTTAACATGCCACCAATTGTGACAAAAAGAATCGACATAATGTTAACCAAGAGCATAGCTCTATGAGATGCTGGCCCATAATCACCTGCAATTTGACTGGTAAAAACATTAAATAGCACCATTAAGATAACTACTTCAGCTACATAAAAGATTAACGGCATTAATGAATACCAACGAGGAGATGCGTCTTCATTAACTGGAGCTATTCTAGTTTCACCAGTTAAACCATCAAAATTAGAAAACTTAACTTTCCACTTATTGCCTTTTTTATAAAAGCAAAGACCAAGCATGTTAACCGAAAAATACTTATAGCCGCTTACTTTAGCGCCCACCATATGCCCTAATTCAATTAAAACAACATTAACAATAATTCCAGCAATAACAAATAACAAAGCAAAACCTATTTTTTGCCCTCGATCATCCCCTCCGGTAAAAGTTAAATTGCCCATTAGGGGTCCAACAACATATAAGCCTATCATGACTGCAACAACAATCATTAGGGCGTATACTAATAAACTAATAACATCTTCTCTTTTCATACTTTCCTTCCTTTTTTATTTTGTTTATTTACGCATATTAAGTCTAATACACCATCGAACGTTTTAGAAATATTTTCTTCAATTGCTGGGATTGACAGTTCCAACGGATTAGACAATAAACGGGATATTTCTCGAGATAAAGAATCGCTCATAAGCTTAGCGACTTCACTAATATCATTCTTCTCTAAAGTATAACCATATTGAGCTTCAATAAACCCTCTTCCTTTGTGATAAAGGTTATTAAAGAAGAAGGTTTCTACTGCATTACTAGCCTTGCTCTTAAGAGTTTTTAAAATCAACTGGCGGTTGCCTCTTGCATACATTAAAATCGCATGCACTAGTTCTGGCCAGGTTTTAGCTTTTTCTAAACCTTCAATCTTTTCATTAAGAAAATAGTCATTTAAAACATCTTCGATATCCGTGTAGTGATAATAAAAGATCTGTCGGTTAATCCCAGCTTCCTTGCAAAGTTTTTGCACAGTAATATCGCTTAAAGAATTCGCTTCTAATAAATGTTTGAGAGTATCTTTAATTAGTGTTTGCTTATTCATGATGTTTCCTTTTCTTTGTTATCTTCGTAAATAAATAGCCAATTAAGAAATATAACGGGACTAACACAATAAAGATTATTAACCCTAATAGAGCAGTGGATGTATTAATAGCTTGGTAATTAATATCTAGAATGACAATCGGAGTAAAAGCATCGATGACAAACAATATTGACATCAATGCCACTGTTCCAATCAAAACAATAGAACGATATTTATTAAGCGGCATACAAACGTGAAGTAAAATTACAATGCTCATGACCGACATCATAATAACCGCCATCGCTTTAATTCCGGCCGGAGGGAACGCTCCTTCATTAATGTAAGAAGCAGCTAAAATCGCTAACGATAAAATAATTTGAGTAATAGCCCCTGGAATGGCTTCTTCGATGATGTTTCGAATAAAATTCCCTTTAATTCTTTCTTTGTTGGGTTCAAGTGCGATAAAGAACGGAGCAATGCCAATCGTTAACACTTCCCATGCCAAAAGATTACTAGTAGAAAATGGATATTCTTGTTGTGGCAAACAAAGGAATATTGTAGACATTATCATCGCAAATATTGTTTTAACTAGGAATATAGAGCAAACACGCTGTAAATTATTAATTACCCTTCTTCCTTGTTCTACCACCTCGGGTAAACTCGAAAAATTTGAATCAAGTGATACTAAATGAGAAACTGCTTTAACCGCATCTGATCCGCTAGCCATCGCAATGGAACAATCCGCCGATTTAAGAGCCAATAAATCGTTAACACCATCACCAATCATTGCAACAGTGTTGCCCATTTCTCTTAATTCAGAAATTATCATTTTCTTTTGATCAGGGGTAACACGTGCAAAAATCGTACATTTATGAACAGCTTTTCTTACTTCTTTTTCATTTAATCCTTCTAGCGAAATAGCATCACTATATCCTTCTATGCCAACACGCGCCGCAATCGTTTTAAGGGATTCAACACTATCGCCAGAAATTAAACGAACACTCGCATCATTTTCCTTAAACCAATCGATGTTCTTTTTAGCATCAGGCTTAATATTTTCGCTAAAAGTGATAATACCAATCGCATGCATTTTGCTTGGCATTTTATTATCTTTAATATCACCTTTACCTTCGGCGATTAATAAAACGCGATAGCCAAGACGTTCATAGTGTTCAACTTTATTTTTAATTTGTTTACTATTATCGATTTTTAGAAAACCAAAAGCGCCTAATGCATAGGTGGTCTTCTTAAAACTAGCCGCACTAAATTTCTTCGCGCTTTCAAATGGAATTGAACTATATTCATCTTTAATTACGCAAGTAGAATATTTAGCCTTTAGTGCTTTAGCGGTTAAATTATCATCTTTAGTCACAAATAAAATATACCCAATCACCTTCTTTAAATAATCTATCGAACAATTAGAACAAGATATTAAATTATCCACTTTCATATTGCCATCGGTTAAAGTTCCGGTTTTATCAAGACATACAACATTAACCCTTGCAAGCATTTCAATTGAATATAATTCTCTAACTAACATCCTTCTTCTTGATAAGAGAATAACTCCAACCGTTAGAGTAATAGATGTCATTAAATACATTCCAATTGGAATCATCGCTACTACAGAAGATCCGATTAAATCAACGCACTTAACAAAACTACTACCAAGCAGAGGATAAGAAATCATTTCTGCTACTCCAATCGCAATTGCAATAATAGAAATAGCGCGAATGATATAAGTAAGCGAAGTTAAAATTTGACTTTTAGGACGAGAGAACGCTCTAGCTTTTTCTTGTAAACGAGAAGCATAATTCGCACTACCAATTTTATCTACACGTGCATAAGCATAACCAGAAGTGACTGCGCTTTCCGCGTATATTGTCGCGCCTTTATACTTTAAGACATCGTCCATCTCACCCGATAGAAGCGATTCGTTTACTCTAACCGAGCCGTGCAATATCGTTGCATCACAAGGAATTGTATCCCCAGCTTTAATTCTAATAACATCAGTTAATACTATTTCATTGAACGGAATTTCCCTTTCTTCACCATCTCTAATGACTGTGGTGCGAGGGCTAGAAACTAAAGAAAGCCTGCTAATTAAAACACGAGCTTTAATATCTTGGAATAAACTGATTCCAATATTAATTATTAAAATACCTAGGAAGAATAAACGAGTAATGGTTCTACCTTCAAACGCAACAAGATAAATCATGAACCCTGCTACGATAAAAAGTAGAATGTTTAAAATTGAAAAAACGTTTTTAAAGATAATTTCAAAATAACTTTTGGTGACTGTTTTTTTAGGACGATTAACTAAATTATCCTCAATTCTTTGTTTAACTTGCTCATTAGAAAGACCTTTATCGTAAGTAACTTCATAGAAAGTTGCTTCTTTGATATCGCTAACGATTTTATTGGCTTTTCTATGTAGTGACATATTACTCCGTTCTTAACGCAACTACTGGATCTTTATTAGCAGCCTTTCTTGCTGGGATAAAACCAGATACAAAAGTTAATAGGATTGAAATAATAACTAGGATAACCGCATGCCATGGACTAAGGTTACAAATCATACCTATTCGTTGTTCAGGGAATTGTGCATTAATAATTAAACTAATTGGCCATTCAACGATGAAGGTAAATAATACACCTGCTAGTCCAGCAATACCTCCAATAATCACTGACTCAGCTTCAAATAGTCGTCCTACATCTTTCTTACGTGCGCCAATTGCACGTAGTATACCTATTTCTTTAGTGCGCTCTAACACGGACGTATATGTAATTACACCAGTCATAACACAGGACACTAATAACGAAACAGAAGAGAATACAATTAAAACAACAGAAATAATTTCAATCATTGTTCCTAAAGCATCAGTAAGGCTACCTGCTAAATCAGCGTATATTATTTTGGCCGATTCTGTTTTATCAGTGTTATAAGCATCTAAGTATTTAAAAATTTCGTTTTTAGCGGATAAACTTTTTGGGAATACTAATACTGAAGTAATGGTTGAATAACCGCTACAATAAGCAGTAAGGTCTTGGAATTCACCATACGATTCTGCTTTAGGAATGAACAATTTACCTTCCATGCCAATTTTAGAAAAATCGATTTCATCGAATGAAATGGACTTATTGTCAAACTCACTAGCAAAACGATAATTGCTTCTGCTGTAATTTTTACTAAAGTTTGCGGTTGCAATATCTGGCAAATCCGTAAACTGCGTTTTATCTTTCACGTTATAAACGTTTGCGAATAAACTATAGAATTTAAAATATTTTTGAGTATCTAGAAGCGATGTAAGTAAGTTAGTATTAGCAGCTTGATAAGCGTAATTTATTCCTTCTAATAAACTAACAACTGCTTTGGGGAATCTATACTTTTCATCTATATCTGTTGCAGCTTGCACATCAATGTAGTAATTATTTTTTGCAACGTTGTTATATTCGTCATATTGTTCTTTTAAATCGTTTACATAGTGATTTTTTAAAGAAGCGGGGTAGCAAATGCTCCCAGGCATTAAATTGATTAATGTGTTTCTTTTAGGACGAATAATACCAGAAACTCTTATTTGAATCGGCTTATATTTTTCATTGTTAAAAAGTCTTTTTCTAGCGTCTGCTACATCTTTATTATTTTCTTGCGCAATATTTCCGTAAAGGGTAATGGATTTCTCAGAATATGGAGTGGACTGTACAAACCATGGGAGGTTCAACGTTTCTTCACCTGGAATCGATAAAGATTTGATAAAATCCGAACGCTCAGTGTAAGGAATTTCAATTTCGGTTTTTTGTCCTTCTACATTGCCTACGAAATCAATAAGATCATTCGGCTCAAATGCCTTATATCTATATTCACCTTCTTTATCGATAATATCGCTAAAACTAATTGTTTCGCCTTCTTTAGCTTTATCGGTGTCAGAAAGTCCTAGCGCATACAAAGTTGACATTGGAACGCGATTATAACGATCACAAACTAAACATACATCGACTGTTCTATCATCTAAATTCAAATCTTTAGGATATGTTCCTTCAACAACGTCATAAAGAGATTCAATATAATCTCTACCACCATAAAGTTCGTGGAAAATAGTTGATGGTAAATTAGTAACTCCGGATAATATAGAACCACCAGCGCCTGCCGCTTTAAATTGATCTACTTTAATTACTTCGCCATTATCTCTCTTTGCAAAAATATTAAAATCTAAATATTCATGATTCTCAAGAACGCTGCTTGCATAATTGCTCGGTGCCTTAAGTAAACCTTTCGCATAATCAGAATATTCTTTTGTTAAATGGTTACGATGAATAATTACCAATTGACTAAGGTCTTCATCATAAGGTTTAATTTCTTTTTCGCTCGGCCAAGGATTTGGTAAATCAATTTGTTGAACTTGTGTGGTAACAAATGGAGATATGGTAATAGGTACACTGCTAGCGGTTTCAGCTTCTACTCGATTTACATAACCCTGGAATCCGTTAGACATCGCTAACACAAGAGCAACACCGATAATACCAAACGAAGCGGCTACTGCTGTCATTATGGTTCTACCTTTCTTAGTTGCTAAACTCTTCGCGGAACTCCCTAGTGCGGTTAAAAAAGACATATGAGTATGTTTATTCTTTTCTTGCTCTAATTCCTTAATTTCTTTTTTACTAACACCTCTTAAAGGGCTTGTGTCGCTTACCACCAAACCATCTTTTAAACGAATAATTCTAGTAGAATATTTCTTCGCAAGTTCATCGTTATGGGTAACCATGATTACTAAACGATCTTTAGCGACTTCTTTTAAAATCTCCATGACCTGAACGCTAGTGACACTATCAAGCGCACCAGTCGGTTCATCTGCTAAAACAATTTCAGGATTATTAACTAAAGAACGAGCAATGGCCACTCTTTGCATCTGACCGCCGGATAATTGATTTGGTTTTTTCTTAAGGGCATCTTTTAGGCCAACTCGCTTAAGTGCTAAAGCAGCTTTTCTTTGTCTTTCTTTCTTGCTCATACCGGTTAAGGTCATTGATAGCTCAACATTACCTAGCACTGTAAGATGAGGAACTAAATTATAAGTTTGAAAAACAAAACCAACACGCTTATTACGATATGCATCCCAATCGCGATCAGTAAACTTTTTAGTGGATTTGTTGTTAATAATCAAATCGCCAGATGTATATTGATCTAAACCGCCAATTAAATTTAATAGTGTCGTCTTGCCACATCCTGACGGACCTAAAATCGAAACAAAACCTTTATCAGGAAAAGATAGATTAATGTTTTTAAGCGCAGGAAAATGCTGTTTATCAACGACATAAGTTTTTTTAATGTCTTTTAATTTAAGCATCTATTTAGCTCCTTAATAAGAAAAACAATTTATTCTAAATTGTATAACTATATTAGTTTATTAATAAATTAAGTCAAATATTATTTTCGTTTTTCTTGAAAGAATTTTTGTAATATTTGTTTAGCGTCTTTAGCTAAAACGTTATTAGTCACTAACGGTGGTTTATTAATGCTTTTTTGTTTATAGAGTTTGATACCATTTTTAATTGCTCCGTTATTTTTATCATCAAGAGCATAGACTAAACGTTTAATTCTAGCTTGAGAAATAGCGCTAGCGCACATAGCACACGGCTCAAGCGTTACATAAAGAGTTGTATCTAATAAACGCCAATTATTTAATTTCTTGCTAGCTTTCTTAATTACTAATATTTCAGCATGGGCGGTTGCATCTAATTTACTTTCTTTTAAATTATGCGCTTTAGCGATAATTTTGTTATCTTTAACTAAAACAGCACCAATCGGGACTTCACCTTCTTTTGCTGCTTTCTTCGCCTCTTCTAAGGCTATTTTCATAAATTTAATATCGTTCATAAATTTAAAACCGCCATACATTAAGAGGTCTATTTATGGCTGCTATATTTCTATCCTGACCAGGTTCATAGTTCTTAATTATGACGGTGTTATTATAATATCATTTATTTCTTTTTTGGGGTAAGTTTGCTTTTTCCGCCCATAAACGGGCGAAGGACTTCTGGAATAATTACACTTCCATCTTCTTGTTGAAATTGCTCTAAAATAGCTGGGAATAAACGAGAGGTCGCTAAGCCTGAAGCATTAAGTGTATGGCAATAATGAGTTTTGCCGTCTTTATCTTTATATCTGGCCATAGTACGGCGTGCTTGATAGCTACGAGCGTTAGATGCGCTACTAACTTCTTTATAAATGCCGATACTTGGTAAATATACTTCGATATCGGTAGTTCTGGCCATTGAGTGTGAACAATCCGCAGCCGCTAATTTAGATAATCTAAAATGTAAACCCAATCTTTCTACTAAGCCGCTTGCGACATTAATCATTTCTTCAAACGCTTTGTCACTACCTTCTTCGGTCGTGTATTGAACAATTTCTACTTTGTTAAATTGATAACCACGAATCATACCTCTTTCTTCCGTGCGATAACTACCAGCCTCTTGGCGGTAACACGGAGTGTAGGCAAAATATTTTCTTGGTAAATCACTTTCTTTTAATATTTCATTACGATGATAATTTACTAATGCGGTTTCAGCGGTTGGAAGTAAGAATTTATTATTGCCTTCTACGTGGAAAACCGCATTCTTAAATTTTGGGAATTGACCTGCGCCAAAACCACTCTCTTCGTTTAACATGTGAGGTGGGAGAATGAAGTGATAACCGTTCTTTAAATGAGTAGAAATAAAATAGTTAATTAACGCCCACTCAAGTTCGGCACCTTCATCGGTATAAATCCATGTACCTTCACCGCTAATTTTAGCCGCACGATCATAGTCAACTAATCCTAATGATTTAGCAAGCTCAACATGATCTTTAATTTTAAAATTAAAATTAGGCTTTTGATTAACTTCTTTAATGACTTTATTATTTTCTTTTCCCCCGGGAAGTAAGTCATCATCGGGTAAATTTGGTAATTCAGCGACAATATCAAAGATCTCTTTTTCAACTTTTTTAAGTTCAATTTCTCCTTCTTTATTTTTGCTCGCTAGCTCTTTAACTTTAGCAAAAATTTCTTTAGGATCTTTACCTTCTTTTTTATATTGAGGAACTTGCGCGGATAATTTATTTTGTTCAGCTTTATTAGCTTCCGTTTGCTTAATTAATTCTTTCCGTTTTTTATCAAGCTCAATGACCTTGTTTGGATCAAAATCCCAAAGCTTTTTCGCAAGAGCCTTTTTGACCTCTTCAGGTTTTTCAATAATTAGCTTTACATCAATCATAATTGTTTCTCCTTCAATAAATTACGATAAATATTTAATAAACGTTTTCCTGTTTTTTCTAATGAATATTCTTGTGCTTCTTTATACGCTCTTTCGGTAGTCTTTTTTAATTTACCTTTTACTAATAAATCAATCGTATCCACTAATTCATTAATACCTTTTTTAGCGTAACAATTAACACCATCTTTAAGATAACAATCACCTTTCATATTTTTAAGATATGCAACTACTTGGGTGTTAGCAGCCATCGCTTCATGAACATTAGTAGCATCCGCTTTAAAGTCGTTTAATACTAATAACATTTTCGCCTTCATTAATGTCGCGCGATATGTGTCATCATCAACTAAAGTTGATAATACTACATTGTCGGGAGTAAGCTTAATGTATTTTCCCGCTAATATAAGTGAGTAATTGGCACCTAGAAAATAGAATTTAACGAATGGAGCGAGCTCGGTTACTTCTAAGAAATTATCCATATCTTTTTTATTCAAATAATCTCCTATGCAAAGCACATAAGGTTGCTCTTTTCTCTTTCTAAAATAACGTTTTACTAATTCAGACTGCTTTTTCTCGCTCATTTTAAATCTAGCTAATTTAACAGGCGCAGGAAATACTTTAATCTTACTTAAAACCCCTTCCTTCTCTAAGAACGTTTTACTAATCTCGCTAGGCACTAGAACTAGATCCGCTTCGTTTAAACATTTTCTAGCATTATCTTTTAATTTACGTTTTTCTTTACGCGGTTCCGCTAACATTGATTCGCGTTCGTTCTCGCAGTATAGCGCAGACATTACAACTGGAATATGATCTCTTTTTAAATCTTTAATTTTGCTTAAATCAGGGAAGTTTAAAAAATGAGCAACATCAAAATCATCGAATGGATCGCGCGTATATTGAGTTTTAACTAGTTCTAAGCTACCCTTGATTGATTTTATTAAGCATTCTTCTTCACGTGCTCTATGCTTATGAGTAGCCGCATAGATAAGTGCTTTCATGATTATGCTACTTCGTCGGGAGAAACTACTTTCTCTTCCTTTTCTTCCTCTTCTTGAGGTTCAGCAGCTTTCGCTTCCGCTACAGCGGCTTTGATTTCTTCTTCGCTCACGCCTTCGGCTGGTAATTCACCCGCATTTGGATCAACTTCACCACCACCAACATCGTGAGGAATAACAGTAACACCTACTACTTTATGGCCTTCTTCAAGGCGAATTACGCGTACGCCTTGAGTGTTACGACCGCTTAATTTAATTTGAGCAATTGGAACACGAATCACAATACCACCAGTAGTGATAATCATTAAATCTTCGTCACCGTTAACTTGTTTAGTAGCAATTAAACGACCATTCTTTTGTGTGGTATTCAAGGTTAAGACACCTTTAGTTCCACGATTGGTTTGACGGTATTCACTAGATTCGGTCATCTTACCATAACCATTTTGAGTAATGGCTAAGACGATATGACCTTCTAAGGAAGTTGATGCACTTACAACAGTTGTGCCAGTTGCATTCATACCTTTAACACCGGTAGCGGTTCTTCCCATTGGGCGAACGGTAGTTTCTGGGAAGTTAACCATCTTGCCTTTAGCATTCGACATACCAAGCATACATTCGCCATTAGTTTGTTTAACATCTAATAATTGATCACCTTCACGTAAACCGATTGCGATCTTACCGTTTTGGCGAATAGAAATATATTCCGCAATTGGAGTTCTCTTAACTAAGCCATTACGAGTAAAGAAAGTTAGGAATCCTTGCGGCTCAGTGTTATCACCTAAGTCAATAATTGACATGATTCTTTCTTCTTTTTCAAGGTTAAGTAAATTTTGGACTGGAATGCCTTTTGAAATTCTTCCGCCTTCTGGAACTTTATAGCCACGAATACGATAAACCTTACCTTTGTTAGAGAAGAATAATAAGTTTGTATGAGTCTTGGTGTGTAAGAGTAAACGAATTAAATCGGTATCTCCAACCGTCACACCCCGGACACCACGACCGCCTCTATTCTGAGTTCTAAAAGTATCTGTTGTCATTCTCTTAACATAACCGTTTTGAGTGATAACTACGACGATATCTTGTTGTGGAATGAGTGATTCATCATCAATATCACCAAGCGAGTCACTAATTTCAGTACGTCTATCATCAGCGAATCTTTGTTTAACTTCTTCAAGTTCTTTAATGACGACTTCGATTTCGTTACCTCTACTCTCTAAGATATGTTGATAATCTTTAATGCGTTGCTCAAGTTCAGCCTTTTCCTCATCAAGTTTGGTTTTTTCTAACCCGGTTAGACGACGTAATGTCATGGCTAAAATTGCTTGAGTTTGCGGTTCAGAGAAATCAAATTTATTCATTAAAGAAGTAATCGCTTCTTCTGGAGTTGCGCTGTGACGAATAATATGGACAACTTCATCAATATTATCGACCGCTTTTAATAAACCTAAGACGATGTGTCTACGGTCTTCATCTTTCTTTAATAAGAATTTAGTACGTCTAGCAACAACTTCGATTTGATGTTCAAGATAATCTTTTAAAATTGCGGTAATTGGTAAGATTTTTGGTGCACCGTTTTCTAAGCAGAGGAAGATGATGCCAAAAGTCGTTTGCAATTGAGTTAATTTATATAAGTGATTAAGAATAACTTCTGGAATACAATCGTGTCTTACATCAATAACAACACGGATTCCTTCTTTATTTGATTCATCACGAATGTTCGTAATACCATCAATTACTTTATCTTTAACAAGTTCCGCGATTGATTCAATTAATCTTGCTTTATTAACGCCATAAGGAATTTCTTCAACAATAATCCGTTTACGACCAGTAGATTCGCTTTCTTCTACGTGACATTTCGAACGGATCACAATTGATCCGCTACCGGTATCATAAGCATCTTTAATGCCTTGGCGACCTAAAATAGTACCTCCAGTTGGGAAGTCTGGACCAGGCATAATGCCCATAATATCTAATGTAGTTAATTCAGGATTTTTAGCAATCGCTATAGTTGCGTCAATTGCTTCACCTAAGTTATGAGTAGGGATATTGGTTGCCATACCAACCGCGATACCACTACTACCATTAACAAGTAAGTTCGGGAAACGAGAAGGTAATACGGTTGGTTCTTGGTCAACGCCATCGTAGTTATCCATGAAATCAACAACATCGCAATCAATATCTCTAACCATTTGTAGAGCTAACTTAGCGAGTCTAGCTTCTGTATAACGATAAGCCGCAGGCTCATCACCATCAATACTACCAAAGTTACCATGACCATCAACGAGAATATTTCTCATTGCGAATGGTTGCGCTAATCTTACAACCGCACCATAAATCGCGGCGTCACCATGTGGGTGATATTTTCCCATGACATCACCAACGATACGTGCACATTTCTTATGTGGTTTATCAGGGGTGGTGCCACTTTCAAACATGGAATAAATAATACGGCGGTGAACTGGTTTCATACCATCACGTACATCAGGAATTGCACGTGCAACAATAACGCTCATCGCGTAATCAAGGAACGCGCTTTGAACTTGATCAGAGATATCGACATCTTGAAGTCCGGGAACAATACCAGCTTCCGCTTCAGTAGAGGCGGTCGCTTCAACTTTAACTTCTTCTTTAACTTCGGCTTCAACTTTCTTTTCTTTTTTCTTTGCCATAAACTAAGTCCTCCTTTATAAGTCAAGATTCTTAACGAACTTCGCGTTCTCGTGGATGAATGTTTTTCTTGGCATAACATCATCACCCATTAAGTTGGTGAAGATTTGATCCGCTAACATCGCATCTTTAATTGTTACACGAAGCATCTTTCTTGCTTTTGGATCCATGGTAGTTTCAAATAATTGCTCAGCATCCATTTCACCAAGACCTTTATAGCGTTGGAATGGATAACCAGCTTTTAATTGTAATTTCTTTTTGAGTTCTTCTAGTTGCGCATCGTTATAGCAGTAATACGGTTTTTGATGGTATTCAACTTTATATAACGGTGGTTGCGCAATATAGACGTGACCTTCCGTAATTAAAGATTTCATAAATCTAAAGAAGAAGGTTAATAACAAGATTCTAATGTGACTGCCGTCAACATCAGCATCGGTCATAATTACAACTTTGTCATAACGAATCTTAGTAACATCAAATTCAGGATCAACACCTGCTCCAATGGCCATAATCATATTTCCGATTTCAGCATTTTCAAACGCTCTTTGTTGATCAACTTTTTCCACGTTAAGAATCTTACCTCTTAAAGGTAGAATCGCTTGAGTTCTACGGTCACGACC